>CAZYYS010000319.1:0-6728 GCA_964651015.1 uncultured Verrucomicrobiota bacterium
TTTTCACCAGTCGAGTTCCCGCGCAATCGATCCGTGCACGAGGTTGAGCGGCAAGTGCCGGGTTTGGAAAGTGTTCTTGAATCTGATAATCGGCGCACACGGTATCGGCTATCGTCAACGGGTCAAGCGTGCAGTTCAAAGTCCGGCTGACTCTTTCGACCGCACCGAACCTAGAGATTTATTGCCGGCAGTCCTTGAGGAATTGATTTAACTACGCCCCATTGTCTGGCATGGTGACGGAGCGCGTGGATATCATGAACGCAACACCCGAACCTCTGGACGCCGAGCGAAAAGCGAAGCTGCGGCGGCGCGCGCTGGTTTTGCTGATCGTTATCGGGTTGGTTGTCGTAGGTTTCTTCGGGGCGCGCCCGGCGTACCGGAGTTTCACGACCTGGAGAGCGAAGCGGCTCGCGCTGCGGGCGGAGAAATTGCTCGGCCAAAATCACTGGCCAGAAGCGCTCCAGAAAGCCCAGGCTGCGTTTCTCCTGAATCGCACCGAGCCGGCGGCTATCCATGCGATGGCGAAGGTCTTGACCTCCGCCACCAACGCCGCCGCACTGCCATTCTGGCAACAACTCATTCTAAATGGACAGGCTTCGGACCTGGATCGACGGACGTTTGTCGAACTGGCGATTCGCACGGGCTCACTCGGCCTGGCCGCGGACGGAGCGCGCCAGCTTTTAAGTCAATCACCGAATCACCCGGTCAATCTCTGGCTCGCCTCCCAACTCTTCGCCGCTTTGGGAGACTATTCTCAAACGGTCAATTACGCCATGCGGGCACAAATGCACGATCCCACCAACCGACAATATCAACTGTTCTTTTCCAGTTTGGTGTTTGACTCGCCCGACCTTGAGCAGGACACGGAAGCGCGGAAAACCGTCTGGAGTATCGCGCTGGACACAAACCAAATTGGTCTCGACGCGCTCAATTTCCTGACGCGCCGCCAGGACCTGACCTCGGAACAACGACGTGAGTTGATCGCGCTGTTGAAGAAACATCCTATGGGCGGAATCGACCAGCAACTTCAAGCGTTGGATCAGGAGATTCGTTTGGAACCAAACCGCCGGGCGCAAATACTGGATGAAGCCATAACCCGATATCGGGAAGCCGATCACAAGACCTTGGTGCCATTTGCGGTCTGGCTGAACCAACACGAAGAATTCCAGCGAACGCTGAAAGCTTTGCCGTTGGAGACGGCGCTCAAGCGCAAGGAACTTTTCATCCCGCACGCGGATGCGCTCGCATCACTCGGGCGGTGGGAGGAGTTGGACAAGATTCTGGATACAAAACCAGTCCCGCTGGAACAGGTCTATTTCGAGGGATTCCGGGCGCGCTCGGCGTTGCAGTTGAGCAAGGCTACCTCGGCCGCGATGCATTGGAATCGCGCATTGCGGGCGGCGGAACGAAACCCGGAACAACTCACCTGGCTGGCGCTCTACGCTGAAAAGTGCGGTGATCTGGAACTGGCCAGGAAGGCCTGCCGTTCGTGGATCGCTTGCGCCCCGGATGTCCGTCCGGCGTATCAAGCCTTGCAACAGTTAATTGCTAAATCGGGCACCACCACGGAACTGCGCGACCTGCTTGGTGAAATGCTCAAACGTTGGCCGAACGATCCAGCCCTGCGCAATGACCATGCCTACCTGAACCTGCTTCTAAACAAAGACCTTTCCACTGCGCGCAAGACGGCGGAAGAACTTGTGAACCAATTCCCCGACAGCCTGCCCTACCGCACGACGCTTGCGCTGGCGTGTTATCGTTTGAAGGACAATGCCGCAGCGCTCCGGGTGTACGAAGGTCGGCAGTATGACTGGCGACAGGCTCTACCGGGCAATCGAGCGGTCTATGCAGCCGTGCTTGCGGCAAATGGAAACAACAGCGATGCTAGAGAGCAGGCACGGAACATTGCCCAAAACGGTCTGCGCGCCGAGGAATCTGGACTACTCCGTTCCGCCGTCAGATGAAGCTCGCTCGCTGCACTAAAGAAATAAATATGAAGAGACGAATCAACAGGCTCGCTCCGTGCTTAGCCACATTGACTTTCATCATGCGAGCGCAAGATGAGGGTGCTTTTCAAAACTCGGATTTGGAATGCGAACTACTAACCTGATCAATTTTGGCAGTGGCACTTGCCCCAACTTCAGCCGAGAAGTCTTTGCCCCCTGAAAGGAACAAAGTGAAAAAGTCGCTATGTCTATTATGTGTTGCCTGTGGCATCTTAGCTGCCGCAGCGCAGCCGTTTCAAAACTTGGGGTTTGATGGCGCTAACACGAATAACGTAATGGGGGGTGGCGGAGATGGGGCTTATGTTGGCCCAACGTCCGAATTACTCCCAGGCTGGCAAGGCAATATCCCATCCTCCATGGGTCTTAACCTATTTCCCATTGGAAACACGAGCTACGCTACTCTCGTCACCTCGAACCGGGTGGCCCCTCCCTTTTATAATGACCGTGGCGTCCTTGTGTATCCGATAACGGGTCTCTACCACCTTCAATTAGGGATATGGGGTCCAGCCACCAATTTTCAGCCTTATTTTATTTCCCAAACCGGAGCTGTTCCTGCGGATGCCAACTCAATCCAGTTTTTCGCCTATGGCAGTCAATTTGAATTGCAGGTGAATGGTTCCTTGGTGCCCTTGGTTTATGATTATCCACTCTTTTCTTTGGGTGATCCTTGGCGTCCGGCCAATGTTGCTGGGGACATCTCAGCCTTTGCCGGGCAAACGGTTGAATTGAAGTTCACCACGTTGAATGACCCCGGTGTGGTTTACAAAACCTACGGCTTGGACGGCATCTTCTTTTCGCCGCAAGTCGTGCCTGAACCGGGCACAGCGGCATCGCTGATTGTCGGCGGGCTTCTGCTGTTGTGGCGCAAGCACAAACAACGCGGCGATTGAAGCCGTGGATGAATTCCATGAATGAACTGCCGTGACTTTTATCTTTTGCTTGGCTCGATCTTCGGCGACTGGAATCTGACGGACAATTTCTTGCGCGCGACTCTAGGTGCTACAAACTACGGCCTGGCATGCATGTGGGTGCGCGACTTCAACTGGCGACTGGAAGGAATGGGCTTGGGAGAAACGTTGGGAGAAGGATTGCTAAAGACGGCCAACGACGCATTCGAATGTCCAAACGGCGGTCGCCGCGTGCTGGCGATTATGGGTGACCCCACTCTGACAATTCATCCTTCGGCACCACCATCGAATCTAACCGGTACGACGAATGGTTCGGGTAACGTGGTGTTAAATTGGTCGCCTTCTGCTGAACCAAACCCGGCCTATTACGTTTATCGCGCCAGCAGCATGGACGCTCTTTCACTCGATTAACCGCCACCCCAACACTATTCACGAGCTTCACTGAAACGTCGCCACCCTCGGGCCAGAAAGTTTATCAAGTGCGGACAGTCAATGTCATCAACTCTGGCAGCGGGTCATACACAAACCTAAGTCAGGGAGTTTTTACCACTGTGAATTGAGAAAGGAACAAAGTGAAAAAGTCGCTATGTCTATTGTGTCTGACCTGCGGCATTTTGCCTACCGCAGCGCAGCCGTTTCAAAACCTTGGGTTTGATGATGCCAACACAAATAACGTAACTCCGGCAGGTGGGTCGGGTTATCATGGCCCAACGTCAGAATTACTTCCAGGTTGGCAGGAAAATTTTGGATCCATCATGGGGCTGAATTTGTTTCCCGTTGGGGGGACAATGTACGACACGCTCGTAACCTCAAATGGTACTTTTACTCCATATAACAACCTTAGTGACCTTGGCTATCCTGTATCTGGCCTCTACCACCTTCAGTTAGGGATATGGAATCCTACTGGTCCATTTCTACCATATATTCTTTCGCAAGTCGGGGATGTTCCGGCGGATGCCCGGTCAATTCATTTTTTCACCTATGGCAGTCCGTTTGAATTATCGGTTAATGGTTCTCTAGTACCATTGATTTACAATTATCTGCCAAACAATACACCAGCTCCTGTGTTCACAGTGGCAACGGTTGCTGCGGACATATCGGCATTTGCCGGGCAAACAGTTGAATTGAAGTTCACCACGTTGAACGACCCCGGCATAGTTTATAAAACCTACGGCTTGGACGGCATCTTCTTTTCCACGCAGGTAGTTCCAGAACCGGGTGTGTTTAGCTTATTGGCCTTGGGTTCTTTGCTCCTCGGCTGGCGTTTTTGGAAGCGGTGAGTTTGCCCGGCAACCTACGGCAACCACACCGCGCGATATAATCGGCGAGGCGCATTGGTCGCCGAAGCGTCGGTCCACTCAAACGTGTTACTCGAGAGCGTGTTGGTCAGCACGGACGACCAATTGATCAGATTGGTCGAGATTTGGATCACGTACGGCACATCGGCCTGACCTTGAAGCTGTAGTTGAAACTGACCGTTCGCTTGCATGGACACTGCTTTCAACCGAGGCGCCGCGGGAGAGAGTGTCAGCAAGGTCATTGAATAAGACGGGAAGTTGTAGGTAAAGTTTGTGCCCGCCGCGGCAAAGCTGTTTGTGCTGATGTCTCTGGCGGCAGCCGGGCCATTCGTGCGCGCGGCTTCATCATTCGGAATGCCGAAAGAACGGATGGTCGCGTCGGCGGTTGGAATAAAATCATTCAGTGAGATTTGAGCGTTGAGGCTGGTAGTTGCCGATTTATTCAATACCAGCAAAGCCACCGAGCCGTTCGCGCGCCGGGTGGCGTAGGCGGAAAGCCAGTTGTAGTCGCTGGTGGCGTTGAGAATCTTTTCCCCGGGCCGGGCGTACCATTGCATCAACTTCGCGGCGTAGAAACTGGGGTGACGTGTGCTCAAGCCGTTGACCATCCCCAGATCACCGTAAGTGCGCCAGCCGTAGAGGTTCGGGCCAAAGAATCCAGCGGTGTCCGTACCGTTGCGCAAGTCCCACCAGACGAAACTGTTGAATTCTGTTTTGAGCAACTGTCCCAGGCTGTCCGCGTAATAGAGGCCGTTGACGAGGCTGGTGGACTGCCGGCCTTGCTGCCCGGCGTCGCTGTTATTCTCCGTGACAACCAGCTCGATATTGGCTCCGCCGCTCCCGAAGTAATCGGTGATGTGCTGGCGTAGGGCGGCTGCGTCCGTTGCCCAATTGCCTGTCGATTGCAACAAGCTGTTATCGTTGTCCGGTGACGCGGCGACGTTGTTTGGGTCGGTCCATTGTGGGTAATGGTGATGGACGAGGAAATCTGGCGTGACGCCAAGGTTTTTCATCGTGGTTACCAACACCGGTGTCCAGCCGTAATTGTTCTGGCCCGTGCGCGGATTCCAGACGGGATGATCGGTGTAGCCATTAGCGTAGGCGTTTTCGCCGGGGACGCTGACCAAACCCACCTTGATGGTTGGGTCAATGGCCTTCATGCGGGCGATGTAATTCGTGGCGCGCACGGCGTAGGTGTAGGCATGGTTCGGAAGCGAGTTGATATCTCTTTCCCACGTGCCATAACACTCGTTGCCGATTTCCCAATGCTTGATCCCCAATGGGGCGCTGCGACCGATCGCGAGAAAGTCGAACTGATTATCGGGATTGGACGCAGCGGTCAGCGTGCGCAAGCGCGCCCAGTAACCCGCCGTTCGCCAATCGGTGCCGTTGGAATCCACGCCGATCGTGAGGTCATTAGCTGTGCCATACAACGCGGCGTTGCCGTTGGCATAAGCGACCCACGCGGCAGCTTCCTGGGGAGTGCCACTACCGTAATTCACCGTTACGAACACCTGCGTGTTGGCATTGGTGACGACGCGGATGAACTCCGGAAAAGAGGTCTGCCATTGCCAGGTGTTGGTCCACGTCGTGTTAAGTGACCAATGGTATTCATCGGAAAGCGAACCGCCCGGCACACGCACAAAGAGGCAGCCCATTTCCTGAAGCAGCGCGGCAGTGGTCGCATAGTTGTTCGGTTCGTAGTTCCCGTCCCAGATGGCGAGATTTACACCAAAATGGCGCGCGTCCACGGTGCGGACAATTTGAGTCGCGTTGACGTTGACATGCACCAGCGCCGGGGCAGCGTTGGCGTCGAACTGGATGTCGTCCAAGTAGAACGCTGGTTGTGCCGCGCCGATCCGGTCCTGAAACACGATGCCGGTGGCGTTGTTTTTGTTGGCGATGCCCAACGCCGACAGCGGAATCGTGAGCTTTTGCCAGGAGTTGGCCGGCAACGTGGCGAGCGCAACCGAACTCTGCCAGACATTTTGCGTGCTGCCGATTTGTGCCAGACCGGATAGCTGAAGCTGCTGGCCGCCACTGGCGCCGCCGTTGATCCAGAAACTCACACTGGTGTAAGGGGTGGTGTCGAAGGCGGAATGAACCATCTGAAGCCCTTCCCAAGCCGAGCCGATGGTAACGCTCACAGAACGACTGCCAGTGTGGACGGGTGAAGTGTTCGCGTAGTTGTGCGAAGCCCAACCCCAGTCCTGGAAACCGTTCGCCAACGCATCCGAGTAAACGATCAGATCCACCTGGGCATGGGCGTTCCAGCCAAATGCCAGGCCGCAAAGCAAACATTGGCGGAAGTATCGGTGAAACCTTTGCATTTTCAATGGGTCATGGTTCCTCAAGAGCGATCATTTTGCAACCGCCTGTTTCCGGGGCAAAATGTCAGTCGGCGGTAATCGGCAACATGTCAACTTAAGCAATATCGTCCCGAGCGCGATTCACGGCTCGGTGTCAGCGACCTCCGGCAGAGCCGGAGGCTTGAGATAGCGTGAACCGCTCAAAGC
>CAZYYS010000320.1:0-6716 GCA_964651015.1 uncultured Verrucomicrobiota bacterium
TTCGCACCGCACCTGCTCCAGTCCCTTGACCAGAAAGTAGCTGTAGCCAAACCACGATTGAGCGTCCCGAAGGGATGTTCAACTTCCTACCAGCCACGCTCCATTCCCGCTCACGGCGGCTGGCGCGCCACCGAACCGATCAAAATCATCCGCTGGCCGCAGGCCGGACATTGGGGTGGCGGCAGCGGCGCGGCAATCCGCTCCCACTTGGCCGTGGCTGCGGCGCCGCGCCAGCCGTAGCGTCGCACGCGTTGAAAGCCCTTGGGCAGGATGTGTTGATGTGTTGCAAGAACCGGCGAAGGAACTCCTGGCCGCTGACGGTGCAACGGTTCACCGCCCCGTCGTTGGCCCGGTAACGGAAGGTCACCGCCACCGCCGTGCAGCGTTCCAACTGGCTTTCGTGCCAGCAGCGGCCGGCAGAGGTAATTGGCCAGATACTTCAGCGCCGCGGCGCATTACGTCAATCTTTCTTCCAGGCGCCGGACGAGCTTGAGCCGCGCGACACGCATCCCCTCCATTGCTTCCACGCGCAATTCGAAAGCACCCACCGATAGCGAATCGCCAACTTTTGGGAAACCGCCAAGTCGATGTGTCACCCAACCGCTGGTCGTGGTGATTCCTCCTTCACGCAGCGGTTCGCTCACCAACTCGCTCAACTCGTGCAGCGGCAAAGCCCCGTCCAATTCCCAGGTGTGTTCAGCCGTTTTTACGAGCAGAGGTTTTTCCTGATCGAATTCGTCCTGAATCTGGCCGACGAGTTCCTCCAAAATATTCTCCAATGTCACCATCCCAACCGTGCCGCCGTATTCATCCACGACAATGGCCAGGTGCAGTTTTCGCTCAAGAAAAAGTTGGAGCAATTTTTCCAGCCGGGCGGTTTCGGGGACGTAGATCAACTTGCGCGCCGCAGGGAGTAATTCCATTCCCTGCTTTACCTTCAGTCGCATCGCAAACAAATCCTTGATGTGAACCACGCCGAGGGTCTGGTCGAGATCCCCTCTCTCGCAAAGCGGAAATCGCGAGTACCGGGTTTTCTCCGCCACGTCGAGACATTCAGTGATGCTCGCCTCGGTATTCAAACCCACAATCTCGTTGCGCGGGCGCATGACTTCGCGAGCCACGCGCCGGCGCAGATCGAGGGCGTTGAGCACGATCCCCCGACCGAAGGCCGAAGCCCCCGACCGCACCTGCGCCGCGGAAAAAAGCAATCGCAATTCATCTTCGGAATGCAGCCCCTCCGTCTCGTTCGCCGGTTCCAGGCCGACATACCGCAACAGCCATTGCGCCGAACGGTTGAGCAGGACCACGAATGGATACGATACTTTGTAGAACCAAAGCATCGGATACGCGATCCATATCGTCGTCGGCAGTGGTTTCTGAATCGCCAGCCATTTGGGAGCCTGTTCGCCAGCCACGATGTGCAGGAAGGTGATGGTGGAAAATCCGACGGCGAATGAAATCCAATGCTGCCAGTCTTTTTCGACGTGCAACCAACCCAGCACCGGCGACAACAACGCGGTGAATACGGGTTCACCCACCCAGCCAAGCCCCAGACTGGCGAGCGTAATGCCCAATTGCGCGGCGCTCAAAAAAGCGTCCAGCCTTTGCAGAATGAACTGCGCCACTTTCGCCCGCCGGTGACCCTGGTTGACGAACGGAGTCAGTTGTGTATCGCGGATTTTTACCAGCGCGAACTCAGCGGCAACAAAAAACCCGTTAAGCAGAACGAGCAGCACCACCGCCAGGATTTTCAGCGCGATCAAGATGACAACGTTCCAGTCCATTATTTACAGGCTGACGTCTCCAAAGATGACCCTGAGAATATCCTGCAGACTCACGATGCCCAGCTCGCGTTTGTCCCGACCCAGCACGATGGCCAGCCGTTGACCGCTGCGTTGCATCCGGCGGAGGGCCACCTCCAGACGCAAATTTTCGTCGAGATAAAGCGCGGGCTTGACGTAGTCCAACACCGCCTTGCCCGTATCGAGTGCCGGGTGATAGAGCAATTCCTTCAAGCTGACCAAACCAACAATCCGCCGTTGGTCACCCTGACCTTCCCATACCGGAAGCCGCGTGAGGCGACGATCGCGGCAGAGCGAAAGCACTTCACTCATTGGGGCGCGCGCGTTCACGCTGACAACTTGCGCCAGCGGAATCATGATTTGACCCACGATCAGATTCTGCAGGTCGAACACGCGATTGATCATGGACCGCTCTTCCGACGTCAGCGCCTGGGCCGACTCCTGCATGACCAGCCGCAGTTCGTCGCGGTTACCGAACAGATGACCGGTGAAGACCTTTCCGCCCGTCCAACGCAGCAACCAGCGGGAACTTCGTTCCAACAAGGCGACGAGTGGCGACAGTCCGAGATGAATCACCCGGAATGGACGAACCAGCAGCAAACAAAGACGGTTTGGAAACAGCCGGAAAAGCATCTTGGGAAGCAGGTCGGCAAACGCATAGAGCAGAAACACGACGGCCACAAAAACCAGCACGAACCACGTCGGGTGCGCACTCAATCGTTGATGTAATCCGCCAACCACCAAACTCAGGGCGATAAAATTGGCCACGGTGTTGCCGACCAGAATCGTCCACAAAAATTTTTCCGGGTTTTCAAGATAACCGTGAAGCAGCCGGGCTGATTGCCTGCCCGCCCGCATCTGTTGGCGAATGCGCACCCGACTCAACGCAAACACGCCCGCTTCCATCCCGGAGAAAAAGAAAGACAAGCCAAGACTTGCGAGCAAAGTGAATATGACGAGGTAGTCGTTTTCCATTTCAATCCTTCGAACGACAAGGGCATGGACTGAACAACGCCCAAGGGAGACGGGCTGATCCGCTGCCGCTTCGATATTGAATCTTGAATGGCGAGCGTTGGATGTCGCTCCTCTGCTCTTTCATTTCACCGCCTCCACCAGTAGTTCCCGGACGCGGCGTTCATCGGCGGCGCGCGTTGTTAATCGCAATCCGCGAAAAATTGTAGTTTCACCGACACTAGGCACAACGCCCAACTGATCCATCAACAACCCGCCCATTGTTTCCACTTCCGGAACGTCACCCAACTCAGGATATTCACGGCGAAAATCATCCAGTCGCATGGTGCCATTGACCCGCCAACGGCCGGGCTCCAGTTTTTCCATCACGAACCCTTCGGCCTCACCTTCGCTGCGGATCTCACCGACAATTTCTTCCAAGATATCCTCCATCGTCACCACGCCCGCCATGCCGCCAAATTCATCCAGCACAATGGCCAGGCCGCGCTGCTGGCGTTGCAAACTCTTCAACATCTGCAACAGGTTCATTGTCTCCGGAACAAAAGACGGAAACTCAATCGCGTCAGCCAGGTCGATCTGCGGGTCAAGCAACAGGGCCCGCGTATTCAAAATGCCGACGATGGTATCAGGGGTCTCGTCGTACATCGGTATGCGACGATGTTTGCACTGGCGGGCCGCGGAAATCATTTCTTCGACGGACAGCTCGTCGGAAATACAGGTGACCTGCGCGCGCGGCTTCATCACCTCTTTGATCGTCCGCTGGTCGAGACTGATGATCTGTAAAATGATCTCTTTTTCGGTTTCGGCAAGCGTGCCATACTGATACGCCAATTCGAGCAACTCCTGGTAATCCTCATTCGAAACCGTGCCGTGAGGCTTGATCGACTTGGGCACCAAGGCGCGCAGGATGGCCATGTTGAGCCGCTGGGCGATCACGCGTAATGGGCGGGCAAACCATCTTAAAAACAAGAGCGGACGCGCCACACGCATCGACCATTGCTCCGCCTGCCGCACTGCCAGGGTCTTGGGCAAAACTTCGCAGCCGAGGAGAATCAGCACCAGCACGGCCACCATCGTGATAATCAGATTCCAGTAATCATTCAGCGCCATCCAAAGCGCAATCGCCAACGCAGCAGCATTGGCAAAGGTGTTGCCCAGCACCATCGTCGCCAGCAAATCCTGCGGCTCCGCCAGTAAACGCGATACGATCCCGCCCGTTTTGGGATCACGCTCCGCGAGTTGGCGCACCTGCCATTTGCCGAGTGAAAACAGCGCCGTCTCGGCCAGCGCGAAGAAAAAACTTGCCCCGGCAAAAATCAAAACTCCCGCACCAGCCATCAACGGCTTCAACTCCATGCCGGCAGGATGAAGGAAAACAGCGCGTGGAAAAAGGCAAAAATCGCTGCCTTCCAGCCGGTGACCGATCATTCACCTATAACGAGTTTGCATAGTGCCCCTTAAATTGTTACTGGTTTGAAAACGCCGAACCCGTCCATGAATGATCATCAGGAACAGCCGTCGGTCAGCGCGAAAAACCACTGGCCACCGATCATGATCCTGTCGTTCGTGATTCTTGTCTTGGTGCTTTTTGTCGCTTACCGCCTCAGTCTGTCTTTGAAAATTGCCGTCCGACTTCGCGCGATTTCCAGCGCCGGCTATCCCGTTTCTGTTGAAGACCTGGGCAAGTGTTGTGCTGCCATTCCAGACGAGGAAAACGCCGCGCTGATTTTCGGCAAGGCGTTTGCTCAACTTAAACTGGACTCCTCCCGTACCACCAACATGCCGCTGTTTCCGCGCAACCGGTTGCCTCCCCGCACAGCAACGATGCCTCTGGATCGAAGGAAACAAATCGCTGACCTTCTCGACGCGAACCGCCGGTCTTTGGAACTCTTGCATCAAGGTGCGACGCTTCCGAAAAGCCGCTATGCCATCGACTTGACACCTGGATCGAATCGTTCACAACACCTTGACTCGCTCAGGAATTCCGCCCGCTTGCTTTGTCTGGAGGCGGTTCTTCACGCGGAAGCGGGCCAACTGGATGACGCCGTACGGTCATTGGAAACTTGCATCGTGCTTGCGCAATCACTCTCCACCGAGCCCGTTCTGTATTCGGAATCGATTCGGATCGCATGCCTCGATTCAACCCGCTTCAGCCTGGAGCGCATTCTCAGTCAAAACAGACTCAACAACACCCAACTCCTCAAGCTTGCCAAGGCATTTTCGTGCGTTGCCAGTTCGTCGGTCTTCGACCGGGCGCTGGCGGGCGAACGGTGTTATGGAATTCAAGTGTATGAATCTTCAGTAAGGGAATCAGTCGGGAGTGCAGCCAGAGGCTCGACCGACGAATTCGACGTTACGTCCATTCGATCTCCATTTGGCCTTTTTCTTTACAAAGCATCCGGACTGTTTCAACGCGACTTTGTGTTCTACCTCGACGCAATGAAAGCGCACATCGCGACGGCCAATCTCCCGTTCCCTGAACAATTCCGAGCCGCAACGAATCTGGTCGCGCGCTTGGAGGAAAAAACTTCGCAAACGTTCCTGGTTATTTCGCGGACACTGATCCCGCCACTTTCGACAGCGATCATTCGGAACGCGGAGAACTTTGCGCGCCTGCAGGCGGTTCAGGTTGGGTTGGCGTTGGAGCAATACCGGTTGGCCAATCAGGACAAATTACCGGAGAACGTTGGTGAGTTGTCACCAACTTTTCTCAAGACGGTTCCGATTGACCCGTTTGATGGCGAGCCGATTCGTTATCGAAAACTGGCAAAAGGATATATCGTTTACAGTATTGGCAGTGATGGCATTGACAACGCCGGCGCAGAGAGACAATTCAGAAGCCCCGGTGGCAACCCCAGCACCCCTTACGACATCACGTTCACAGTGGAAAGGTAAACCCTGCACAAAAACCACCCAACTGCGGTGATTTTGTTGCCCGTCCTTTGACGTTATCCGCACATTACGCCTAAAATCCGCCCGCTATGAAATCCCTTACCGAGCATCTTTGGTTTGAAGTGCCGCAACGCCGTGGGTATCTCAACATCACCAACACGATTGAAACACTGGTCCGCAAAAGTCTGGTGCAGGAAGGTTTGTGCCTCGTGAACGCCATGCACATCACGGCCAGCGTTTATATCAACGACGCCGAGGATGGCCTGCTGCATGACTACGATGTCTGGCTCGAAAAACTTGCGCCGCACGAGCCGACTTCGCAATACCATCACAACCGCACTGGCGAAGACAACGCGGACGCGCACCTGAAACGCCAGATCATGGGCCGCGAAGTCGTGGTCGCGATCACGGCGGGGCAACTCGACTTCGGCCCTTGGGAGCAGATCTTCTACGGCGAGTTCGATGGCCGCAGGCGAAAGCGAGTACTGGTAAAGATTATCGGAGAATGATTGAAGACCGGGCGGGCAGATTGCTACAATGCCTTGGTGAGAAGGTCGCGCGGCGGCATCTCCGACTTAACTAAATACACTTCAACTCCAACTTCACGCCAAGTTGACAACCCTCATAGGCGCTGCGCATGGTTAGCGAACCAACCGCGTCCGACACGGAGCAATGACGTAAGAAACAAGAATTGGCAGCTTCGTTGCATATCAACAGTTGTGCGTCTGGTTTCTGTGGAGGCGTCATGTAGGAATCGGCTTTGGGAGCTTGGCGAAAAACTCGACGCGACCACATTCTGCACAGGCCAAGGTGTGCAAGGAAACAATCATGGCATTCGGGCCAGTCTTGAATAGATCGTGGCCGCAAAACGGACACAAGAATGGTCTGTCCTGCGTTCCGTAACGCTGTGCAGCCATAGCTTGCGTGGTGGCTTTGATTGCACGTTTGAGTGGTGATGGTTTTGTTGTCATAAAGTTATGATAACGCGGTGGCGCCTAACTTGAAGCAGTGTATCCCGCAGGCCGCCGCGAGCAAGCGTTGGTTTTGGTG
>CAZYYS010000321.1:0-6621 GCA_964651015.1 uncultured Verrucomicrobiota bacterium
CAGGGTGATGACCGTCGTGCAGCCGCAGAACCAGCACAGGGTTTCGCAAAACGGGATATGAAAATAAACCGAAAGATCGCGCGGCGTGCGATTGTTCGCGTCAATCTTCGCAGACAGCTGCTCCCAAGTGACGGCATCAGTGAATTTCGTGGCCGGCGGATAGCTGGTATAGCGCGGCCCGGCCACATTGTATTTCTTCACCAACTCCAGATCGACTTGCAGCGTCTTCATTTGAAACTCCGCACCGTTTCAACCAACGCAGCAATATTCTCCAGCTTGGCCGTCGGCGTCAAACCGTGGCCGAGATTGAAGATGTGCCCATGGCGGCCGCGCATGGCCTCGCGAACGGCTTGCGTCTCACGAGCAACGTTGTCCGGCGTGGATTCGGCGAGCAACGCCGGCGCGAGGTTTCCCTGCAACGCAATGCCCTCTGGAATGTTCTTTCGCGCATCGGCCAGCGAAGTCTGCCAGTCAATGCCGATGACGCTCGCGCGAGTGGCGATGAGGTCAGGCCAGTTGCCGTGCGTGCCGAGGGAGAAGACGATGATGGGAAGTGCGGAATGCGGAGTGCGGAGTGCGGAAATGATTTCGCGCATCCACCGCCCGCTCGCTTCCTGGAAATCCGTCGGCGCAAGATGTCCGCCGTGGCTGTCAAAAATCTGGAGTGCGTCCACGCCGGCAGCGACTTGCATTTTCAGATACACGGTGACGGCGGCAGTAATTTTCTCGGCCAGAGTGAAATAGGTCTTTGGGTCCTCACGGAAAAGCTGAAGCGCGCGGCCATATTTTGGAACGCTGCCGCCCTCCATCATGAACGTGGCCAGTGTCCACGGTGAACCACTAAAGCCGATCAGCGCCGTTTGATCGATGAGTTCCTTCCGAACCAAGCTCAACGCCGTGTCCACATAGCTCAACTTCTCGCAGACTTGTTCGACGGAAAGCTTTTCGATGTCTGCCTTGCTCGTCACGGCGAAGTCCATCTGTACGCCACCGGTTTCCTTGAAGCGATACTTCTGCCCCATCGCTTCCGGGATGACAAGGATGTCACTGAATAAAATCCCGGCATCGAAGCCGAATCGTCGGATCGGTTGAAGTGTGACTTCGCAGGCGAGTTCGGGTGTTTGCACGAGTTCCACGAACGAGTGTTTTTCCTTCAGTTTGCGGTACTCCGGAAGCGCGCGCCCGGCCTGACGCATCAACCACACCGGGGGGCGATCCACCGCCTGACAGTGACAGGCATTCAAAAACCGCTGTCGCGCCGTCATCGCCGCTGCGGTCGCAGATGGAGGAACACGGCTTGGCTCCCGTTTCGGGGTAATCAACTCACCGGGACTCAAGCCTTCAGAATTCATACACAATTTTGTCCAAGTTCGTTCGATTCGACCGGACCCAGCCAAGCAATTCCGGCCTGTCAATTAGAGACTTTTGCAAGCCGGTTCGCAGCAGTCTAAACGCCCGCACGGAGCAATTCCAATCCAATCTCTCGGTGGAGCATCTCTGGTGAACATAGATACGAGTAATCGTTGGTTCGTGAGCGGGGATGGGGATCGGGTTTTGGTGCTCGGAAAACTGCCGCCGGGTCGCGCAAGAAATGTGCAGTTAATGACAAAGCTCGTGTAGTGACCGCCCGTTCACTCTGTCATGCTGAATTTGTAAGAACGAAGAATACTGGCGCGATGAGAACAACGAAAAAGAGCGGGAGGAGGGGAGCTTTGAAGCGTTCAAATCGCCCAAACCAGTTGGCAGTCGCCACCCACCGGGCGAACGACGACGTTATCGAATTGGTCCCAGCGCTGTTGAAGTTAAAGACAATCCTGGTGCCGATTGATTATTCCAAGGAATCAAAGAAGGCGCTTCAGTACGCCATCCCGTTCGCCAGGCAGTTTAATGGCCGGCTCGTCCTGCTTTATGTCATGCAACCTCATTATTTCGCCGGTGAATTTGGGGCGGTGGAGTTTGAGGCGCTAACAGCCGATCTGCAACGAAGCAGTGAGAGGCAGCTTTCCGCCTGGGCAACCAAGGGAGTTCGCGGATTGGTTGCCGTGAAGACCATGGTCCGCACCGGTTCGCCGGTAAGTGAAATCATTGACGTCGCCAAGGAGTTGAAAGCTGACCTCATCGTCATTTCGACGCATGGACACACGGGCCTCAAACACGTTTTGCTGGGCAGTGTGGCAGAAAACGTGGTGCGCCACGCGCCGTGCCCGGTCTTTGTTGTGAGGGTGCGCGAGCGGGAGTTTGTGAATGCCAAACCGAGATTGTGAAGTGAGAAGCACAGGAGGCAACATGATGGCAACCGTCGAGTCCGAAACCAAAAAACGGGTCACCGCTCGATCGCCCCGGTCGTTCAACACTGCGTTCGGATGCCCTCGCGAATTCCTCGAGAACCGGTTTGTCTATGTCGTCATCTCGCCGCGCGCCCGGGGTCTTTCCGTGGGAGTGAACATGAATCCGGACAAGCACTGCAACTTTGACTGCTGCTACTGCGAGGTGGATCGCAAAACGCCGGGCCGAAGTCAGCGGCTGGATGTGGACGTGATGGCAGCGGAATTGGTGCAGATGCTGAATCGTGTTCAGCAAGGTCGGTTGCGTGAAATGCCGCTTTACCGCAACGTCCCGGAGGAACTGCTTCAACTCCGTCATGTTGCTCTCAGCGGTGATGGCGAGCCGACGCTGTGCCCCAACTTCGCCGAAGCCGTGCAGGCCGTCGTGCATGTGCGTGCGCTCGGTAGTTTTCCTTTTTTCAAAATTGTGCTCATCACCAATGCCACTGCTTTGGACCTGCCGGAGGTTCGCTACGGTTTGAAATTTCTTACCAAACGAGACGAAATTTGGGCCAAGCTTGATGCCGGCACGCAGGCTTACATGAACCGGGTGAACAAATCCGAAATTCCGCTGCAAATCGTGCTGGCCAACATTCTGGCCTTGGCCCGCGAACGCCCGGTCATCATCCAGAGCCTCTTTCCGCAACTCGATGGCCAGGAGCCGCCCGAGGAGGAAATCCAACAATACGCGCAACGGCTGCTGGAATTGAAAAACGGCGGCGCGCAGGTCCCGCTGGTGCAAATCTACTCCGCCACGCGGCCCACGCCGCATTCAGAGTGTGGACATTTGCCACTCAGGGCACTTTCACAAATCGCGCAGACCGTGCGGACGATTACGGGGTTGAAAGTAGAAGTGTTTTAGTTGATCCGGGAATACGCGAAACCGCATGGCAAATAGGCGGTCCGTGATTCCGTCCGCCTAACAGGCAACAGCCACCGGGCCGGTCAGCAGACAGCACAACACTGTAGTTGCACTCGCGAGTGCGGCTGGCCCAGTGCACCGGCCTGTTCGCAGATGTCGCGTCGCACCGGCAACTTAATTCCGTCCCCATGTGTCCTCGAATGTGTAGATCCCATGGTGCTCCGTTTGGAGGATATAGCGCCCATTATGCAGAAGGCCGGATGGCAGTGTTGGGTCAGCTGCGCCCTTAAGAGACGGCACTACTACATACCCGTAGGTAGGGCCCTTGCCAGGATGCAGCCGAATGATCACTCCTTGGCCGAGGATGACGTCGACAGACGCAGGGTTAAGTACACGTATTGCCGGCGGCCGATCAACAATGAGACTCGCACCACCATTCACCCGTGCATAGTAGTTCGTCTCATATTGATCGAGAAGGCGAGCACAGTCGTCGAGGAGAGCATCGCTGTCGGCAATTGCTGGCCACCGCGCAATCCACCAAGGTCGGGGGTTGCGAATGTCGCTCACCACGGCTATCAAGCCAATTGTCGCGAGAACTCCGACAAAACCGTTGATGAAAATCTTCCGCAACGTCTTCATTTTTCATTGCGAACAGATGTTCGAGCGCAAATTGTGCTTCATCACAATACTCATTTTGCGGTTGTATTTCAGTCGTTCCGGCGAGTCAACAAGGGTTTAATGGTTCTTTATCCATGAATATTGAGCCAGCGAAGGGCCTACATGTCTTGGGAGTGCGTGCTGGTGCCGAGCAAACTCATGGGGAAGTTTGGTTGCCACAATGTGCTACGCTGACTGTGGGTGGGCTGGAGAGAGCGAGTTTGCGAGAAATCTCCCGTAAGAAACACCGGGCGCGTCGCGCTTCGGCCAGGATGATGTCCAGTTCCTTGTTACCGGCCAGTTCGAGGATGAATCCGCCATGAAATTCGATTTGCGACAGTTCTGTCAGTAACCGTTGCCAATCAATGTTGCCTTCGCCTGGCGGTTTGTGGTCGTCGTAATTGCCGCTGTTGTCGTTGGCATGAATCATTTGCAGGTGGCCGGACAATTTGTGCATGACTTTGTAGATGTCGCCGGATAGGTAGGCATGGCCGGTGTCCAGGCAAGTGCCGACATTGACCGTGCTCATCGCCCCCATGATCCAAAGAATCTCGCTGGTATTGCCAAAAAGCAGATGCGGCAGTTTGTTTTCCAAGACACAGCCTATGCCGAGTTCACGACAGCGGACCGCGATCGTGTTGAGCACACTCGCCGCATTTGCCAGGCGTTGAAAGCGCTCTTCGCAACCGGGGCGACCAGAATGCTCCGGCCCAGGATGGATGACGAAGTAACGGACCTGCAAGAGGGCGGCGGCTTCGGCGGCACGCAGAATTTCCTGCAAGGCCGCATTACGTTGATCGGGGTCTGGCGCGGTGATGTCGATGCGATCAGCGAATGGCGCGTGAAATGAATACGCCTCCATCCCCAGTTCCTCGATCCGCCGAGCGGCACGGCGAACTGCTTCAAGATCCTGATAGTCCAGATGCGCCGGGAAGGAGCACACCTCGATCATGTTGAAGCCCCCGTTGCGGATGGCGTCAAGACAATCAAGAATGTTCTTCTGGTAAAAGCAGCCCGTTGAAAGGCCGACAGGCCAGTCGCTCATATTGCCTCCGATGCAGTAATGATTTCTTGAATCGCTCCAGGTTGTCCGGGCAATCGTCCACAAAGCAGAGTTTTTCTTCCTTCGCCGATTGGCAGTTGAAGTCAATCAGATCGTCGTGTCCCGTGACAAACAATCCCGTGAAGATGCGCGTGTAAAAATCGGCGCGTGTTCCCGGATCGTAGCCGGCCCATTGCCCGCCCCAGCCGTAGTCGCGTTCAAACTTGGAGCGGATGAGGCCGGCAATGTGGCGCGGATGCCAGCCGAGCGAGAGCATCACCCGCACGCAGCGTTCGATGCCGCCGGGTCGGAGGAGCGAATCGTTCGGATGTTCAAAGATGAAGCGAGCGCACGACGGCAGCGGCTCCATGGGGGTGCGGTCGTAGGTGGCCGGCCATTCGTCGGGCGTGTGGTGTTCCTGGGAATAAAACCAATCATGAAATTCAGCCAGTGCCGACTTGCGGTAGGCTTGAATCAGGTGTGGCATGGAATGGGATTGATCGGGGATTTGCGTCGAAACATGATGGGCAAGCTCAATGACACGGTCGCGATCCCGCATGATCTGAAGACCTTCAGACGATTTAATGCCGGACAAGGGAATTTGGAAAAATGGGGGAAGGATTTCCGCCACGTCTTTGTTGAGCAGCTCAGGTTGTTGCCAGGGTTTGAAGTAAGGACTGAATGGGACACGAAACGCCCGGGTGCTCAATGGGTCACCGTACTCGGAGAGATCAAGAGAGATCAACTCCCGGCCACGCCGCCTTGGGCCGACTTCCACGGCGGTTAATTCCACTGGAACGTCGCATAGCGGTGCAGTTTCCATTTTGATGCGATGCGCCAGGTATTCCATCAGCAGTCCCAAACCGGCGAAGGCATCCCCCATTTCCGCAGGTACCGGTTCTCCATTGGGTCGGTGTGGCTGGGTGTAGAGCTGCCTAAGTGAAGGAGAAACACGCCCGAGCCGGGCGAGTTGTTTGAAAGCGCCGGAAAGGCGGTGAATCCGCCATATAAAATGATGACCCCGGCCGCTCAAAAGGTGGAGCGGGATTATGTTATAGTCACTCAAGATGGCCGCGATGACCTGTTCAACCGGCAGTTGCAGTTCAAACGCACGTTCCGGCCAGAGGTACGCTTCGTCCGGGTGATCGAAGTTGACGTACTCGATGTCCAGATCGGCAATGACCGATTCGCGATCCCAGAGCGAGCGGCCAATATCCAATCCATTTTCCCAGAGTGTTGGCAGTTCCGTTGTGGGAAGCGGGTTACGATGGTGCGCATCCGAACGCTCCCCGCCGGTCAGGTAAACTGCCGTAACATTTTCCGGCGAATCGCCGCCGAGAAACTCCAGTATGCGCTTACGCACTTCAGGATATGCGTAGTAATGCTTCACGTCTAAAATAGCTGCGGCGGATTACCAAATCCGTCGCCGACGCAACGTATCTGTCGGGTGCACACTTGCTTTTCGTAATTTGCTCAAGGTTCACCGTTTCTTGCAAAGCCAAGGCGGCAGAGAAGAGAAATGTTATCTCGACTTCTTGCAAACGGGCGCCCGTCACCGTGTCAGCAGCGTAATTTCACGTGCATGCCTGCCGAAGATATGTTTCAATTTCGCAGGAATGATCGGCTAAACTGGTTCATCGTTCGTTCCCCCGAACGGCGCGTCGGTAGCTCAATTGGATAGAGCTTCTGACTTCGGATCAGAAGGTTACAGGTTCAAGTCCTGTCCGACGCACCAG
>CAZYYS010000322.1:0-6603 GCA_964651015.1 uncultured Verrucomicrobiota bacterium
TCATGGGGCCAAAGCGCATCCAAATTTTGGAGGTCGGAGCTTTCCATGAACCGTCACACCGTAACGCCGACTTTCCTGTCGGCGCGTCTTGCCGGTTGGAAAACCAGCGTTACCGGGCAAAGCTGGTTCATGGCCCCGATGCGCGTCCAATATTGGAGGTCGAAGCTCCCCAGTTCAACGCGCGAGTTTTCTTGCTCGGGGACATCCGTTGGGGAGAGGGGGGGTGATTCGTAAATAAATTTCGGCAAACAGTAAGAATGCAAAAGAACCCTGATGGCTATCTTCAAGCCCTAATGACAGGCGCAGCTTTGGCCATGGACGGTTCCCAGATCGGGACTTACGTAGGGAATGCCCAAAGACATGCCACGCAGAATCAACAACATTCCAACTGCAAAAACGCTCAACGGTATCAGCCTTTGAAGGTTCAAGCGGAACGCGAGTTGGATCGGTCTTCCCGCCAGACCCAACCCAAGCATCAGCGGTATGGTTCCCAAACCAAATGCCAGCATGTACTCCATGCCCGACACCAAGCCGCCAACCGCCACGGCTCCAGCACACGCCACATAGACCAAGCCACAAGGAAGCAAACCATTCAACGCGCCGAGGGCGAAGGTCGCGGTCAGAGTTCGTTGCCCAAGCCAAAATCCCAATTGTGACCGAAGCCAGGCGACGGCTTTCACGATCAGCGCATTCGGCGCCCGGTGTGACGACGCAAACAACCCGATAAGAATCGCAGCCCCGGCACCAATTGATGCCCATCGCGCGATTCCAGCAACGGCGAAGGTACCACCGACCAAACCGAACACTGTTCCCAGCAGGCAATAGGTGACGACTCGACCTGCGTTGTACGCCACCCGGCCAAGAATGAATGAAGCCCGGGTTTTTCCGGTCGCGGGCAGAGCCAGCGCGAGTGGGCCACACATCCCGGCACAGTGCAGACTGCCGACGAGGCCTAAAAGAAATGCGGTCCAAAGTTCCATATTGATGTAGGGCTAGGAGGAGTTGGAAGTGATTACGACTGATTGGTCGGAAAAATAGTCCTGACCGTCCGTTGTCCAATACACGCGCACTCTCCACAAGCCAGACCGAAACTTCCGGGCGTCCACGCGCTGGGATCCCTCTGCATCGATCGCGAGTTCGATATCCTGATCGAGCCTTGCGTCGGAGGGGCGATAAAAGTGGATTCGCCCGGACTTTTGGTGGCGGGTTTGAACGGCGGGCAAAGTGATTGTCAGGGACTGTTGATGAGAATCATAGGCAACTGATACCTGCGCTCCGAGCGCTTGAGTGCGGTTCAGCCGGTCAAGTTGTTGTTGAAAGCGCATCTCCTCGTCGTAGTAATCCTCCCGGACGAGTTCCATCTCGTTCCTGGTCGCGAACACGGTGAATGCGATTATGCCTGTGATGGCAATGGCGAAGAACGCGATGATGGCAATGGGCCAGGGGTTGCGCGTGGAAGTGTTCATACGTGTCTTAGTTTCCGATGGAACCGTCCCGAGGACCGATGAAGACGGTGTTTACAGTTTCCAAGAGTTTGCCGTTGGAGTAAATGCCGACCTTCAGCCGGGTATTGGGCCCTTTGAGCACGCCGGGCGCGAGCTGAACAAGCACCGAGGTTTGGGCAAGTTGCTCTTTCAACACGACCAGGTCATGGCCACCCATTACCGAAAGCTGGCCGTCGATGTTTTCCAACTTGAGCTGCACGGGAACGTCGCGCGAAGTCTTGTTGACCAGTTTCAACGTGTAGATGTTTTCGACGTTGCCGTCGGGCGTTGTTTGAAAGAGAGCACCCGGCGCCCGGAGCAACGTGGTTTGCACATCCGTGCGGGTGAACAGGAGGAAAAGGAAGAAGGAAATCAGCGCCGCCAGCACGACGCTGTATCCAACCATGCGCGGCGTAAACCGCTGACGCGCGCCCCGCTCGATGCTGTTGAGTGAGGCGAAGCGGATGAGGCCACGTGGACGGTTGATCTTGTCCATGATGGTGTCGCAAGCGTCGATACAGGCGGTGCAGTTGACGCACTCCATTTGCGTACCGTCGCGGATGTCGATGCCGGTGGGACAGACGGCCACGCACTGGCGGCAGGCGACGCAATCGCCGAGGCCCGCGGCCTTGCGTTGGTCATGGGTCTGCTCACGGTGAAGCGGGCCGCGTTGCTCGCCGCGTTTGTGATCATAGGCAACAACCAGCGTGTTTTCGTCGAGGATCGCGGACTGGAATCGACCGTAAGGACAAATGAACGTGCAGGCCTGCTCGCGGAAGCGGGCAAAGATCGCATAGAACAGCAGCGTGAAAAGAATCATGAAGATCAGCCCCCGAAGATGATTTAACGGGTTGTCGGTGATGATATGGATGAGCTGGTCGCTGCCGATAATGTAGCTCAATAGCGTGTTCCCGATAACGAAGGAGAGGCCGAGGAAAATCGCGTGCTTGGCCATTTTCTTCGCTATTTTCCGAGCCGTCCAAGGCGCCGCCGCCAGGGTTCGCTGTGCCACGGCATCACCTTCGATTGCGTACTCGATTTTGCGGAAGACCAACTCCATGAGCAGCGTTTGCGGGCAGGTCCAGCCGCACCAAAGTCGCCCGAATGCGGTCGTGAAGATGATGATCCCGGTGAGGAAGACGAGCATTGCAATGGCAAAAATGGCGACATCCTGCGGCCAAAAAATCTGACCGAGGATGGAGAAACGACGGGTGACGATGTTGATCATGAGCAGCGGGTTGCCGTTGATGCGAATGAACGGCCCGGCAAACATGATGGCCAGCAGCAGCCAGCTCAGGTAAGTACGCCGTCGATACCACCGCCCGGAAGGTTTCTTCGGGTAAATCCAGCGGCGGTTGCCCTGCTTGTCCGCCGTCGCCAGATGATCGCGGAAATCTTCCCATTTGATTTCCTGTTCGACGGAGTGGTCGTCGGGCTGATCGCGTTTGGCTTGCAGGGTGGGCATACGGCTCAGAATATGGGAGGTACGGTTGGCGTTCCCTTCACGAGGCGAACGACTTCCGCTCACGATTGTGGAGAGCCTATTCGCCAATCCAGGACACGAATGTGTTTGTCGCCGATTCATTCGTAAACATTCGGTTTCTCCGGTTGCTGTTGGTTTTCCGGTGGCTTGGGATTGGGTGGTTTCGTGCCGCGCAATGTGTATGTGTAGCTCGCGACCGCTTGAACCTCGCTTGGCTTCAGCAATCCTCGCCAAGTGATCATGCCTTTCTCTGGCACGCCGTTGATGATTACCTTGAGACTGTCAACGTAATTGGAACCATGGATAAAATAGTCATCAGTGAGATTGGGGCCGACCAGACCGCCGCCATCGGGGCGATGACAGGGAGCGCAGAGCGCCACAAATGTCTGCTGACCTTTACCGAGGATCAGCGGGTCCTTGGAAGGTTCCAGTGCGCCGAGCGAGGACTCGAACTTGGCAATTGCGCTTGATTTGATTTCCTCACCCTTCTTCCATTCCTTGTCGTATTCCGCAGCTTGGAGATCGCCCGCACGGAACACATGATAATAACCCAGGTAAACGACCGAGAAAACGATGGTCAGATAAAACAACCACACCCACCAGCGCGGCAGATTGTTGTCCAACTCTTTGATGCCGTCGGCTTCGTGGTCCAGCAACAATGGTTCTTTTGGATCATTCATGGCGAATTTCTCCCTTCCGCCGCGTGCCGGAATCTTCGTCCTGCAACGGCAGAGCGCTCATTGATTTTAGGAATGTCTTCCTCTGGAGCATCGCCCACACGAGCGCTCCGGTGAAAACGAGGAAGAACAAGCAAATCGAGATCACTCCGTAAATCCCGATGCCGCCAATGTCTTGTAACACATTTTGAATCATAACAGTTTTTTATTTGCTCGCTTGAGTCGAGGGGTTTAGCAATGCCGTCTTGGGAACTCCCGGCGGCGGCGTGGCGGGTGCGACTTTGATGTCGGTGCCCAGCCGTTGCAAATAGGCGATCAACGCAATGATCTCCTTGTCCGCTTCGGTTTTCACCATACCGGATTGCAGGTTGGTAACAATCTTACCAGCCTGGGTTTTCAATTCATCAAGTGCCTTGCTTTCGTAGTTTTCGCGATACGGCACTCCAACCTTGCGCAACGCGCCGATGCGAGCTGATAGCGATGACGTGTCGAGTTTTTGCGTCAACAACCATGGATAGCGTGGCATGATCGAACCCGGCGACGTGGAACGCGGATCATCCATGTGGTTATAGTGCCAGGCGTCCGGGTACTTGCCACCTTCGCGATGAAGGTCGGGTCCGCTTCGCTTCGATCCCCAGAGGAATGGATGATCATAAACATACTCGCCGGCCTTGGAGTACTCTCCGTAGCGCTCGGTTTCGGAACGGAACGGGCGAATCATCTGGGAGTGACAACCGACGCAGCCCTCACGGATGTAGATGTCGCGGCCGAGTAATTCAAGGGAAGTGTAGGGTTTCACGCTGGAGATGGTCGGAACGTTGTCCTTGATGAGAAACATGGGGATGACCTCGATCAATCCACCAATCAGAACGGCCACCAACGCCAGCACGGTGAAGGTTAGCGGTTTTGCTTCAAGCCAGCGATGTCCCCATGGACCTTTCGATTCAGCGTGCGGCTCCTGCCCTTTGAATGACGCAGCTTGCACTTCGGTTTCTGGTTCAAACTGACCGCTCCTGGCCGTCTTCCACAAATTGAACGCCATCAGCAGTGCGCCTACGATGTATAGCGCGCCACCAATTGCGCGCAACCGGTACATTGGAACGAGTTGCAACACGGTCTCCAGAAAGTTTGGATACTGCATGAACCCTTCGGGCGTGAATTGCTTCCACATCAAACCTTGGGTGATGCCGCTCCAGTACATCGGCACCACGTAGAACATCATCCCAAGCAACGCGATCCAGAAATGATAGTTCGCCAGTTTCACCGACCAGAGCTGAGTTCGGTACAGGCGCGGGAACAACCAATAGAGCATTGAGAATGTCAGGAATCCGTTCCAACCAAGCGCACCGGTATGAACGTGTGCAATGGTCCAGTCCGTGTAATGCGACAGCGAATTGACACTCTTGATGGCAAGCATCGGTCCTTCGAGCGTCGCCATGCCGTAAGCCGTCACGGCTACGACCATGAACTTTAGCATCGGATCCTGGCGGACTTTGTCCCACGCGCCACGCAACGTCAGCAACCCGTTCAGCATTCCGCCCCACGACGGCGCGATCAGCATCAGCGAGAAGACCATCCCCAGCGATTGCGCCCAGACCGGCAGCGCGGTGTAAAGCAGGTGATGCGGCCCTGCCCAGATGTAGATGAAAATCAGCGCCCAGAAATGAATGATCGAGAGCCGATACGAGAACACCGGCCGGTTTGCCGCCTTCGGCAGAAAGTAATACATCAAACCGAGATACGGAGTGGTCAAGAAGAAGGCGACGGCGTTATGTCCGTACCACCACTGCACGAGCGCGTCCTGCACCCCGGCGTAGATCGAGTAGCTCTTGAACGCACCGGCCGGCACTTCCAGCGAATTGACTATGTGCAGTAACGCCACTGTAACCGCCGTCGCGATATAAAACCAGATGGCCACGTAGAGATGCTTCTCGCGGCGTTTCAGAATTGTGCCAACCAGATTCACGGTGAAGGCCACCCAGACGACCGCGATGGCAATGTCGATGGGCCATTCGAGTTCAGCGTATTCTTTGCTCGTGGTAAGGCCGAGCGGCAGCGTGATGGCTGCGGCAACGATGATGGACTGCCAGCCCCAGAAGTTGATCCAGCTCAGAGCGTCGCTGAACATCCGCGCTTTGCACAGCCGTTGCAACGAATAGTAGATGCCACAGAACATGCCGTTGCCGACGAAGGCAAAGATGACCGCGTTCGTGTGCAGCGGGCGCAGTCGCCCGAACGTCGTGAACGGCAGGTTCAAGTTCAGATTCGGCCAGAAAAGCTGGCAGGCGATGAGCAGACCCGCGCTGAAGCCGACGATGCCCCAGATCACGGTCGCAATCGCAAATGCGCGGACGATACGGTTGTCGTATTTGAGGGTTTCGATATGGTTGTTCATGTCATTGAGTGTGGATGGAATCAAAAGGAGACTGTGTGGTTTGTGTTTCTCTCACCCGGCCTGCCGCCACCCACTCCCCATTCTATGGGGAGAGGGACGGGGTGAGGGGCTTCGTCGAGTTTCGTTCGTCAAACAGCAGTCGCATCGCCGGCGTGCAAGTATCTTCGTATTGTCCCGAGCGCACGGCCCAGATGAATGCACCGAGAAATGCCGCCGCCACGACGATGCTCAACGGAATGAGAAGGAAAATGACGATCATGATCGCGCCTCCTGTTCGCCCAACGTGCTTCCGAACCACGCCGCCGCCCCGCACGCAAAAGCCACGACTGTCACCGAACTTAGCGGCATCAGAATCGCGCACACTACTGGCGATAAGAATCCGCGCGCCGCGATGGCGATGCCGACCGCGTTGTAAAGCGCGGAGATCAAAAACGCCGCGCGCACCACAAGCACCGATTGTTTCGCGTAGCGTAAGACATCCGCCATGCGCGCCACCATGCCTGCCGCCAGTATCACGTCGCTGGCCGGCGAGAACGAACTCACGTTCTCGACCACGGCCACGCC
>CAZYYS010000323.1:0-6553 GCA_964651015.1 uncultured Verrucomicrobiota bacterium
CCATCTGCATGCGAACAACCTCAGCCAGCTTGTGCGTTTTGACATGCGGACGCAGTCGCTCAACGCCGCCGGCGATGGCGATCATCCGCCGGATGTTTTCCGCAACGCGAGCGGGATAAACGAGCAAGGCTGGTGAAGGCACTTCGTCAGTGTTTGCAACCGTGTGCCATTCACTTTGGAGTGCTGATTTCAAAAAGCTGAAGGGGTTTGGACCTTGGGCACCAGCGGTTGTCAGCCGAGGCGAGGAAATCTACTCAATTTCAAATATCGCTTCGATTTCTACGGCGATATTTCCCGGCAACGAACCCATGCCAACCGCGCTGCGGGCGCCGATGCCGTTTTCGCGACCGAATACATCGGCCATTAACTCGCTGAAACCGTTGATCACTTGTGGGTGGTCGCGGAAATCGGGCGTGGCGTTCACCATGCCGAGGGTTTTCACGAGTCGTTTCACGCGATTGAGGCTCCCAAGCTCGCTGCGCAGCGTGGCGAGAATCGCCAGGCCGACTTGTCGGGCGGCGCGCTTGCCACCTTCGAGATCAAGATCAGCGCCCACGCGGCCATCAATCGTCGTCTTGTCCGGTTTCAGCGGGCCGTGACCAGAGACGTACGCCAGGTTGCCGGCGATGACCAGGGGTTTGTACACCGCGACCGGTTTGGGTGCAGGTGGAAGTTCGAGTTTCAATTCTGCGAGACGGGATTCAGCGTTCATAGGTTTGGACCATTAAGCAACGGAAAAGCAGTTTTCGTCACGAACTAAAATTCATTGTTGGTCTTGTTCGCAAATTCGTTTCAGGCCACCCGAAACTCGCCTGGCAATAATCCACAAAACCCCCATGACAATGCTCGTCGTTTCCGGCACAATCTGATCAATGCATTCCGTGACGCAAATCTCTGCTGTTTGTCTGCTGGTGACCGGCTTCACCCTCGCGCGCACTGGCTTTGCGCAACTGCCGTCCGTTCCCACTGCACGCCAGCCGGTCACGAATACTTATCACGGCGTTCAGGTCATTGAGGATTACCAATGGCTCGAAGATTCCACTAACGCTACTGTGCGCGACTGGACACGCCGACAGAATGAACGCACGCGCGCTTATTTCGACAAGCTCCCGTTTTACAACGGCCTGTCCCAGGCGCTCGAGGAATTGATCTCGGAAGAATCAGCCAGCTACTCGCTCGCCTTCAAGCGCAGTGAAAACATCTTTGCGCTGCGCAACAAACCGCCGGCGCAACAGCCAGTGCTCGTCCGGCTCAAATCCGTTTATCCACCCGCACTGCGAAAAATCGTCTTTGATCCGAACGCCTGGAACACCAACGGCACGACCGCCATGGATTGGTTTGTGCCGTCACGGGATGGCCGCCTTGTGGCAATTTGCCTTTCCGAGAAGGGTAGCGAAGACGGCATGTTGCATTTTTTCGAAACCGACACGGGCAGGCATCTGCCCGATACCATTCCCGGCGTTCAGTATCCTACCGGCGGCGGCAGTGCAGCTTGGAATGCCGACGGCACGGGCATCTTCTATACCCGCTACCCAAAGGCCGGTGAACGCCCGGAAGCTGACCTTCATTTTTACCAGCAGGTCTGGTTTCACAAGCTTGGCACACCGGAGAACGCCGACACTTATCAAATCGGGCGCGAGTTCCCGCGCATCGCGGAAATTGATCTTGAATCAAGTGAGGATGGCCAATGGCTGCTGGCCTCGGTTGCCAACGGCGACGGCGGCGACTTCGCGCACTATCTACGCAATGCTTCCGGTCAATGGCGTCAACTCACGCGCTTTGAGGATGGGGTGAAGCAAATCAAGTTCGGGCGCGATGGCGCGCTCTACCTCCGTTCGCTGAAAAACGCGCCGCACGGAAAAATCCTCCATCTTGCTGCCAACGCCCCGGATTTAGGCAAGGCCACGGTCGTCGTGCCCGAAGGGCGTGGTGTCATCGAGAACTTTGAACCATCCGCGAACGGACTTTATGTGGACGAACTCGACGGTGGCCCTTCGCGCCTGAGATTCCAGCGTCTGAATCATCATAAGACGGTTGAAGTTCCCATCTTGCCTGTCTCGTCCTTTGGCGGATTGCACTGCTGGCATGAGGACGACGTGCTGTTCTCGAATACGAGCTACCTAGCGCCGCCTGGCTGGTACGAATGGCGGCCCGGTCAGAAATCCACACAACCAACCGCATTGCGCACCATTTCACCGGCCGAGTTCGGAGATATCGAAGTCGTCCGCGAATTTGCCACCTCCAAGGACGGGACGAAAGTTCCCCTCAACATCATGCGCAAGAAGGGGCTTAAACTCGACGGCAACAATCCGACGATTCTTTATGGCTATGGGGGTTATGGCATCAATCTGACGCCCGGTTTCAACGCCATGCGCAGAGTCTGGTTCGATGCCGGCGGCATTTACGTCATTGCCAATCTGCGCGGCGGTGGCGAGTTCGGCGAGGAATGGCACAAGGCTGGCAATCTTACGAAGAAGCAAAATGTTTTCGACGACTTCATCGCTTGTGCTGAATACCTAGTCAAACACAAGTACACCCGCCCCGCCAAACTGGCCGTTTCCGGCAGTAGCAACGGCGGCCTCCTGATGGGCGCGTTTCTGACCCAACGCCCCGATCTTGCCCGTGCGGTTGTTGCCCGCGTGGGCATTTACGACATGCTGCGCGTGGAACTTGATCCGAATGGCGCGTTCAATATCACGGAGTTCGGGACCGTCGCCGCCCCAGCCCAGTTCAAAGCCCTTTTTGCTTACTCACCGTACCATCACGTCAAAGATGGCGCTGCTTATCCCGCCGTGCTTTTCCCATGCGGCGAGAACGACGGCCGCGTGAACCCGGCCCACTCCCGCAAAATGACCGCCCGCCTCCAAGCCGCCACTCGTTCCCGTTACCCGATCCTGTTGCGCACCACAGCCAGCGCCGGGCACGGTATGGGTTCATCGTTGAAGGACCGCGTAGCCGAGCAGGCCGACATCTACGCCTTCCTGTTTGAGGAACTGGGAGTGGGCACTTCACCGTGGGTGTTCAAATGAAGACTTTGCGCGTCCGATTTCCGAGTGATCTGACTTACATTCCATTTCAATCCTAATGCAGAACATGAAACAGTTTTTCCTGGTCGCCACGATTGTCATCCTGCAAGTAGCGACGACTTCCAACTTCCTTAGAGCGAATGACGATCCCAGCACAAACGCGGCTTCAATAACGTGGCGCGAGTGCCTGGTGATCAAATCGCCGGGTCGAGCGGGCGGCTCGTCCGTGCACACCGACGCCATCGAAGCGGCAATCGTCGCCGGTCGTTGGACGCGGCCATCGGCAGGCGAAGCGGTGAGCTTGCCGGATGGAGGGACATTGAATTGGTCGCCGCTCGCGTTCGGTACGAACGGATGGTTTGAGCACGAGGTGCTGCGAGGCGGTTATGCCTACATGTCGATTGTCGCCGAGCAAGAGAAGATTCTTCTGCTCGAAGCGTCCGGGCACGCGATGGTTTATGTAAATGGCGAGCCCCGCGCCGGTGACACGTATAGCTACGGCTACGTTCGTTTGCCGGTGTTGCTCAAAAAGGGGACCAACGATTTCCTGTTCAACGTTGGCCGTGGGAGGTTGAAAGCCGCGCTCGTCGCACCGAAAACCGGAGTGGCGTTTGACTTGAGCGATCTCACGATGCCGGATCTGATCGTGGGCGAAACCACCAAATCGTGGGGCGCGCTGGTGGTGATCAACGCAACAAAGGAGCGGCGCGATAATCTGGCGGTGCGCACCGTCTTGCTGAATGGCGAGCCCGTCGTCACCTCATTGCCCACGATTCCGCCGCTGACCAGCCGCAAAGTCGGCGTGCGCTTGGAAGGCAAGTCGCCCGCGGCCGATGATCGGGGGGACTTGGAACTGGAACTAACAGCCAAAGGTCAGGCGAATGAAAGAATTCTGGACACCACCCGCACGACACTGCGCATTCGCCAACCGTTGCAAACGCAAAAGCGGACATTCGTTAGCGAGATCGACGGCAGCGTGCAGTACTTCGCGCTCAATCCCGCGCGCCCGCCGCGATCTGATGGCTCACGAACGGCGCTGTTTCTTTCATTGCATGGCGCGAGCGTGGAAGCGATTGGTCAGGCGGATGCGTACTCGAGCAAAACGTGGGGGCACATTGTTGCGCCGACGAACCGGCGACCGTACGGATTCGACTGGGAAGATTGGGGGCGATTGGACGCCATTGAAGTTCTGAATCTCGCGCAGCGCTCCTTGAACACCGATCCGCAGCGAACCTATCTCACCGGCCATTCGATGGGCGGCCACGGTTCGTGGCAGTTGGCCTGCGCCTACCCGGATTTGTTTGGCGCGGTCGGCCCGAGCGCGGGCTGGATCAGTTTCTTTTCCTACACCCGGTCGTCAACCGGCTGGCAGACGAACGATCCGGTGGCCCGGTTGTTGCGGCGCGCAGCGAACTCCAGCGACACACTTTTGCTGGCAACCAACCTGGCGCAAATGGGGGTTTATATTCTTCACGGAGACGCGGATGACAACGTGCCGGTGACCGAGGCCCGCACGATGCGCAAGCGGTTGGAGGGCTTTCATAAGGACTTCACCTGGCACGAACAGCCCGGCGCCGGCCACTGGTGGGAAAATTCCGATGAGCCGGGAGCCGAATGTGTCGATTGGGCGCCGATGTTTGATTTCTTCGCGCGCCGCGCGCTGCCGTCGGCGGAGAGTGTGCGACAGGTGAATTTCACGACCGTGAATCCGGGAGTGTCCGCATGGTCACGCTGGGCGGGCATTGAGGCGCAAGCCAGCCCGCTCGTCGCGTCCTCGGTAAATCTTCGGTGGGATCCGTGGCAGCGGCGCTTCGCCGGCACCACCGAGAACGTGGCACGCCTTGCGTTGAGTTTGGACCACGCCCAGCCTGGAGATGCGATCAAGATTGAAGTGGATGGGCAGACTTTTGAGAAGATTTCCTGGCCGGAGAAAAAAAGACTCTGGCTGAATCGGCAGGACGGAAAATGGAGTCTGACTGGCGAACCTTCGCTAGCCGAGAAGGGGCCGCATCGTTACGGCCCCTTCAAAGAGGCGTTTCGGAATCGAGTGATTCTTGTTTACGGAACAAAAGGGACACCGGAGGAAAATGCCTGGGCTTTCGCCAAGGCGCGCTTTGATGCCGAATCATATTGGTATCGCGGCAACGCCTCGGTGGATGTGGTCGCAGACACCGCATTTGATCCAGCGGCTGAGAAAGACAGGGGGGTGATCGTGTACGGCAATGCGGATTCCAACGGAGACTGGCTAGCGTTGTTGGGCGACAGCCCGGTGCAGGTTCGGCGCGGTGAAATCCGTGTGGGTGAACGCCACGTGGCGGGTTCAGATCTGGCCTGCTTGTTTTTGCGACCGCGCCCGGGAAGCGACCGCGCGTCGGTCGGCGTCGTGACGGGGACGGGAGTAACGGGCATGAAACTAACCGACCGCCTTCCCTATTTTCTAGCGGGCGTTGCCTACCCCGATGTCACAATTATCGGTCCGGAGATGTTGAGCGAAGGGATCAAAGGGGTTCGCGGTGTGGGGTTCTTTGGCTTGGATTGGAGTGTCACCAAAGGCGAATTTGTGTGGCGCGATTGAGGATTCGGAAAACTGAAATTTTTCAAGTGCTCGCGCCACCAATGGTTCAGCTTCGTTCTGGCTGTGCAGTCGGTCCATGCGAGGCAGGTGTGATTTTGAGACTCATGGGAGCCACCAGTTTTGGTTGTGCATCATTGCTCGGAGTTCATTCCTTCACTCCGACGCGGTAGAAGGATTGCCCGGCTCTCAGTGCGTTGGTGTCCGTGAATGTCACGGTTCCCATCTGACCGACAATGTTGCTCGCCAATGGTTCGAAGGTTGGAGGCGCTCCGAAATTGGAACTGCGCTCCAGGAAATAGTTCTGGCCGGCCTCGCCCTGCCATCGGACCTGGATGCCGTTTGTGCCCACAATCGGCGAGAGCAATCGCAGGGCAGAAGCCGAATTCGTTGGGTCCGTCCACGCCCGCCACTCCTGCCAGTTGTTGTGGCCATCACCGTCGAGATCGGCAAAGTCCGTCGAGCCGTCCATTGGTAATCCGTATTGCTGAAGCCAGGCGTAGGAGAGGGTAGACTGCGGCCATTGGAATTCGTACGCACCGATGTCCACCGTGCCGCCGACAATCCGCGAATTGCCGTCCAAGTCAGAGCTTACTGACGCGAACGCATTTCGTCCGGCATTGATGCAGGGAGAGTTGGATTGCAAACGGAAATTCCCGGCTTCCGCGTCTGCGAAAAGCGGGACGTTCGTGAAGTTGCCGACCCCGGCCATTGGAAGTGGCGTGGTGCAACTGTAATTCAACTCGGCATTGGTCGGATAATTGGCTCCATACAGAGCCGTGTTGTAGTAGACGAGGGAATTGTTCAGTGCACCATGGTAGGTACCGCCGGCAGTCTTAGCCGAATTATCAACGACCGTGCAGTTGTTCAGATCGCTGAGGAAGCAGCCGCCTCCTTTCTCTTTTGCGGAGTTCGATGTAACTGCGCAGTTGTTCAAGGTGCTTCGAGCAGCACC
>CAZYYS010000324.1:0-6545 GCA_964651015.1 uncultured Verrucomicrobiota bacterium
GGGGCATATTTCCAGAGCGGCCCTTTGGTGAAGCCGGCTCGGACACGATCGATGGCGGTTTGCTCCGAGATACCGGTCGTGAGGCTTGGCTGCGGTCCCGGCCAATAACCGCCTCCGTATTGATCCACACCCTGAATATAGCGACCTTGCATGACGCCGCCGTTGTCATCCGCATACATCACGAACGCGAGTGCGAGTTGCTTCTGGTTGTTGAGGCAGTTCACGACGAAGGCCTTGTCCTTCGCCCGGCCTAACGCGGGCAGCAAAAGGCCGGCGAGAATGGCGATGATGGCAATGACCACCAGTAGCTCAATGAGAGTGAATCCGCGCCATGATGGTGACTTGAAGGAAAAGAACCGGGTTAAACTCGTCTTCATAGTGATCAAGGTTGTTCGGGAATAAGCTAACCGCCTTCCCTATTATGTAAACTGTTTTGTTCGCCAAGGCGCGCCCGGAGCAGAATTGCGGTCATGTCCTGGCCGGTCGGTGGCTTCTTGGCTGTGAAGGTGATAGGACTTGGCGGCCTAATACTCCCCAGCCCGGTTCAGCCTCCCAAGCATCACAGTGGCGACCACTTCCCATGCTTGTATCGCTGATAAACCCACTGAAAATCGACGTTCTTGGAATCACCACCTGCCCAATAAAAGCTGTCGATGCCATTGGAAGAGTCTCTGGCAGCCTTGATTACGTTTTTGTCTCGCCACGTATGTCCTTCGGAGTGTCCGTCCACGAATGCAATTGTGCTGACGTTGCCGTGGAAAATCGCGAAAGGGTCAACCCAACCTGGGGACGGCTTCACATTTAGCACCCACGTACCTTTGTTGTTTCCCCGGGAATCGGCCTCTTCAAGAAATGTGATGGCCTCGGCAGGTGTATTGACATTCGACAGTTTCACGTAGGGCGGTTGGTTGGCGTTATCCCAACCTCCGCCATTCATACCGTTCGCCTTTGAATAGCTGTCGTAGGCGTATCCCTTCCCGGGCCTAAGCCGCTTGCTCCGCAAGTCGCCGACGCAATGATACGCGCCCGGAGCACTCACATACGGGAACAGAGCGCCTTTCCTGATTCCATTCTCGATATAACGTTGAGCCGTGCTCGAGGACATTCCAAGGGAGAGGTCTTGGTACTGACCGTTGTCATTGTGCGGTCCGGGCCAGAATCCGCCTGCCGGATTGCCAATCTGGCCCGGGCCGGGATCGGTATAGATCATCCGATCATTGTTATCGTCGGCGTACATGACAAAGCCCAAGGCGAGTTGTTTATGGTTACTGAGGCAGGCGGCCTTGGTTGCCTTCATCTTCGCACTGGTCAACGCCGGCAACAGTAAGCCGGCGAGGATCGCAATGATGGCGACGACCACCAACAGCTCGATCAGAGTGAATCCGCGCCGCGATGGCGCGTTGGAAGAAAGGAAATGCGTCAAATTCATATTCATAGTGGTTAATGTTGCCTGTGTTTACAGTAGCTGGGTTTCCGGATATGTAAACGATTTCCTTGGTTTCGATTTCGTAATGCGGAATCCGTCAATAACCTTCTCTTTTAGTGAGCTTGCAAAATGAGTAACTCGGTTTGGTTCTTTCATTAGCACCCGGCTTCAGCCAGCTGACATGGCGGAGCGGGTAAGCGAGCCGTTTCAACGGCTTGCTTGGGAGCGAAACAGCGTTGAAACGGTTTCGAATCCTTCCCGACCACCGCCGGGCTGACCCGGTGCTAATGGCATGGTGTTCCTCACTTGGACGAGACTCAGTAAGTTCAGCACACCTGCTCACAGGGGGTGAGATCGTCGAATGCGCTTCAATCCTTTTTTCACCCTGCCCATCAAATTGCCAAGGAACGAAGTCCTTCTTTTTTTCATATCTACACTATAGGCGCTCAGGACACACTGCGCGCTGCAGGTCGGGCACAGGATCAACGTCTTGCCGCCAACCCGGCGCACTTGATGAACGCAGGTATTGCAAAATAGTTTGTTGCAATGCGCGCACTGCAACGTCGCGTGCCGGGCAGCGTGATTGATACAGGACGGATATCCATCCGGCAAAACGTGGTGCGACACGATGTGTTGGACCGACGGCAACTGCGGAATGGTAACCACCGAAGGGCTGATTTCCAGTACGAGTTCGACCTGCCCCAATTGCAGCAACTGGTCCGACCGAAGCTCGGCCTCTGTGATTCGGAGGCCATCAATGAATGTCCCATTGGTCGAGTCCAGGTCCCGGACGAACACAGATTCATTATGAAAATGGATTTCGCAATGGAGATCGGAAACCGTGAGGTCGTTGAGGAAATAATCGCTCTCCAGACTTCGACCGAGCCGGATCTTGCCCGGTTTCAGTTCGATTGCCTGTGCCTGCGCCGCCCCGGACTTGATGAGCAATCTTGCCATAATCCGTCGCTGCGTTTTGGGTCTGACCGCACAGTGAATACATAATTGCCTATCGGTTGTCGATACTAATGCGTGCGCTGTGGCGCGTCGATGTCCCTTCCTCCTTGCCCTGTAACGGGCCATTCCTATAATCCCGCGATGCTCGACATCAAGTTGATCCGCGAACAGCCGGCGTTTGTCCGGGAACGTCTGGCCACGCGCGGGGCGGGTGACGCGGTTCAAATCGATGAAGTGTTGTCCCTTGACGAGCAACGCCGCAAATATCTTGCCGAAGTTGAGCAGTTGAAGGCGCAACGCAACCGCGTTTCCAAGGAAATCGGCGCGTTGATGGGTCAGAAAAAGCTCGCCGAAGCCGAGATGAAGAAAGCCGAGACGCGCGCTTTGGGCGATCGGATAGCTGAACTGGACAAGTCGGTTGGGGAGGTCGAGACGTCTCTTCACGCAAGCTTGCTGCGCCTGCCAAACCTGCCGCACAAGAATGTGGCGATCGGAACCAGCGCGGAGGATAATCCGGTTGTCCGCGTTCACGGCAGCCAGCCCGCTTTTACCTTCAAACCCAAATCGCACGTTGAACTTTGTGAAAGCTTGAAGTTGATTGATTTTGCCCGAGGCGCAAAACTCTCTGGTAGCGGTTTCATGCTTTACACGAATTGGGGCGCAAGACTCGAGCGGGCCCTCATTCAATTCCTGATTGATCTGCACACTTTGGCGCACGGCTATACTGAAGTCTCGCCGCCGTACCTGGTAAGCCGCGATTGCATGACGGGTGTTGGGCAGTTTCCGAAATTTGAAGACCAGGCGTACGCGGCACAGGAAGGCAAGGATGCGAGCACGCTGGGCAAGTTGTATCTCCTCCCGACGGCTGAGGCGCCGGTGGCTAACATCCATCGCGAGGAGATTCTAACGGAAGACCGGTTGCCAATTTATTACTGCGCGTACAGTCCCTGCTTTCGAGCGGAAGCGGGTGCGGCGGGCGTCGGCACGCGCGGGATGATTCGCGTGCATCAATTCGACAAGGTCGAGCTGATCAAGATCGTAAAGCCTGAGACCGGCTATGATGAATTGGAAAAATTGGTGGCGAACGCCGAGCGCGTTTTGCAACTGCTGGGACTGCATTATCGCGTGATCCAACTGTGCACGGGCGACATGGGTTTTGCCAGTGCCATGACTTATGACATCGAAGTATGGGCGCCGGGGCAGGGGAGCTATCTGGAAGTTTCGAGCTGCTCCAACTGCGAGGATTTTCAAGCGCGCCGCATGAATCTCCGATTTAAGTCTGAAGCCGGAGAAAATAAATTCCCGCATATTCTCAACGGCAGCGGTACGGCTTTGGCGCGCTTGTTCGTAGCGTTGGTGGAAACCTGTCAGCAAGCCGATGGCAGCATTGCCGTCCCGGAAAAGTTGCAGCCTTACTTGAAAGCCGATCGGATAACTGCGTGAGTCCGCGACGAAATACTCGGGCGATTTCAAAGCGGCTTCCGCTGCGAATCCTGCTGGCCAGCAGTGAAGTTCATCCTTATTCGAAAAGCGGCGGCCTGGCGGACATGGTCGCCGCACTGGCCAAAACGCTGGCTCGCGGCGGACATCAGGTGGGTCTGGTCACGCCGCTGTATCGGGGCATTCGCGAACGTGTTCCTGAACTGAATCGACTCGACTATCACCTCGACTTGCCGCTCGGTCATCGCCAAGTCCAAGGGGAAGTCTGGACGACGCAACCCGAGAAAAACTTGACCGTGTATTTCATTCACCAGCCGGAGTTTTATGATCGGGCTGGTTTATACCAGAATAATGGCCACGATTATTCCGACAACGCCGAGCGGTTCATCTTCTTTTCCAAATGCGTGACGCACTTGGCGCATTATTTGCCGTGGCAACCGGAGTTGATTCACGTCCACGATTGGCAGACCGCACTGGTGCCCATCTTGACTTTGCATCAAAGCCTGAAGGAAGGGTGGGGGAAGCTGCCGGGCACCTGCCTCACAATCCACAACCTGGCTTTTCAGGGAATTTTTTCGCGTGCTCAATATGACCTCACCAACCTGCCGCCTGACTATTTCAACCCCAGCGGGTTGGAGTTTTACGGACAAATGAGCTGTCTGAAATCAGGAATCACTTTTGCGGAAACCATCACGACGGTTAGTCCGCGATACGCCCGCGAAATCACGACTGAAGCGTTGGGGTGCGGACTCGACGGACACCTGCGACAACGGCGGGAATCGCTCTTTGGAATTTTGAATGGTGTCGATTACGAGGAATGGAACACCACACGCAACCGATTCTTGAAGCACAGCTACTCCATTCGGCGCCTGGCTGGAAAAACCAAGGAGAAACTCTCGCTGCAAGCGGAAGTTGGTTTGCCGGTGAATGCTGACATTCCGTTGTTTGGCAACATCACCCGGTTGTCCGACCAAAAGGGGGTGGATATTCAGCAAGGCGCGCTCGAAGAAATGCTGGCCGCCAATTTGCAATTTGTATTGCTCGGCAATGGTTCACCGGCCTACGAAGCCGCCTATCGAAATCTGGCCAGCCGTTTCCCGAAAAAAGTCGCCGTCAAGATTGGATTCGATCAAGGCCTGTCGCACCGCATCGAAGCCGGCTCTGACTTTTTTCTCATGCCTTCCCGGTTTGAGCCATGCGGTCTGAATCAAATGTACAGCCTCCGCTTCGGCACGATTCCCATTGTTCGTGTCACTGGCGGTTTGGATGACACCGTGATTGATGCTTCCGCGGACCCGAAGAAGGCTGACGGCATAAAATTCACCGAGTACTCCGCCCGCGCGTTGGCGAAGAGCATACGCAAGGCGCTGGTGCTATATGACGATAAGAAGCTGTTGCATCGTTATCGTCACAACGGCATGACCACCAATTTTTCCTGGGAACAAACCGGTAGGCAGTATCTAAAAGTTTACGAACTCGCCTTGGCTCGGTAAAAGGGCAATTAGCGGTACGCGCTCCGATAAATCTTTCGACTTCCCTTTGGTTGGCGAATCCACTAAGGCAATCGATGTAATCATCGCATATGACTTTGCCACACGATCCAGACAACGATTCAATCTGGAACTCACCACTCTGAAATCTCCGTCACTATGAAACTCGCTCCATTTCTCCCTATTTCGCTGCTTATGGCTTTGACGACCACGTCCCTCTCCGCTGCCGCTCCCCAACTCACGTTGCATACGCGCTCACGCCTCCCGGCGTCCAAAGGAAGTCCAGAGCAACCCGCCAGCAAAGTCGTCGCCTGGGATGCAAAGAAGACCGCGATCATCATTTGCGACATGTGGGATGATCATTGGTGCAAAAGCGCAGCTCGCCGTGTTGGCGAACTGGCCGGCCCGATGAATGATGTTATCAAACGAGCGCGCGCCAAGGGGATTTTCATCATCCACTCGCCCAGCAGCGTGACGAAGTTTTACGACAACACACCGCAACGTGCCCGCGCCCGCAACGCGCCTTTCGCCAAGACGCCGGTGCCGTTGAGCACGGCGGAACGCTGGGGTACGACCTGGTGCTGGCCTGATCCGAGGCGCGAGAAGGATCTGCCTATCGACGATTCCGACATGGGATGCGACTGCAAGGATAAGTGCACCATTCGCGAGGCGTGGACGCGGCAGATCGCGACCATCGACATCGCGCCGGAGGACGCGATCACCGACAACGGCCAGGAGACCTGGAATCTGCTCGCCGAGCGCGGCATCGACAACGTCATCCTCATGGGCGTGCATCTGAACATGTGCGTGCTGGGCCGGCCTTTCGCCATCCGGCAGCAGGTGCAACTCGGTAAAAACGTCGTCCTCTGCCGCGACCTTACTGACACGATGTATAATCCGGACAAACCGCCGAAAGTTTCCCATTTTGAAGGCACGGACCTTGTCATCGAGCACGTTGAAAAATATTGGTGTCCGACCATTACGAGCAAAGACCTCACTGGTCACGCGCCTTTCCGGTTCAAGGATGATAAGCGAAAGGCGCGCGGTGCGGATTGAATGGTTCAAGCCAGCGGGACTGTGGCGCGGAGGAGCGGGTAGCGCGAACGCTTCCGGATCCGCCTCATTACTTCGGCGGCTACCTGACCCCGTAGCCACCGCACTCATCGTAGCCACCGACGTAAGGAGGTGGACTCCCGTAGCCGCTGACGTGAGGAAGCGGACCTCACCCCGCCCTT
>CAZYYS010000325.1:0-1363 GCA_964651015.1 uncultured Verrucomicrobiota bacterium
ACGACTTCCAAAGCGCCAGAGGCCTGGCGCACTCCAAGACCTTGCAGCGGTGCGAGCGGTTCGTGGAGGGTTAGCGTGAGGACGAACCCATTTTCTGCCGCGTAATTTTACGGCTAAACTCGTCGCCGCCTTCGCGACTGCCAATATGGATGACAAACGGAAGGAGCTTGGAATCTCCCGGTGGTTTGGGCTATAAACCCTTCAAAGCTGACCGAGTTGTGTTCTTGATGCAACCTTTCCTCATTGATCGGGGACGATGGTCAATCGTTTGAACCATGAAAACATTTTTGAGATTCCTTTGTGGGCTATCGCTCTGCGTTATTATTTGTGGTGTATCCGCCGCTGAGCGGGAACCGCTCCACGAGATTGGGGTCGCCAAAATTGACATCACGCCTGATTACCCCGTTCGCCTAAGCGGCTATGGAAATCGTCGCAAGGAATCCGAGGGCGTTACACAACGCATCTTCGCCAAGGCGCTGGCGATTGGCAGCGGCAAAGAAGGCCCAGCCATTCTCATCACTGTGGATAATTGCGGGGTGCCGGCGAGTGTTCGCGATGAGGTTGTTCAGCGATTGAGCAAAAAGAAAGGAATCAAACTGGAGCGCGTCGCCGTTTGTTCATCGCACAGTCATTCCGCACCCTGTTTGGCTGGGTTGCTACCAAACCTGTTCAGCGAGCCAATCCCGCCCGAGCACCAAGCTCAGATCAACCGGTACACGCGCGAGTTAACGGACAAGATGGAGCAAGTCGCGCTGGCGGCATTGGCGGATCGAAAACCTGGAAAGCTGTCGTGGAGTCAGGGGAAGGCCGGGTTCGCGAAGAATCGCCGGACAGCGGGCGGCCCAGTCGATCACGATTTGCCGATCCTTGTCGTCACGGACGCGAAAGGCAAACTGCGCGCCATTCTGGCGAATTACGCCTGTCATTGCACGACCGTCGATGGAGTTTTCAACCAGATTTGCGGCGATTGGGCGGGGTACGCGCAGGAGTTTCTGGAACGGGATCATCCCGGAGCAATTGTCCTGACGGCCATTGGCTGTGGTGCGGATGCCAATCCATTTCCGCGCACTGGAGTTGATTTCGCCAAGCAGCACGGGCAGGAAATCGCGACTGAAGTCAATCGCCTGCTCGCAAATCCGCTCGCTGGCATTCACGGCGCACTTGAGTGTCGCTCCAAACAAATCGAGTTGCCGTTTGACACATTACCGACACGTGAACAATGGGAAGAGCGCGCCAAACGCTCGGGCGCGGTTGGCTATCACGCGAAAGTCAACATCGCCCGGCTTGACCGCGGCGAACAATTGCCGACCAAGCTGCCCTATCTGGTGCAGACCTGGAATTTTGGCAAAGAGGTCGCGATGGT
>CAZYYS010000325.1:1463-6427 GCA_964651015.1 uncultured Verrucomicrobiota bacterium
CCAAGCTGCCCTATCTGGTGCAGACCTGGAATTTTGGCAAAGAGGTCGCGATGGTGTTTTTGCCGGGCGAAGTCGTGGTGGACTACTCGCTCCGATTGAAAAAGGAATTTGATGCTGCCCGACTCTGGGTCAACGCCTACGCCAACGATGTTCCCTGTTACATTCCCTCGCGCCGAATTCTCAAGGAGGGTGGTTACGAAGGCGGCGACGCGATGGTTTATTACGACCGCCCGACGAAACTGGCAATGGAAACCGAGGACTTGATAATCGGCGCGGTTCACGACTTGATGCCAAAGGATTTCCTATTCGACAAAAAGAAGGCTGAATTCCCGCCGCCCAAATCGCCACAGGAATCGCTTGCTGCCATGCAAACGAAACCCGGCTTTGAAATTGAACTGGTCGCCGCCGAGCCGCTGATTGTCGATCCGGTGGCGATTGATTGGGGCGCCGACGGAAAACTCTGGGTAGCTGAGATGCACGATTATCCCTCTGGTCTTGACGGCAATTGGAAACCCGGCAGTCGTGTGAAATACCTGGAGGACACGAACGGGGACGGTAAGTACGACAAGGCAACTTTGTTTCTCGAGGGCCTTCCCTTCGCCACGGGCGTGATGGCGTGGCGGAAAGGGGCATTGGTTTGCACTGCCCCGGACATTCTTTACGCTGAGGACACCGATCGCGATGGCCGTGCCGATGGGGTGAAAAAAATCTTCACCGGATTCTACACGGATAATTACCAGGCGCGAGTGAACGGCCTGAGTTTCGGCTTGGATAACTGGGTCTATGGCGCGAACGGGTTGTTGGGCGGCGTCATTCGAGGCGTGGCCGGTGGCAAGGACGTGGATATCCGTGGTCGTGATTTTCGGATGAATCCGGATACCGCCGAGTTCGAACCCGTTAGCGGCCTCACCCAACAAGGGCGCGTGCGTGATGATTGGGGCAACTGGTTTGGCTGCGATAACAGCACGCTGATCTGGCATTTCCCGTTGCCTGATCAGTACGTCCGCCGCAATCCGTTCGTGGCTGCGGCCACGCCACGGGTTTATGTTGCCGCTGGTCCCGAGCCTACCTTGCTTCATCCAATTAGTCGCGCCCTCGAACGCTTCAACGATCCAAGTCACATCAATCATGTTACCTCTGGCTGCGGTCTTGGGCTTTATCGCGATGAAATGCTTGGCGCGGATTTCACTGGCAATGCGTTCGTCTGTGAACCAGTTCACAATCTCGTGCACCGCCTAGTGCTTAAGCCAAACGGCGTCACGTTCTCCGGCCTTCGCGCGGACGGCGAGCAACAATCCGAGTTTCTCGCGTCACGCGACAACTGGTTTCGCCCCGTGCAGGTTCGCACCGGGCCGGACGGCGCACTTTGGGTCGTCGATATGTACCGGTTCCTGATCGAACATCCGCGCTGGATTTCGCCGGAGCGATTGGCGGAACTTGATGTGCGGGCGGGCGACGACAAAGGTCGCGTCTATCGGGTTTATCCGGGCGGAAAGAAATTACGTCCCATCTCAAATCTCGCCAAACTTTCCGCCGCCAAACTCGTGGCCGCGCTCGAAACACCGAACGGCACGGAACGCGACCGCGTTCACCAGGAACTGATTTGTCGCGTGGATAAAGAGGCTGTTCGCCCGCTTGAAGGACTCGCCGTGAAAAGCAAATTGCCCGCAGTTCGTTTGCAAGCGCTCTGTGCACTCGACGCTCTGAATGTTCTGTTGCCTGGCCTCACCGAACAAGCGCTGGCTGACGCTCATCCTGCCGTGCGCGCAAATGCAATTCGGTTGAGCGAAAGATTTTTTGTCTATTCGGACGCTGGCAAGGATTCGAATTTACACTCGCCCTTTTCCCCGGGGAGAGGGGGCAAGCTTTCGCAGGGTGCGGACCAATCCAACACCGCAAAAAAATCACCAACGGCGGACGAATCTTCTCCCTCTCCTGGGGGAGAGGGCCGGGGTGAGGGCGGGCGTATCCCTGACCCTTCACTGAAGGCTGCGCTGGTCAAACTCGTGGGCGATCCCGAAATCACTGTCCGTTACCAACTCGCGCTCAGTCTTGGCGAATGGAACGACCCGCGCGCTGGCGGGCTGTTGGGTCAACTTGCAACCAAGGATATGGGTGACTCTTGGATGCGCGCGGCCATACTGAGTTCGGCAACACATTATCCGGCCGAGCTTCTAAAGGCGGTTTTCAAGATGGGTCCAAATGAATCCGGGCGCGCAGAATTAATCGGTCAGCTTATTGCGACCGCCGCCGGCCAGGATAAGCCAGAGCTGCTCGGCCAGGTTATTGCCACTGTTGCCCCGACCGACGCGCCGAGTGTGGAAGAGTGGCAATTGAGCGCCCTGGCCGGTCTGCTCGATTCGCTTGATCGAAAGAACCTCACGCTTGCCACGTTCGCCACCAAGACCAGCCCCGAAGTGCGCAATGCCATTGAGCGCATCAAGCTGGTGTTCAGCACGGCGCGTCAACTCGCGGTTGACGACTCCGCCAAAGATGTGGCGCGCGATTCAGCCATTCGCCTGCTCGGACGCGGTGTCGATCATCAGGAGGACGATCTTCAGTTGCTGATCGGATTTCTCAAGTCAGGTGTCTCGGCACATGTGCAAAATGCCGCGTTAGCAACACTAAGGCGCAATCGCAACCCGCAAGTGGCCGGTTTGCTGTTGGCGGATTGGAAGTTGCGCTCTCCTTCACTTCGTCAATCCATCCTCGATGTCTTGTTGAGCCGCGATGAATGGATGAAGGAGTTGCTTGCCGCGCTGGAAAACGGAACGGTGCAACCGGGAGAGATTTCGCCCGCCAACCGGCAGCGGCTGGTCAAACACAGCGACGAACAAATTCAGCAGCGAGCGGCTGCAATTCTCAAAACCAACAACAGCAGTCGTGCTGAAGTTTTGGCCAGTTATCAGAATGCCACCACGTTGACGGGCGATTCGGCAAGGGGCGCGGTCGGTTTCGCAAAGAATTGTGCAAGTTGCCACGCATTACGCGGCCAAGGTTACAGCGTCGGCCCGAACCTGGCTCCGCTGGCGGACAAATCGTTTGGCGATTTCCTCGTCGCGATTCTTGACCCCAACGCCGTGGTCGAACCGCGATTCGCCAGCTATAACGTTGAGATGAAGGACGGTCGTTCGCTCACGGGTATCGTCAATGCCGAAACCGCCACGACGCTGACGCTGGTTCAAGGGGGCGGTGTTCAGGAAAAGATTCTCCGCAGCGATATCGCGGAAATCAAGGCTTCGGCACTGTCGCTCATGCCCGAAGGTTTGGAGCAAACCATGGCACCTCAAGATGTGGCTGACCTGATTGCCTATTTGAAAACGAGTCCGGCAACATTTGGAAGTGCTTCGTCAGAAAAAGCCAAGGTCGCGCGCCAGAAGTTTCTGAATGATGGCGTGAGTGGCCTGGCAAAAATCGTCTTTGCCTCGGAGCGGCTGGATTATCCCAGTTGGATGGGCGTATTGGCGTTGCTGCACTGTCGCCAGACTGATGGGAAATCAAAAGTCGTCTGGCAAACCTCACCTATACCGGCAGAGCTTAAGCCCGAGACGGTGCAGACGTTTCGTTTGCCCGTGGCGATGGGGTACCTTTCGATGCCTGCCGGAACGTTCACACTCCAACTCAACGGCAAGGCAAGCCTGGATTTCAACGTGTCGCTGCACGATCAAACATGGCAAAGCGCCGACGGCAAATTGCGAATGAGCTACACCGTCATGGAAAATAATGCAGAGGACAGCAACGGTATTTTGCTCATTGATGTCCCCGGCGCGTTGCTTGAGGCCGGAAAGCCCGCAACGTTCGAGGTCGTTGGCTCGGCGGCAAACAGCCAAAGGTGGTTCGGCGTGTACCAGGTGGCCGAAACCACGCCGGCTACCGCGAAAGCACTTTCCCTCGGCGAGCAAATTCTAAGCGACTCGAAACCGGCCCAAGAACGCGAGGCCATCATCAATAAATATCCTGAACGTGCCGCACAATTTCTGCGTGAGATGACGGCCGATCTGACGCCCGGCATGCCGGAAGAATACCGCCGCATTCCGTGGATCTGGCGAGTCGCCATCCGTGCTGGGAAGCGCAACGACTCGAACGAAGTTCTGCAAATACTCGATTTGTCATTGCCCAAGTTGGACGAACCATTGCGCGATTGGCAGGCGGTCGTTATCGGCGGCGGTATCATTAACGGAGTCAGTCAACTTGACGTCTGGCCCAACGAAAGGGTCAATGAGATCGTAAATAACCAACCGGATTTGAAAACGCGCTGGCAACGAGCCGTCGAACTGGCCTCGGCCATGGCCGACAATGAAAAAGTGGCGCATGGCACGCGCTACGACGCATTACGCATGGTAGCGATGGATTCGTGGGAACATCGCGGCGCGCAACTCACCAATTACCTTGCCCAAGGAACAAACGATGAGCTCCAGCAAGGTGCGATCAGCGGTCTGGCCGACATGAAATCACCACGCGCTGCCACGGCACTGGTGTCCGGCCTTGGACATTATTCGAAGCACAATCGCGAACTCGCGCTGGACGCTTTGGTTCGGGACGAATCGCGAGTTGAGTTTCTGCTTGGAGAACTTGCGGCGGGCCGAATCACAAAAGGAGATTTGGGGGAAAAGCGCCTGAACAAACTGGCGAAAATCGAGAACGAGAAACTGCGCGCCAGAGTTCGTTAGGCTGTGTTCAAGTGAGTTCAAAGCCCAGGTGACTGGCGGTCAAGTTGAAAGCTTATGGCTACTTTCGAACCAGCCTTGCTTTGTTGGTTTTCAAAAACTTTTCCAACACTTTTATGCCGGCCAGAGAAATGGGTGCTCTTTTTGTTTTGCCTTTGAAGTGCTTGTAATGGACCAGCGTTTTGCCGACCAGACCGATTTGAAGAGTGGAATCCGCCATTTCCCAGACTTGACCGCTTTCAAATGGTGGCAGAGTTGCGCGACTTCCAGTGGCGCGGCGCTTTGACGGCATTTTGC
>CAZYYS010000326.1:0-6320 GCA_964651015.1 uncultured Verrucomicrobiota bacterium
GAGATCACGCTGCCGGTCGAATCGAGCGGGAGTTACTACCGGTTGCGCCAGTAAGCGCATTTCGTTGAGAGGTGCAGAAATCGCAATCTGAAGGTTGCCATTTCGGGCATTTTTGAATTCACTGAAGTCGCGTCTGCGACTATGCCCGAAATTGATTTTGTCTCAGCCATTCACAAGAAGACCAAACGCGACTACCTTGCGCGAGTCAACGAGTTTCCCAAGGCGGAAGCCGCCAAGCTTGCCAAGCAATGGGGCAGGGACTATTGGGATGGCGACCGCAAGGTGGGCTACGGCGGCATGCGTTATGATGGTCGCTGGCGGGTGGTGGCGGATGCAATGGCCAAGCACTATGACCTCAAGCCGGGAGACAAAATCTTGGACGTGGGTTGCGGCAAGGGATTTCTGCTTTACGACTTCACGCAGGCCGTGCCCGGAGTGAAAGTGCGCGGGCTGGACATTTCCGAATACGGAATCACGCAGGCGAAGGAGGAAGTGAAACCATTCCTCCAAGTGGGGCATGCGAATTCCTTGCCGTTTCCTGATGGCAGTTTTGACTTGGTCATCTCCATCACCACGTTACACAACCTGCAATGCTTCGACTTAGATCGTGCCCTGCGAGAAATCCAGCGCGTGGGCAAGAGCAAGTATGTCGTGGTTGAATCGTATCGAAACGAGGATGAAAAGGCGAACCTGCTTTACTGGCAGCTAACATGCGAGTCATTCTACCGCCCCGAGGCGTGGGAATGGTGGTTCAAACAAACCGGCTACACCGGCGATTATTCATTCATTTATTTTGAATAGAAACGCGGGCACAGCGAAAACCAAGGAAATCAATCAATGGAAGTCAAAGTCACCCGTAGAAAGACGTGCCGTTTGTGCGAAGGCACCCGTTTGGAAATGGTTGTTCCTCTCGCCCCGACTCCGGTTGCCGAGAAATACGCCGCCCTGCACGAACTCGACAAGCCGACACCAAGCTATCCGCTCGACCTGTACATTTGTTGTGATTGCGGTCACGTGCAGATGCTGGACGTGGTTGATCCGGCGTTTTTGTTCGCCGATTACACCTATCAAAGCGGCAACACCAAGCGGATCGTCGAGCACTTCGACGAAATCGCTGAAGCGACCATGCGCCGCTACAACATTGCCGGCGGCCTGGCGGTGGACATCGGCAGCAACGACGGTTCGTTGCTCGGACGATTCAAACAGCGTGGCATGCAAGTATTGGGCGTTGATCCGGCTAAAGAGATCGCACGCAAAGCAACCGAGTCCGGAGTGCCGACGATTCCCGATTTTATGTCGGTGAGTCTCGCGAAAAAGATCAAGCACGAACACGGTGCGGCATCAGTCGTCTGCGCGTTCAACGTGTTTGCTCACAACGATGACATTGCGGGCATGACCGAAAGCATCCGTGAATTGCTCGCGCCCGGCGGAGTTTTTGTTTTTGAAGCTTCGTACCTGTTGGACATCCTCGACCGGATGCTACTGGGTACGATTTTTCATGAGCACGTCAGCCATCATTCGGTCAAACCAGTGGTGTCATTTTTGAAGCGGCATGGGCTGGAGTTGATTGATGTGCAGCGCAATTCAATACAGGGCGGCTCGATTGTCGGAACTGTTCAATTAGTGGGTGGCCCGCATCCGGTCGCAAGAACCGTTAGTGATTTGCTGGAGATTGAGCGCGCCCGCAAGCTTGACCAACCGGAAACCCTTAAGAAATTCAGCGACGACCTCCAGCAACTGAAACGGCGACTGGAAGAGATGATGGGCGATTTGAAGCGTCAGGGAAAAACCATCTGGGGCTATGGCGCGGCGCGCAGCGGCACAACGCTCATTGCGCAGATGAACCTCGCCAAAATCATCAGTCACATCGTTGATGACAGCCCTGACAAACAGAACAAGTTCAGTCCGGGTGATCACATTCCCATTTTGCCCACGAAGGCGCTTTACGAAAAGATGCCGGATTACGTTTTCATCCTCGCGTGGATTCACGCGCAACCTATCATCAAAAACAACCAGGCGTACCTGGAACGAGGAGGCCATTTCATTATCTGCGTTCCTGAAATCCAAGTCATCGGTCCAGAGCACCTGCAGAAGCAATGAAGGATTGCGCCGCCTGCCAGCAACCGACCCGCGAAATAATCAATTTCGGCGAGTTGCCGATTTGCCATCATTTTCTTAAGGATGGCGAGACGGAGGACAAGCATCCGGCAGCGTTCGGGCAATGTGAGTCTTGCGGCTTGGTTCAGATGATGGACCCGATCCCACCAGCCAAGCTCGTTCCGCGATTCGATTGGATCACCTACAACGAACCTGAAACCCACCTCGACGCCGTGGTGAACGTGCTGCAAAATTTGCCGGGAATCAAACCCGCTTGCAATATTGCCGGAGTATCATTCAACGATGACTCTACTTTGCGGCGTCTCCGCGAACGCGGCTTTACGAACACCTGGCGGCCCGACATGGCTGCTGATTTGGAAATTCGCGTCCCTAACGCGGGAATTGAGATGGTGCAAAGCCGTATCAAGCCACCGCTCGCGGCGAAACTCCGGCAGAAATACGGGACGCCTGACTTGTTGGTCGCCCGCATGATCCTGGAGCACACCGGGCAGGCGTCGGTGTTCCTTGAAACGCTTCGGGAACTGGTCAGCCCCTCCGGCTATGTGGTATTCGATGTTCCCGACTGCGGACGCGCCTTCGATCTGTTCGACTACACCACCCTGTGGGAAGACCACGCGCTTTACTTTGTGGAGCGGACATTTCTGGCGGCGTTGCAGAATAATGGATTTCTTGTGGAGCGGTTCGATTGTTACCAAGGGGCTTACGAGAATTGCTTGGTTGCTATCGCAAAACCAGTCCCTTCAAGAAGTGGCCGCGCACTCGGCGATCCCGAAAAAGCTACTGAACTCAATCGCGCAAAGGACTTCGCCTCGGAATTCAAAGGCCGTCGCGAGTCCGTAAGACGTGAACTGGAAGGTTGGCGCAAGCGTGGCAAAATCGCGCTGTTCGGCGCAGGACACCAATCGGTAATGTTCATCAACCTCATGGGCATTGATGACTTGATTCAGTTTGTGGTAGACGACCACCCGCACAAATGCGGCCGGAAGATGCCCGGCTCTCGGCTGCCCATCGTCCCTTCGACCACGTTGTACTCGGAAAACGTCAAGCTCTGTCTGTCGAGTCTCGGAGCGGCGAGCGAACCCAAAGTAGTGAAGAAACACGAGCAGTTTGTCCGACAAGGTGGAGTGTTTGCCTCAATTTTTCCGGTCAACCGCGGATTCGTGTTCAACATCCTCGCCGGAGACATAGCGCAAAAACCTGGCAATTTCATTCCGCAATGATGCGAGCCAAACCTATCAACAACGAAGTTTACGTCGCCGAAGACCACGTTGTGCAAGTCGGACAGGACAACATCGAAATGTTTCAGCGGCAGGCCGCGCAGAATCCGCGCCACCGTGCCCGACTGTGCGCCCACAAGGACGTCCAGAACCGTATTCACGAGATGTTTATCGCCTTGACCAAGGACGCCTACATCCGCCCGCACCGGCATGTGAACAAATCAGAATCTTTTCATGTGATTGAAGGTACTGCTACCGTTGTTTTTTTTAACGACGCAGGCAAAATCGAAGAAGTCATCGAGATCGGCGACTACCACTCCGGCAAGCCGTTCTATTATCGCAATGAGGACGCTCGCTTTCATACCCAGATTGTCACTTCCAAAAAGCTGGTCTTCCACGAAACCACCAATGGGCCGTTTAATCGGGCTGACACGGTTCTCGCTCCGTGGTCGCCGGAGGACACCGACGCCGCAGCGGTCAAGGACTACATGGAACAGCTCAAACGTGATGTAGCACGATTCAAATAGGTGACCAAAGGGCGCATGAAATTTCTGATCATCGGCGCCTCCGGATTCATCGGGCGCAACGTTCTGACGCACGTCCGCTCGCTTGGCTTTGAGGCGGTAGGAACACAATCGCAACCGCGCAGGCCGGACTTGGTTAAATTCAACCTGCTGCACGACCGGATCGTGGACTGCGTTGGGAAGGCGTTTTTCGAGGTCGAGGAGCAAGTCTGCGTAATCGTTTGCGCTGTCGTGAGCAACATGGATCAGTGTCTTTTGGATCGGGAGACCAGCCACCGCATCAATGTCGAACAGACCATTCAGCTGATCGAAGACGTGCGCCGCTTCAACGCCAAAGTCGTATTCCTCTCCACCTGCTTCGTCTTCGACGGCACGCGCGGCTACTACAACGAAGAGCACCCGGTCACGCCGGTAAACGAATATGCGCGCCACAAGGTTGAAGTGGAGCAATACCTGAAAGCGAACGTTCCGGGCGCCTTCATAGCCCGGCTGGAAAAGATTGTGAATGATGATCCGCACGACCGGCAGTTTTTCTCCCAGTGGCACAAACTACTCCAAGCTGGCGAGCCAATCGTGTGCATCAAAGGATCGCTTTTGTCGCCCACCTACGTAAAAGACGTCGCGCACGCCTTCGTGATCGCGTGCCAGAAGAACCTGGCCGGCGTTTATCATGTCTCCAACTCCGAGTTCTTTTACCGTGATGAGCTAGCACGACAATTCTGTTACGCGATGGGCAAGACTCCGAATGTAATCTCCCGCGCGTTGGAAGACTTCGCATTCCCCGACAAGCGGGCTCTCAAGTGTTATCTGGACGGGTCGAAATTTGTCGAGGCCAGCGAACTGAGGTTCACGCCGATGCGCAAAGTGTTTTGCGCGTTTAGGCATAACGCGGGGCTGGTCAGGCCTTGACTAGATAACGCTGCGCGTTCCCCCGAGTGAATACTTGATGCCACCTCTCACAACGTAAGCTCTAATAGATTTATGCATCCGAAGATTGGACCGCGTGAAATTGTTTATCAAAACCCTTACCAGCTCATATACAGAGTTAACGCGCAGTTTGATGGGTTCGCGAAGGATATTTTTGTCCTTGATTGCGGGCGGCGTGTCGGAGTCGTGATACTGCGCGGAAATGAGGTCCTGCTGGTCCGGCAATATCGCTTGCTTATAAACGACATGGCTTGGGAGATCCCCGGCGGCAAAGTTGATCCTGACGAAACCCCGGAGAACGCTGCCCGCCGAGAAGCTTTGGAGGAAGCTTGTCTGCGGTGTGAAACTGTGAAGCCACTGCTCTATTTCCACCCCGGACTCGACACCTGTGACAATCCCACTTTCATGTTTCTGGCTGATGAGTTTGAAGAAGTGTCCGAGGAGAACCTTGACTCGCGCGAAGTTTCAGAACGGGTTTGGGTTCCGTTGGACGAATGCATCCGAATGGTCTTTGCCGGCAAGATTGTGGACAGCCTCACGGTCGCGGCGCTTCTTGCCGCGTACCTGCGCAGGCAACACCCGGAAATGACCATCCCTTGAATCTTGATCATGGCTCGTCTAGGCAGCATCCTCCTGCACTGCCCGAGTGGGTTGCCAACTTGCTTTGAGTTCAAGTTCTCCGTTATCGTTGTGCCTTGAATTCGCCGGCCTATTTATGAAATCAGAAACCAGAGAACCGCAGTATCAGCCATGCTTCGATCATGTCAAAAAGTTTGGCCGCGTTGATCTCGGCGTGATGCACAGCCATTCTTGGGACATTGACCCAAAACATCTTTTGTTTTCCCTCTCTCGTTACAAGTTCGTGGCCAAAATGTTGGCGGGTAGGAAGAATGTCCTCGAAGTTGGGTGTGCGGATGCCTTCGCCTCACGGCTTGTCCGCCAGACGGTGCATAAACTGACTGTCAGTGATTTTGATCCGATCTGGGTTGCCGAGGCTGAACGGCGAAACAGTAAGTCGTGGGACTACGCTGCCAAGGTTCACGATATGTTGGAAGCCCCGCTGCCCAACGGTTTCGACGGCATTTATGCCCTGGATGTGTTGGAGCACATAGCGCCGGAGGATGAAGCGCGTTTCCTCTGTAATGTTTCAGCATCCTTGGCCGAAGACGGAATCTTGATTCTGGGCACGCCCTCATTGCAGTCGCAGGTTTTTGCCTCTGAAGCAAGCAAAGCCGGACACGTTAATTGTAAGGACGGTGATTCGCTAAAGGCTTCCCTTCAGCCATTCTTTGGGTCTGTGTTTGTATTTTGTATGAATGACGAAGTGATCCACACTGGTTTCTTTCCAATGGCCCATTACTTGTTCGTCCTTTGCAGCCATAGAAAGCAGGCATGAATCGACCGGGGCTCGTCTTTCCACCGCCGTTGAGCGTCATTGACGCGATGTTTCCATTGTGAACACAGCCGCGGCGAACAATTCCACGCCCTGTCACGTCTGCGGCGCAACTGACTTGGACGTGGCGCGGGCTTATGC
>CAZYYS010000327.1:0-6243 GCA_964651015.1 uncultured Verrucomicrobiota bacterium
GATGCCCCGCCGACTGATGCCACATTCCCTGAGCAACGGCGCGAGCGGCGTACCCGTCCAGCGGATGTTGCCGATGGCGCCCATGAAGCCGGGATTAGAGCTGTTGCCGGAACATTCCAAAGTGGCGATGACAGTCTTACGTCGGCGGGATTTGATTTCGTTGAGCGAAAATGTTTTGGGCCGCTTCAGCAAACCGGTCACCTCCAGACTCCACCTGGAGGGTTCAACCACGGGCTGGCCGTAGTGGCTGACGGAAAATGTCTGGTCATTGGGCGTGATCCAACTGGTGAGTTGTTCCCACTTCAGCATCGGGCGTTTCGGATCAACCGGTTGCACGTCCAAAAAGGGAATCAGCATTTCACCGGCTGCGGATTCGCCTTGGCCAAACATGGAGAGTGGATTCTGAGCGAGCGCCAGCGCAGCGGCGGCGGCGCTGCCCTTGATCATCTCGCGGCGATTCATGGAATTCATGAAGCCATGATGTCGGTGGGAACGCGAGTGTCAAGCGGTCTGTCAGAGGCGCCAAATTCTTCAGCGCAGGAAAAGCGCCGCTGCGGAATCGGCGAAACGGAGGCCCTGCCGAGTCAACCGGAATCCCAGCGGATCAAGGTGCCCCCAGCCTTGCTCCACCAATTGGTCCATTTCATCCGCCCATTCCTCGCGGAGATCGTTGCCAGTGATCTTTTGGAATTGTTCAAAGTGCCAACCCAGGTTCATGCGGAGACCAAACGCAGCGGTCTCACCGGCGCGCGCCAGCGGGGTGAGTTCTTCACGCGATTCAACTGCCCGTTTTCCGCGTTCCGACTGTTCACAATACAACACCGTGTTGGCCCAGTGTTTAGTGCGCACTCCGCAGACGTAACTGGTCGCGCTGGGTCCAAGTCCGTAAAAGAAGCCGCCGTGCCAGTAGTTGATATTGTGCCGGCAGGCGCGGGAAGGAATGGAGTAATGGGATGATGGAGTGGTGGAGTGGACGATTGCCGGGGACTCACTACTCGGACACTCCAAAACTCCGTTTTCATCACGTGCGTCACGGGCGAAGTTGGCGATTTCATATTGCTGGAAGCCGTGATCCGCGGCGAAGTTTAGCAACTCCTCGTACATATCGCAGGCCAAACCTTCGTCCACATCGAATTGTCCTGCTCGGAGTTGGGCGTAAAGCGGCGTGTCCTCCTCATAAATCACTTCGTAACTCGACAGGTGTTCACCGCCGAGTGCAACCGCCTCGGCCAGGGTTTCACGCCAGACCGACATCGTTTGACCGGGAATGGCGAACATCAGGTCGAGGTTGATATTGTCAAACCCGGCCGCGCGCAGGATGTCGAAGGATTTGAAAACCATTTCCCGGGTGTGGATGCGACCCAGGCGTTCGAGCATGTCCTCGTCAAGCGACTGCACCCCCATCGAGATTCGATTCACGCCATAAGCCCGCAACAACCTGGCCTTGTCGGCGGACACAGTGGCGGGATTACATTCGACCGTCCATTCCGCGGCGCCGAGCAGCTTCAACCGTTGCATCGCTTGAAGGATTTTTTCCCATTGCCGCAAGTTCAACAGCGAAGGAGTCCCGCCGCCAAAAAAAATGGTGTGCGGCTTGAGTTCGGCGGCTACGAGTTCCATTTCATGAATCAATGCGTGGACGTAGCGGTTGATGACTTCGCCATTGGACGCCTCAGAATAGAACGCGCAATAGGCGCATTTGTGTGCACAAAATGGCACATGCACATAGAGACTGGTGACGCTCTGAGAGAGCCGATCAGTCAGCAAGAGGTCGGGCCCCGCACTCATCGGTGATAAAGAAAAAAAGCCCCCGGCCCAAGGGCTGGAGGCGGAGTGATAGATTAAAACGGCTGCTTAGGACGAGGGCTGCGCGTGCTGCACGTTTTGCGCTTTCGGGCCTTTCTCACTTTGAACGATGTCAAAGGTGACTGGTTCACCTTCATTCAAAGTTTTGAAGCCCGTCCCCTGAATGGACGAGTGGTGGACGAAGACATCCAACCCGGAATCCTGAGCAATAAAACCAAACCCCTTTTTATTGTCGAACCATTTGACTTTGCCGCTGGCCATATTTTTTCCTGATATGCTTGAGTGTGCCGATCCAAAAAACGAAAAGAAACAAGCTGTTCGTTCAGCTTGTGCCTTAACTATCGATTCTTGGAAACCGCATACGACTCAGTTGATTGAAGAGAGATTAAAAACTTGCGCCGTTGAGGTCAAGTGTTTGTTACACACTAATTCTTCCCTCTTCCCGAAACCCGAGCTCGCGTTCATTCCACCTGCAAGGCTTGCTCAAGGAACTGGGGCAGGTGTGCAATTATCGCGGCTTCATTGACGATCAGGGTCGCCCCCGCTTTACGTGCGGCCTCCTGCAATTCGACTTCCGGTTCGGCTGCGAAGGCGATGACGGGGAGGTGTCTGGTGTCCGAAGTCTGCTTCAATCTGGCAATGGCGGCGGGAACATTGCTCAGGCTCGACGTCAGATCGACAAGCGCCAACAGGGGTTTGATTTGTTGCGCGCATTCCACCAGCGTTCCCGCATCGGAGATGGTTTGGACGCGGTAATTCAAATCCTGCAGCTTGTTGACCAGTTGGCTGCCCGGAAGTATTTTTTCATACAGCACGAGCGCGAGCGGTTTCGTCATGAGCCGAGCTTGGAACAGGCCATATCAAAAAGCAAAAAATTTGTGCGCAGCGATCCTGGTGGTGATCGATTCAGTAATTCCGACGAGCGACTGGTCGTGGATTTCTGAAGTTCAGCGTTATTCTTTGATACACTCGTTCGGTCTGGCTTTGGTACAAAAGATATTGTCGAGAGTTGGTTCATCAACTAAGGTATCATTGAAACCCAACAAAGTTGCTCGTACGCTTTTGTAAGCTGGAAACTATGAAAACCCTCAAACACGTTCAATTGCGGACCGCGTCCCATGTTGGGCGTACTCACGCATTCACCTTGATCGAACTGTTGGTGGTCATTGCGATCATTGCCATCCTGGCAGGTTTGCTCTTGCCTGCGTTGACCAACGCCAAGACCAAGGCCAACGCCTTGAGTTGCATGAGCAACGGCAAACAGCTCCTCCTCGGCTGGTTGATGTACGCCGACGACAATCAAAACAATATCGCGAACGCCTTTGACTGGGTGGGTGGCGGGCTTGGTTACAGCGGTAATTCCGGCAATACGAACTTGTCCTACCTTTATCAGGGCATGCTGTCTCCCTACATAAAAAACGTTGCCGTGTACAAATGCCCGGCCGATCTCAGCCGGGACTATGGAAAAAGAGGTGCGCCGCGAGTGCGCAGCATTTCCATGAGCCAGATGTTCAGAACCTGGCCCGAGGGGCACTCTCCGTCGCCGCCGTGGCGGATCTACGGAAAAACTTCGGACATGACAGATCCGCCGCCGGTCAAGTTGTGGGTAATAATCGATGAAAACCCCGACAGTGTGAATGATGCGGCGTTCGCCGTGCTCATGGGGGTGCCCAATCGTGCAATCACGATCTGGCAGGATGGTCCGGCCACGTATCACGGTGGTGGTTGCGGATTCAGTTTTGCCGATGGCCACTCCGATATCAAGAAGTGGAAAGACAGTCGCACGCTTGGACGGGCGATGCGGACAACGTACGTCAGCACGTTCTCATACGGCCAACCTCAACCCAACAACGCCGACATTGCTTGGGTGATGGAAAGAACGACTTCACCGAAATGATGAACTATTCGAGCTCAAAAAGTGTTTGCTTTTTTACTGACTTGTTGTCAAAAGCATTTCAGTCAAACCCAAATCCGCCGCCAAACGCGGCTAAACTCAATACAAAACTATGAAGCATAGATTCTGTTGGGCCAGTGCTCTGACACTGGCGGTGACCATCACCTCACAACTGGAAACCGTCGTTGCTGCCGATGGCATGATCTTGATCACCACGCGCAGGGAACAAGACCTGACTTGGGGGACTACGGACTCTGGCAACATCATGGGGCCCGGCCAGGTTGCCCAAGGCGATGTGTTGATGGCAATAGTCCTTGGAGACAATGGCTACTCCAGCCGTCTTATCCTCGACACCGAACTCAACCCAGTTACGGTCAATCCGTTCACTTCCTTGCCTGGCGATCAGTACTCCTACCTTTTCCCGGCAGCGAACACGAACTTCAACGCGTCGCTGGTAATAAACTCTGGCACCAGTGGTTCGGCCAATATCGGAGCGCCAAACACCAATGGTGTTCCAATCATCATGGGTGAACATTCGTGCATCGCTAACGCCGTGCGCGCTGCACACAATAGTCTATATCTGTACGCGGCCCCAAATCCGGCAAGTACCGGCACTGACGACGTAAAGAACGATGAACCAAGTCAGGGTGGTACGAATCAGTATATGAAGGTTCTCCTCCCCAACCACCCCATCATGGAGGGGATTCCCTTGGATGCAAATGGTATGGTCAAAATCTGGCGTGATCCATATCCCGAGGAAGGCGGAATTCCTGGTGGCGCTGGACCCGTGGGATCACACACCCCCCCGGGCGGTAAGAAGAATTACGAGTATGCTTGGACCACCGTGGACGCTAGCATTGCGGCTCCCGGCACACAGGTCATTGGAGTCTTGGGCGGCTTTCCGGCGAGGGCTTGCTTCGCGGTCGCCGATATTGGAGCTCAACTGGCTGATTATACCACTGGGGATCCTGATCATCCTTGGTCAATTGCCTTTGGCGACAACAAAGCTCACCAGCGCTTGGTTCACTGGTTCATAAATGATCAGGGCTCAGGTGGTTCGCGGCGGTGCTTCAACTCCCTCACCGACATCGGGCGCGTCATTTTTGTTCGCACTGTAAAGTGGGCGCTTGGCGAGACACTCACGCCGTATCAGCCTTTGAAAATTGATGTTTCGGCTTTGAGCGGTCAAAGTGTGCGAATCTCCTGGGCCGCGACGGCCTCTAAGAACTACAAGATTCAAGGCACTCGAGATATCATAAACCCAGACTGGCAAACGGTGGTGGAGGATATCCCCGGGGTCAACGGCAGCATTCAAAAGACCCTGAACCTGGCCACCGCACCACAAACTGCGTTCTTGCGAATTGCTGCGGTGCCGTAACTGCCGCCTTTATGCGCGAGCGGCTCATGAACCGGGCTGCTCGCTACTGAAGTTTGATCTTGGTTTTGAGCGGGTCATCGCCTTTCCTCAGGCGTGATAATGTTTCAAGCAAAGTGGTCCACCCCATTCTTCCCTGGCCGTGCCCTGAGAAAATGCGGGGGATACACTAGCCGCGGCGTGGCGTACTAACTAGAATCTCGCGCTTCTTTCCGCCAAACCCCAACCGGGGCTTGCCAAGGGTGCGGGTTAAAACTAGCTTCTGCGTCCGTATGGAAAAAGTCGTCATTATCGGGACCGGTTGCGCCGGCCTCACCGCCGCGCTTTACACGGCGCGCGCCAATCTTCACCCGTTGGTTCTAACCGGCACGATGCCGGGCGGCCTTTTGACCACGACTAGCATCGTGGAGAATTTTCCCGGATTCCCTGAAGGGGTCGATGGTTATGAACTGATGACGCGTATGCAAAAACAGGCGGAGCGATTTGGGGCGAAGGTCAAGTTCGGCACGGTCGAAGCGGTAAACACCTCGCGACGGCCATTTGTGCTAACGGTCGATGGTGAAGCGGTGGAAGCCGAAACCATCATCATCGCCAGTGGCGCCGGCCACCGCCATCTCGGCCTGGAAAGCGAGTCGCTCCTGGAGCGGAAAGGTGTGACTTATTGCGCGACGTGCGACGGTGCCTTGCCAATGTTCCGCAATCAACCATTGGTCGTCGTTGGCGGCGGCGATTCCGCGTGTGAAGAGGCGACGTACCTGACACGATTTGCGTCCACCGTTTACCTTTTACATCGGCGCGACAAACTGCGCGCTTCGCCGATCATGGCTGATCGCACGCTTGGCAATCCGAAGGTCAAACCGATCTGGGACTCGGTGGTGACGGAAGTGTTGGATGTGAAGCGGGACAAAGTCACCGGGGTGCGTCTCAAGAATTTGAAGACGAACGCGGAAAGTGTGCTGGACTGCGCCGGGGTGTTCGTTGCGATTGGCCATGTGCCGAACACACAACTGTTCAAAGGAGTGATCGATATGGACGAGAATGGATACATCCTGCCGAAGCGAGGCAGTACCACGAATGTCGAAGGTGTGTTTGTGGCGGGGGATTGTTCCGATCACGTGTACCGCCAGGCGGTGACGGCGGCCGGGATGGGTTGTGCCGCGGCCATCGA
>CAZYYS010000328.1:0-6211 GCA_964651015.1 uncultured Verrucomicrobiota bacterium
TGAAACGGCGAGTTCGCGCCGGATCACCGTGTCATTGGTCTTCGTGTTGCCCTTGATCTCGATTTTTTCGATGTAGGATTTCTGGCCTTCCTCGATTTGAAATTCCAAATCCATGTTCCCGGTGTCGGTGTTGGGAATCTTGATGACCTTTAGCGTGCCACCGGATTGTTTGACATCGATATAGCCGCGGGCGCCGTAGAAATCTTCGATGGCTTCGGTGTCCTTGTTAAGTCCATCCATCGTGAAGATGTCTCCCACATCCATCGTCAAGCCGTGCGCTCCCACCTTGCTTTTGGCGCCGCTGGTACGATGCTGCTGTTTCAGGCCGCTGGTGATTTCATTTGTGCTGAACAGTTTGTTCCCCTTGAGCGTGACGGCGCCCACTTTGTATTGATTCCCCTCGTAGATAATGAAGTGAATCTCCATCGCCCGCTCATTGAGCATCACAAACTTTACGTCTTTGATTTCAAAGTCGATGTATCCCTTTTTCCGGTAAAACTCTGCCAGCTTCTCCCGGTCATCCTCGAATTGCTCGTCCTTGAAGACTCCGCTGCCCGTCAGCCAGGAAAACATCCACCGTTTGCGAGTTTTGATCTGCTTGCGCAAGGTCTTTTGCGAGAACGCGTGCGCCCCTTCAAACGTCACCAGTTTGATTTTTACCTTTACGCTCTCTTTGATTTGAAACGTGACTGTGCCGGTCCCGGCATTTTCGTCGATGCTAGGAACATATTTGACTTCCGTTTTTGGATATCCCGCCTTCTGATACATTTGTTGAATCGCCAGGCTGTCCGCGAACAGTTTCCGCTCGTCGAGCGGCGAGCCTTCCTTGGATGTCAACTTTTTCTTTAGCTTGGAATTGCTGTATTTCTTGTTCCCTTCGAATTTGATCGCGGTAAGCTTGGGTTTGCCTTGGAGGATGTAGGTCAGCACGATGCCATCGGGCGTGATCTGATCCGCCACGCGGATATTGTAAAAAAAGCCGGTGGCGTAAAGATTACGCACGTCATCATCCACACTCGCCCGGATATAAGCATCGCCTTCCTTGACGCGGATGTTGACCTTGATCAACTCATCACTGGTCGCCGGTGGACCCACGTGCTTGATCTCAACTTTTTTGACGCGCGGGGGCGGGGGCGGAACCGTTTGCCCCGATGAATGCGGCAGCCAAACGAAAAGCAGTACCCATAACGGTGCGCCGTAGCGAAGCAGCAAATTCATCGTTTAGTTGGCCATGGGCACATCGTCGTCACTGACTTTCGCCGCACTTTCAAATCGGGTAAAGGATTTGAGGAACGTCAAATTCACGTCACCGGTCGGTCCGTTGCGCTGTTTGGCGATCAACAGGTTAACGGGTGTGGCGTCCTGTTCATCGCCGCCTCCGGAATCATCGTCATCCAGACCGCTGGGCTTGTAAAGTAGACCCACCACATCGGCGTCCTGTTCAATCGCGCCGGATTCGCGCAGGTCCGACAACCTCGGCTTGCGGTTCTTATCCCGTTCCATTTCGCGGTTCAACTGGCTCAATACAATGATCGGAATTTTGAGTTCCTTGGCCAGCGCTTTGATGCCGTTGGAAATGTCCGCAATCTCCTGCTGCCGGTTCTCAGCTCGGCGCGCAGTAGAATGGAGCAGTTGTAGGTAGTCAACCACAAAGAGCTTGATTCCGTATTGTTGGTGCATGCGACGCGCCTTGGCCCGCAGTTGCAAAATCGAAAGCCCCGAAGTGTCGTCGATGAATAGCGGCGCGCTGGACAACTTCCCGGCTGTCCCAGTGAGTTTTGGGAAATCCCTTTCGGCCAAGAACCCTTCCCGGATATTGCGCAAGTTGACCCGCGAACGTGAACACAACAGGCGCAGCACCAACGAGTCCGCCGTCATTTCCAGACTGAACACGCCCACCGGCAGCTTCAGGTCAATGGCCACGTGTTCCGCGATATTCATGGCCAGCGAAGTTTTGCCCATGCTTGGCCGCGCCGCGATGACAATCATTTCCCCGGCATGCATGCCATTCGTCATCTTATCGAGATCGACAAAGCCGGTGCCCACACCTGTCAACTTACCCTGGCGCTGATGAAAATCTTCGATCGTTGTGATTGCACGGTTTACCAGTTCCTTGATCGTGTTCTCACCGGCTTCCACCCGCGATTCACTGATATGCAAAATGTCCCGCTCCACTTCGTCCAACAAGGCGTCCACCTCCCCGTCATGGTCGTACACCCGGCCGACAACATCCGTGCAGGTCTGAATCATTTTCCGCAGAATGAATTTCTCCCACACGATCTCCAAATAGTAACTCAGGTTGGCTGCTGACGGCACCGCATCGGGCAGCGACGATAGGTACGCCAAGCCACCAATCTGTTCGAGGAGCTGATTGTCCTTGAGCCGTTGTTGCAGTGTAATCAGGTCCACGGCCTCCTTCTGATCGTACATTTCCACCAACACCTGGTAGATGGACTGATGCCGCAAATCATAAAACTCTTCGCCCCCCTTTTTGAATTTTCCAATGCACTCTCCGATGCATTCGTTGGGGGACAACAAAACACAACCCAGCACGCCCTGCTCCGCTTCCGTGGAGTGCGGCGGTAAACGATCCACCTTACCCAGGTCGACAGGTACGGTTTTTCTCCGGCGGGCCCGCTTCAAATCCGCCGTGGCACCGGCGCTTTCCGAAACTGAATCAATCATGCCCGAAAGCAGAACGGATTTTGCGCAATGGCGCAACGCGGAATTACTACCAACTCTTCACAGGTTGATAACAACGCATCCCGCTTCGCTTGACTCGCGCTTTCACGCCACTACACTCTGCCCTGTGTTTTTTGCGTGCCATTTAGGTTGCTCCGCGCCAATCGCCCCCTGATTACTCTGAATGAAAAGAAAAACCTCGGTGGCGATTATTTTCCTCACGGTGTTCATCGACCTGATCGGTTTCGGCATCGTCGTACCGCTGGTGCCGCTATTCAGCAAGCAATTTGGCGCGCACGGTTTCGTAATCGGCGTCATCATCGCATCTTTCTCCGCAATGCAATTCGTCTTCGCGCCGATTTGGGGCCGACTCTCCGACCGCATCGGTCGCCGGCCGGTCCTGCTCGGCAGCACGCTGGGCGCGGCCTTGTCCTACGTTTTATTCGCCGTCGCGTGCGGCTCGGGAAACATCTGGCTGCTGATTGGTTCCCGCGCCTTTGCCGGCGTCTGCGGCGGCAACATCACGGTGGCTCAGGCCTACATCGCAGACATCACGCCGCCGGAGCAACGCTCGAAGAAGATGGGGCTCATCGGTATGGCGTTCGGGTTGGGCTTCATCCTTGGTCCGGTCCTCAGCGGCGTCAGTCTGGAACATTTTGGCCACACCGGCCCCGGCTGGGCCGCCGCCGCGCTCTGCTTCGCAAATTTTCTGCTCGCCCTTTTCATCCTGGGCGAAAGCCGCCAGCCCACCTCCGAACCCGTCGCCCAACGCCCGCATCTCGATCACTGGCAGCACACGCTGACTCAACCCAAGATCGGTCTGCTCATCATCGTATTCTTCCTGGCGACCTTTTGCTTCAGTTGCTTTGAAAGCACGCTGCCGTTGCTGGTGAGCGACAACTTTGGTCTGGACGTCACGAACGACGTGGCGGCGGCCAAGACCGTGACCAAGGTTTTCGTCTTCTGTGGCCTCATCGGCGCTCTCGTTCAAGGCGGCTTCATTGGCCGGCTCGTCAAAATGCTCGGCGAGCCAAAATTGATTGCGCTCAGCCTGGTCCTCACCGCGATCAGCCTGGGGATATTGCCGTTCATCAAAGGGTCGGCGCAACTTTCCTTCAAACTATTGACCCAGCCGGAAGGCTTGCCGTGGGTTTGGATGTTGGGCGCCCTCGCGCTGCTCGCCATCGGTTCTAGCCTCACTCGTCCGCCGTTATTCGGCTTGCTCTCCAACCTCACTTCTCCAAATGAACAAGGCGCCACCCTTGGTGTCGCCCAAAGCGCCGGCAGCCTCGCGCGGATCATCGCGCCGATCTTCGCGACCACTACGTTTAGTCTGAGACCTGCCCTGCCCTACGTGCTTTGTGCCGGCGTTGCTCTTTTGGCCGCTATGTTTACCTGGTATCGCCTCTGCAAACGCGATCAAACGGTCGTCACTGGCAAAACGCAGAGCGTCGGTTAAGCCGCCCTCTCTTCTCAAATCCCGTTTGCAAAATAGCCTCCGACGTAACCTTATTTGTCGTGCGGCTCAACGTTTCTATCGCTCGCCAACATTCCCGAACGGTTCCGAAACCTTCCGAACGCAATGATACCACCCTCGCGACTCGACGCACAACAGAAGGCTGCGATTCGTTGCTCCGTCGGCAAACCTTACAAATTTGTAATGTTACTGAAAGCCACCTGTCAGGGTGTGGTGGTCTATTGCTATTAGAAACCGGTCAAGTAACCGTAACCTGAAACGATAGAAATAGATCATATGAAAAAGACATCCTCACACTCCTCCCTTTGGCGGCGCGTGGCGCTGTTCGGGGGCATCACATCACTAGTCGGTTCACTCGTGGCGTACGCGCCTTGGACGCAAGCCAAAGATTCCAGCAAAGCCACTTCCGTGCGCCTTGAAGTCAATGACTCACCCGTGTCGCACGATGGCAAGGGCATCACAAGCTTCGCGCCGGTGGTGAAGAAAGTTACACCAAGCGTGGTGAAGGTTTTTGTTTCAACCAAAGCCAAACTCACCGCCGCACCCGGCCTTGGGATACCTGACCTCCGGCGTTTTTTCGGAGACGATGAAAATTTGCCGGACGCGCCTCGACAGTTCCGTACGCCGAAGCAACACGGCGTTGGCTCAGGTGTGATCGTTACCAAGGATGGCTACATCCTGACGAACAATCACGTCGTCGAAAACGCGGACGATATCAAGGTTGCGCTCAACGACGAGCGCGAGTTCTCCGCCAAAGTCATCGGCCGCGATCCGCAGACCGACATCGCCGTGCTGAAGATCGACGCGGAAGACCTCCCCTTCCTTGCGTTGGCCAACAGTGACAAAATTGAGGTAGGAGACATGGTGCTCGCCATCGGCAATCCATTTGGCATCGGGCAGACCGTTACCACCGGCATCGTCAGCGCCAAGGGCCGCGCCACGCTCGGTTTGGACTACGAGGATTTCATCCAGACCGATGCTGCGATCAATCCCGGCAACTCCGGCGGCGCACTCGTGGACACTGATGGTCGGCTCGTTGGCATCAACACCGCCATCCTCAGCCGCAGCGGCGGCAATCAGGGTATTGGTTTCGCCGTCCCGACCAATCTGGCCAAGTGGGTGATGGAGAGTCTCGTGAAGTCCGGCCGAGTTGAACGCGGGTTTCTGGGCGTGAACATCCAAGACATGACACCGCAGCTCGCGAAGGAATTCAAGCTTGACCACGCCGAAGGCGCCCTCGTGGCGGAAGTCACTCCCAAGAGTCCGGCTGACAAGGCCGGCCTGAAGAGCGGCGACGTTATTGTTGAATTCAATAACAAGCTGGTCAGTGACAGCCGTCAGTTGAAGTTGCAAGTGGGTGGGACGGTGCCCGGTACGAGTGTGCCGGTAAAAGTCCTGCGCAATGGAGACAGCAAGATGTTGCAAGTCACCGTCAAGGAATTACCCGGGAACAAAGTTGCCAAAGCTGGTTCGACGACCGACCAGACCGAGGACACACTTCATGGCGTGGCCGTGGCTGATCTCGACAAAAACAGCCGCAGCGAACTCAAAGTGCCGGAGCACATCAATGGAGCACTCGTCTCCCAGGTGGATCAAGACTCTCAAGCGTATGAAGCCGGTCTGCGCGAAGGCGATGTGATCACTGAGATCAATCGCAAGCCCGTGAAGAACGCCGAGCAGGCCGCGGCTGCGTGCGAGAAAGCGACCGACAAAAAGACGTTGGTTAAAGTCTGGAGTCACGGCGGCAGCCGCTACGTCGTGGTGGATGAGACCAAGGCGGGTTGAACTGGTTGACTTTAACCTCACCCTCTCGTCGCGCGTGACGGGAGGGTGAATCTTTTTCAGGTGTCGCCCGCAGATTTAGGGAGTTTGGACATCGACAAAGTGGTAGGCCCAACGCAAGCTCGCTGCATGGCCCGAAAACTCCGAGTGGAATAAATGTCTTTGATCAATTTCTGAAAGGAACTTGCGCTGGAAAAGAAATAGTGCCAATACGATAAGTCAGCGACCTCCGGCAGAGCCGGAGGCTTGAGATAGCGTGAACCGCTCAAA
>CAZYYS010000329.1:0-6205 GCA_964651015.1 uncultured Verrucomicrobiota bacterium
TCTCCGGTGAAAAAGCGGTGAACCGTTGCGTACATCTGGCCGGAGGCCGGTTGAAGTCTCCGGCTCTCAACCTCGGCAATCGATACAGTGTCGAATTCTGGTTCTGGAACGGGTTGCCGGACAACCTCCGTGGTGTAACCGGCTGGCTGCTCTCCCACGGTGAAGGCGACGCTGGGTTGCGCCTTGGCATCAGCGGCACGAACGGCACGCCTGGCCGACTCACTTTCAGCGCGGGTGGTGAATTGAATCTGGCCGTGACCGGTTCAAGTGAAATCAAACTCAAGACATGGAATCATCTGGTGCTCGTGCGCGACGGAACACGTTTCACGGTTTACCTCAACGGCAACCCGCAACCCGAACTGTCGGCGCAAGTCAGCTCCGCCAAAGGCAGTCGAGGCGCGCAGTTTTACATTGGCGGTGGCAGTTCCAGCGATGAACCAACATTCGAAGGCAAGATTGATGAGGTGGCAGTTTACCGACGCGCTCTCAGCACGAAGGAGATTGCCGCGCATTATGCCGGGGCGAAGCCGTGAAGGGTTTCGTTCGCCTCAATCCTCGCCGCGATGGCGATTTACCGTTTCACCGGCGAAAGCCACCGGTGTATTTTTGTCGCAACGTTCGGAAGCACGATTTAGATGATTGCCACATATTCAAAAACGGATCCAATAGTCGGGGCTTATGCTGAATTGTTCTGTTGGGCGTCATTACATTGTGAAGCGTTTCGTCACCATCAGTTTTCTCTTGGTTTGCCTCACTGCGGTTGTGTTGCTGCTTTGGCCGCACGAACCGGCGGGCTCTAAAGCGCGGCGAACCGGCACTCTTTTCTTTCTCGGCTTCACGAATCTTCCTGTGGCAGGCCGACACGCTGTCTTTTGTCTGACCAACGGCACCGAGTCGGAGTTTGCCTGTCATCCTGAAGCCGTCCAGGAGTGGACAGGGACAGGATGGACTACGAACCGTGTTCCACCTTGGCCGTCGGGTTGGATTGGGTTGGGTGATCCTTTGCGACCTTCACAGAGCCGCACTTTTTATATTCCTGCACCAAAGTCCAGTACCCCTTGGAGACTTCAATTCGTTTGCCAAGAATCCGCTGGTCTGGCCAATCGTACGCGAGACTTTGTATCTTCTGTCAAAGAGAGTGTTGCCTCTGGTAGCCTTTCCGTGATGAGGACATTCGGCGGCAGGCGATATGAGATACTCAGCCCAGAGGTTTCCGAATAACCCTTACTTGAAAACCGGGAAGACCTGCTACGCCGCCTACTGTTGGTTTGGCCAACATGTTCCCGCAGCAGTTCGGCATCTGATTTCGGCTGCATCTCATCTATTAAACACCCGCTAACGACGAAATCCGACAAAGTTTTTTCGGAATTCAATCAGCGTGGCGGTGAGGGCGAATCGTTCGGAGCGCGGTCCCACCGCAGCGCGTCCAATTGGCCAACCAACGCAAGAGTTTTCCAACCCTTCCCGCGTACACAACGATAGCAAAGCAGACTTGCCAGGCAACTCGCACGCTTCACGAGCTTCCTGCCTGCTGCGGCTGGGACAGCCGCGCGCCAACTCTGCACAAAAGCGGCTGGGTCGCAGACTAGCCGCAGATTGTTTGAACGTGCAGCGGCTAAGGCTTCGCGCACAGCCGCGCCCCGGCAAGTTAGGACGCTACCCTTCATCGTTCTCAATACCAGAACGTGGGTTCGCCAGTCGTGCGCACGCTCATTTTCTCGAAGCGTCGCCAGCCCACGTGACCGTCCAGGAACACGATGTTGCCGCCCGCAGGACGCCTGCCGTTCATGTGCGGCGGATGGCCTTTCTCGCGGAAGTTGATGGTGACGAAGAAATCGTTGAGGCCGTTGGACAGGTTGGCATCGGCGGCGAGTTCGCGCTCCGAGGGACTGGGCCGAAATGTATTCGTGCCAATGCTGATGGTCGGCGGCGTCAGGCGCTCGTTGATGTTGGTCGCGTTGAGGCGTGCAGCGCCTTTGAAGGCAAGCACGTAGCCAATCACGCGGTAGCTGGCGGTGAAATTCCACACGCTATCGACATCGAATTGAGCCCAGGAAGGACAGTACAGGATCTGCCGGGTGAACCCCTGTTGGAGCAGCAGGTCGGCCGTTTTGGTATCGACGTCCCACGGCCAGGCGCCGACCGTGATTTGCGGCAGGCGGTCGTTGTTGTCATGGGCATACATCTGGCAGGCCAGGCCGATTTGCCGCAGGTTGCTGGCGCAACGCGCCCGCTTGCTTTTCTCTTTGGCCCGGTTGAGCGCGGGCAACAAAAGGGCCGCGAGAATTGCAATGATGGCGACGACGACCAGCAATTCGATGAGCGTAAACGCCTGCTTCGGACGCCGTCCGCAGACGACTCTCTTGCTGGCGCAAGCACGCTTCTCCGCCAGAAGCTTTCGCGTTCGTTTGCTACAACCGGGGTCAAACATTTTCACTTACTGCCTGAATTGGATTGTCACGAGCATACTAAAGTAAAACGAAATTGGAGAACGCCCTATCCAACAAGCCCCTCCCAACTTTGCTTGCATTGGTTTAATGCAAGAACGTGAGTTCACCACGAGTGTGCACGCTCATTTCACCAAAGCGACTTCGGCCCACAGGACCTCTCAAAATGATAAAGGTCAGGAGGCGGTGTAACTGAGTTCGGCCTCCTCCTTTTACTGCCCAGCGTAATAGGCATCAACCTTGGCCGCCACGTCCTTGTAACCGATGTCCACTTCGTAAATCAGTTTGTATTGCTCGATCGCCTCCTCCGCTTTGCCCATTTTCTCGAGCACGGCGGCCAGCGAATAAATCAGATCTTTCTTTTCGGCGTCGAACACCGTTTTTTCCTTGATGGCATTTTGCAGCGTGCGGGCGGCCAGGTCATTCATGCCGCGGCGCGCGAAGCATTGGCCCAGATAACCCATCGCCTGGATGCGACGGTGCGGATTGGCCTGCGCCTTTTGCAATTCCTGGATGGCTTCGCTGATCTTGCCGGCCTGAAAGTAAAGCTGCCCCAGCTCGAAGCGTATCTGCAGGTCGGTTGGATATTTCTCGGCGCGCTGCTGGCATTCGGTGATCTGAAACGCCTGCCGCTCCGCCTGAATCTCCGCTGTTCTTTCCGCATGATCCGGGGCCGCGGGATCGAGTTGCGCCAGCGCGTGATTGAATTTCTTGACGACCGTATCAGCCATGGCACGTTCCAGCGAAGAATCACTGCCGGCGCCTGACGATTTGATCTTCTCGTAATAGCTCAACGCCTGGTCGAAATCTTTTTTCTGCGTGTACATCTCCGCGAGCGAACGGAGCAGCTTGAAATTATTGGGTTCTTTGGCCAGCCGCGTTTCGTATTCCTGAATCAACCGCCCGGCCACGTCGTCCGATTTGACCTCGCGCTTCTCCTGTTCCAGCGAAACCGCCTCCTCCTTGTTCTTGAGCACATCGCGGTACGAACCCTGCCCGCCCGCCAGCGATTCGTAGCCGCCCTCGTCCAGCGTTTTGCGCGCGGAGAGATTCTTCAATTCCATGGCCAGTTCGCTGTCGTGCGGATGATCGCGCAAAATATCGGCGTAAACCCCCTCGGCCCTGGTCACTTCACCGCTTCGGCCCAACGCCCGGGCCAGTTGGACGCGCAATTCTTTGTCCTTGGGCGAGTTCTTCAGCAGAATCTCGAGCGAGAAAATCGCCGTGCGGGGCAGGTCCATTGCCAGCGCCGCCTCCGCCAGCAATTTGTGCGCGGCAGCATTTTGGGGATCGTTGTTGAGAATGCTTTCCGCAATGGTCAGGGCTTCACGAGGATTGTTGCGCAGGGCGAGTTGTCCCTTGGCAACCAGCGGCGAGGAACTGGCGCTGCTAAAGACCTTTTTGAAGAAGCCAGGACCGCCGCCCATTTTTTTGAACTGGGCCACCCGCAAAAATTCCCGGCACTCAAAAAAGGCCGGCTCCTTGGCCAATATCTCGTTGAAGATGGCGATGGCGTATTCGAAGTTCTCGCGTTGCTCGGCAGTGGCGCCCTTTTCAAAATGCTGGCGCAGGGCGATTGGGACTTCCTGCATGCTTTTTTCCGGCATGAGCGAAGCCTAGTGGTTGCCTTCAAAAAATCCAGCGTAAATCGAAAGCCGGGAACGCACTGGCGGGTTGCAGCACATCTTCAAAAGAAATCCCGCGAGAGCGTTTGGATTATCCACGCCCTTGGAAATCGTGGATGTCTTTTTGCGCTTGAAGCAATATGATTGGGCGCCCGACAAAGTTGGGCAGGTTGAATCGGAACTGGGGAAGGGAAAGATTTTCACGATGAATCAGGAAAAAGAGACGTTGGGTACGCACCAAAAGGCACTGCGCATCAATCTGGATGCCAGCAAATACGGCACTTTCGCCGAGATTGGCGCGGGACAGGAGGTGGCGCGCTGGTTTTTCCGCGTCGGCGGCGCGTCCGGCACGATTGCCAAGACCATTTCGGCCTACGACATGACCATCAGCGACGCCATCTATGGTCGCAGCGAACGTTATGTGAGTCGTGAACGGTTGCTCACGATGCTGGATTACGAATTCAGTCTGTTGCTGGAGCGGTTGCGCAAAGAGCGCGGCGACAAAACGAAATTCTTCGCCTTCGCGAATACAGTCGCGGCGCAGAGTTTCACCCGCCGGACGGATTGCAACGGCTGGATGGGAATCCGGTTTCAGACGCAACCCAACGCAGAGCCGTCAGAGATCATCATCCATGTCCGCATGTGGGACAAGGACAACGTGCAGCAACAGGAAGCACTGGGCATTTTGGGCGTGAACCTGATCGATGGCGCCTTTGAACACCACGCCAACCCCGAACGGCTGATTCTGGCCCTGATGGATAACCTGTCCACCGAACGGGTGGAGGTGGATACGATCAAATTTTCCGGACCGGGTTTTCATGGGATCGATAACCGCTTGATGAGTCTGCGTCTCGTGGAAAACGGCTTGACCAATGCCGCTATGTTTACGGCAGACGGCGAAGTAGTCCAGGCCGCGGAGGTGCTTTACAAAAAGGCGATCCTGGTCGAACGCGGCAGTTTTCGCCCCGTTACGAAGGTCACAATCGACATGCTGACGTCCGCCCAAGCTCAGTTCGTCCAGGAGCCGAAAGTAAAAGGCGAAGAAGTTGTAGTGCTCATGGAAATGACCTTGAAGAATTTGAGCAACGGCGGAGAGATCAATCATCGAGACTTTCTGGATCGCGTGGACATTCTTGGCACATTGGGCAAAACTGTGCTGATTTCCAACTACGCGGAATTTCATCGGTTGGCGGCGTTTCTCTTTCGCTACACGAAGAAGATGATCGGCCTGGTCATGGGCGTGCCGACCCTTCAGGACATTTTCGATGAAAAATACTATGCTGATCTCGAAGGCGGCATTTTGGAATCGTTCGGACGATTGTTTAAGAATGACCTGAAGTTTTACGTCTATCCGCTCAAGGAGCCGAAGACCGGCGCTCTCATCACCGCGAGCAACCTGTGTGTCGCGCCTCATCTTCGGCATCTGTACGCTTATCTGTTGGAAAACCATTTCATTCAAAGCCTGCGCGATGTGAACGAAGAATTACTACCGATCTTTTCATCGAATGCGCTGGCCAAAATTCAAACCGGCGATTCCTCCTGGGAAAGCATGGTGCCACCACAGGTCGCGCGCTTGATCAAGGAGCGCAAACTTTTGGGCTTCCGAAGCAAAGCGAGGGCGGCGAGCAGCGTGTAACGGTGGTTCCGCGAAAATCCGTAATTGCTCGGGGGCTGCGCGGTAGATTGGCTGCCTGTGGTCGCGATCTCCCGGGCATTCATTCGCGCTGGATGAACGCCAACAGCTCTGTTTCTATCCTCACATAAATGGCCTCGAGTCTTCCACGTGGAATAGTTTCCGTCTTGCAAACACCGTTCACGCAGTCGGGCGCCGTGGACGATGTCAGTCTCGCCAAACTGGTCGAAACCGCACTTCACAATGGCGTGAATGGTTTCCTCGCACCGGCGGTTGCCAGCGAGGTGGACTTTCTCTCACGAGAAGATCGTGGGCAAATTATTCAGCTCGTGGCCTCGACAATTGCAGGTCGCGTGCCCTTTATCATCGGCGCGTCCAGCCGGGATATCGATGAGTGCCGTCATTTTGCCCAACTGGCCAGACAAGTCAACGCCACCGCATACCTCGTCGCCGTTCCGCCTGCCCTCTATGCCCGCCCGGACGAAATCTCCGGCTTTTTT
>CAZYYS010000330.1:0-6185 GCA_964651015.1 uncultured Verrucomicrobiota bacterium
ACACGGGAAGATTTATGTTGCGGGAGGATTGCATTATCTGGCACCAAAGGGAAACCAAACACCCGAGCGAGAGCAGCTCAACGAGGTTTGGGAATTCGATCCAATAACCACTCAGTGGAAAACCAGAACCCCGCTCCCCTACCCTTTGTCGGGCTTTGACATCTGCGTTTACAAGGATCGTTATCTTGTAGTTGTTGGTGGCTATAACAGCAGCAGCAAGGATTTTACTCCGGAGATGAATCAACAGTGGAATCAAGACCGGTTTCATGCGTCCTACTATTGCCCTTTTGTTTTGGTGTACGACACGGTCACGGATCAATGGCATCGGATGCCAAGTTTGTTGCCCATGCCGACCAACGACATTCGGGTAGTTCTGCTCAACAACAAGGTCTATGCCCTGGGTGGCGAAAATATTGAACCGGCCACCAGCAACACAACCCCGTGGTTCCGAATTGGTGAAATTCGGTTGAGTCAGAATTAGAATGCGCCGATAAATCTTGCCACTCAATGGGAACTGAACGTAACTGATGCTCATGAAGACTCCTGCTCAGTCAATACAAACAACTGTAGGGCTTCCCTACACCGACACCAAATCGGTTGGTGCGGCTGACTTTTATTTTGCGATCAACGCTGCTTTCCGTTTTGTCTTGAATCGATTTGGCATCGAAGGATTGCGTGGATATTGGAGTGATCTTGGAAAGTCCTACTTCGCGCCCGTCAGTGCGGCTTGGAAACGAGACGGTCTCCCTGGCGTGGCTGGATACTGGAAAGCCTTCTTTGCCGCCGAGCCGAACGCGGAAATCGAAGTGACTGCTCACCAAGATTCCACTGAACTGAACGTGAAAGTCTGCCCTGCGATTCAGCACCTGCGTACGAACCGGAGGGAGATAGTACCATGTTTTTGTCAGCACTGCTATTTCGTCAGCGAAGCAATGGCTGAAGCCGCGGGTTTGACGGTCCGGATCGAAGGAGGCAATGGCAGTTGCCTCCAAACATTCTACAAACGTGACGCGTCAGTGCCGCCTCAGGACTTGTCAAACATCAAGGAGGTCAAATGTTAGGCGTTTACGATTTTTGCGGCCATTATGACTGGACGTTTGAATGGCTGCGGCGACGTGGCGGTGAAACATTGCTTCGCAAGTTTTGGGACGAGGCGATTCACCAGGATTCACAAAGGCATGCCGGGGAACTCATCGTAGAAAAGGGTTTTGCCGGAATGCGGGAATACTGGGGACATACGCTGAACGACGAAGCGGCTGGCTATCGCATCACGGACAGTGAAAAAGTCTTTCGAATCGACATGCACGACTGTCCCTCGAAGGGGTTCTTGTTGCGAAACGGGCTTGCTCACTATTCGGATTACTGCGACCACTGCATGGGTTGGATCGGGCCGATGCTCAAGCGGGCCGGGTACGTCGTCGATCACCAACACAATCACCGGGGACAATGTTGGTGGGAAATCCGCCCCGCAACGGACCCGACGCCTCCAAGCCAACCTGCTCAATTCTCTGGCGATAGCGACGTGCGTCAACGTCCCGATTGGCTTGGACACAACACCGCAATCGACACTTTCCATCGCGCCAATCATCCTGATGACAAGTCTTCAAGTTGAGAATCTACGCGGATTCGGCGGTATTCCTTGCGCAGAACTGGCGCGGCTCGAAGTTGGGCGTTGTGGTCTGCGCGACTTGGGCTTTAAGCGCCAATCATTATTCCAACGCCGCAGCCCGCTCGACATGTTTGAAAGTTCATGTCCAAACTTAATCATTGGCAACGCTGAGAGTTTATGCGGTCTTGAAAAAAGACCATCTCGCTCTACTGGTATGGAAGCGATTTTCTGTGCTACTGAAAAGTCGGCGCCAGGAAACGAAGCAAGCGCTGAAGGAATAAGTGGTTCCGCGTGAGCAGAGAATCACAGCAACGGAGCTAACATTGGTATTGTGTGCCCTGGAAGTGCGGCAAATTTGTTGCCAGCAACGTAGTTTTTTGATGAGGGACCTTTCTCCAACAAAGCTTTCCTGACATTACGAACGCGAGTAATTACTGACTCATTGCTAAATGAAACGTACGATCCTTTGCACGTTGCCGCTCTCTGAACTCTGCTTGGCCCAGATTCGACGGCAAGTCCGTCCGTATCATCTGAGACATGTCGTCTGTCGATCTGCGGAGGATGTGGATCGAGCATTGGATGAGTCGGTGGAGATTCTTTTCACCAACTCCGCGCCAGGAAAGATTGAAAAGTCTCCCAATTTGACGTGGGTACAACTCAATAGCGCAGGCATCAATCATGTAATGCAGTCTCCGATCTATTTGCAGCATGACATTGCGCTTACTACGGCAAGGGGAGCGTACGACGTTGCTTCAGCCGAATTTGCTCTCGGTTTGATCTTAAGTCTGTCGCGGAATTTCCCGCGCGCCTGTGACATGCAGCGCGCCAAGCAATGGTGTCCCAACAGTGATCGACTGAAACACTTTGCCAATCGCGAACTGCGCGGCAGAACCGTGGGGATTGTGGGCTATGGAGGGATTGGGCAAGAAATTGCCCGAATGTGTTCCGCTCTTGGCATGAGACCATCAGCGCTAGTCCGCCGAAGAAAGAAGCCGAAAGAGTTGCGGTATCGGATTCCCGAATTACGTAACTTGCCCCGGCCGGAATTGGAAAACGCTTTCACGTTCCCAACTGGTCTCTCTCCCCTCTTGAAGCAAGGTGACTTCGTAGTGATCACGCTGCCTTTAACTTCGGAAACAAACGGATTGATTGACGAGGCCGCGCTGGCGCACATGCAGAAGTCCGCCTACCTTATCAACATTTCCCGAGGACAGATCGTAAGAGAAAAGGCCTTAATCCGTGCACTTCGACATGGAAAAATCGCAGGCGCTGCATTGGACGTATTCGAGCAGGAGCCTTTGCCATTAGATAGCGCTTTGTATCGTGTCGATAATCTGATCATTACTCCGCATATCTCCGGAGCATTCGAAGGGATGTTCGAGCGCGCCACCGAGTTATTCCTGGAAAACTTCAAACGCTACCGTGGCGGCAAGGAGCTTTTCAATATAGTTGACCGGCAGCGCGGCTATTAACTCCGACACACTTGAATGCCAATCGATTTTGATCACGGAAGGGTGACGGTTCCTCAAATGGTCTCAACTCAGCGGATATGACAAAAAAGCTTACGATAAAAAAAGTCGATCCAATTCTTTTGTCGGCGCCCCATGGTGATCATCCCAAGCATTTGCCAACGGGTTATCGCCCGGCAAGCCTTGTGCGAATCGAGTGCAGCGATGGGACCACAGGACTTGGGGAATCGTATCTGGGTGTTTACGCCCCGTTGGTGTACAAAGCGTTTATAGAACATTTTGCTCCCTACATGTTGGGTGAGGATCCGCTGGACATTGCACAGGTCATGGGAAAGGTTCGCCGACAGTGTTTATGGTGGGGCTGGACGGGTGCTTCGATCAGCGCACTGAGTGCAATCGACATCGCTCTGTGGGACATTAAGGGTAAATTGAACAAAGTGCCAGTGCACGAACTATTGAACAAGGGTGGGCGGCAGGCATCGATTCCTCTATACGCCAGCGGCGGCACGCCCAAACCCGAAGATGAATTGAAACGCGAAATGGAATCATACTTGGAGGAAGGATATCGCGCCGTGAAAATCCGGATCGGCCCCTGGCGACAGAACGAGGCAGAAAAGACCGCGTTTGTGCGGCAGGTGCTTGGGCCGGAGACCAGACTAATGCTTGACGCAGTCCAGAGCATCAATCAACCGCCCTGGACTGGACCGGAGGCAATTGCCATCGCCAAGAGCTTGGAACCGTTCGATCCTTTTTGGCTTGAAGAACCTTGTGGCTGTTTCGACATTAGTGGTTATGCCGCGCTTGGCAAAAGCACTTCCATCTCCATCGCCGGCGGGGAAACACTTACCACGGCGGACATGTTCGAAAAGTTTTTTGAGGCGGACGCCCTGGGTATCGCGCAGCCGGACGCTACACATGTCGGCGGTATCAGCGAATGCTTTCAAGTTTGTCAGCTGGCTCAACGGCACCGAGTTCCCGTGGCACTGCACGCTTGGGGCACAGCGGTGTGCATGGCCGCCAACTATCACCTTGGGTTTGCGATCCCCAATTGCCTGATTCTGGAACGCCCAGCCTTGGACAATCCACTCATTCCTGCGTTGCTGCTAGAGCCGTTCAATGTGCGTGAGGGCGCTTTGCTCCCCTCATCAGCGCACGGATTGGGAGTCCAACTGACGGATGACGTGCTTTCTCGATACGCTTATAGACCTGGCAGCGCATACCAGATATGATCTCAACTAGTTTTGATCATGTTTGGCCGGGGCATCAGAATTCGCACACGCGTGATTTTCTCTGCCCTATTCTGCGAAGCGCGCCAGGACTGCGTTTCCAATCCATACGCGCAAAGCAAAATTGCTGAAGTAATGAAGCCACGCAGCAGCCGGGAAATAGTTGGCACTTGGGCTACACTTCTCATCCCGATTAGCAAGGATGAAAGTATCGACTGGCGCTCACTTGAAGAGGAGATCGATTTTTTGGTGACCAGTGGTGTCAACGGAATCTATTCGAACGGGACTGCTGGTGAGTTCTATGCTCAAAGCGAAGAGGAATTTGATCGTATTAACGCCTTGTTGGCCGAGCGTTGCGAGAAGGCGGGAATGCCTTTCCAGATTGGCGTGTGTCACATGAGCGCGCAGCTCTCACTCGCTCGCCTGAAGCGCGCAACCCAACTCAAACCGAGCGCGATTCAAGTGATTCTCCCAGACTGGTATCCGGTGACCAACGAGGAATCGATCGCCTTCCTGCAACGTATGGCGGAGGCCGCAGATCCGATCGGGCTGGTTCTTTACAATCCACCCCATGCCAAGCGCGTTCTCAATCCACCCGATTACGGAGCGCTCAGCGAGGCTGTAACTGGTTTGGTTGGAATCAAAGTTTTGGACGGAGACAAAGCTTGGTATGAAGCGATGCACAAGCACGCGTCCAATCTGTCGGTTTTCGTGCCGGGGCACCATCTGGCAACGGGTTATGGATTGGGAGCTGCGGGGTCTTATTCGAACGTTGCGTGCATACAACCAGCGGGGGCACGTCGATGGTACAACATGATGAAAACTGATTTGAAGGCCGCGTTGGAAATTGAAGGCAGAATCCAGAAGTTCATCAACGACCACATAGCCAGAGAGTACAGAGAGTATCCCAATGCCGCAAAAGATAAGCTGCTTGCGGAAATCGGCGGTTGGTCCAAAATCGGCACTCGTTTGCGATGGCCCTATCGCTGGATTCCTGAGTCTGAAGCAAAAAGATTACGACCGATCGCACAACAGATGCTGCCAGAATTGTTCTAGCCAGCAAAGCGGTCAACAACGGGTCCCGACTATTGACACAGAATCATTGAAGATAAACAGAGGTCATGTCCCGCGCAGAATTCGCACGATCTGGTGGCTCAGAGAGGAGAGGAGCGTGATGTTCGGATTCAGGAGCCGTTGGCGGGAACCATTGATCAAGGCTTTGGTGAACCGATGCGAATCGCTTTGTCAACCCCAAGCACATGTAACGGCAGGTAACGGTCGCGGACGGCCTGTTTATCCTATTCCGTTATTTGCTGTTGTTGATTTTGAGGTTTTAAAACTCGGATTCTCAACTCACCGCCGGAACTGTCAAACTCCGGAAGTCTCCCCGGCGTACCCGGGGCCTTTCTTCATCTATCTGGACGCAGCCGGCGTGAGGTGCAGGGCGACGAAATCCTCCACGGGAACGTCTATCTGGGCGATGATTTTGCCGGAATCATCGGACTGGGATCCGCGTTGCTCGAGTGAGCGTGAATAAATTACAACGCGGTGGGGTCCGGCCCCCAGGATTGAGCGCGTATCCAGCGTCAGATCTAACTTCGTTGCGCGCCCGTCCCGCTGTGTCACGAGAACCAGCGCCTCGTTCCCGCTGCGGTGGATACGGACCCAGGCCCCATCCGCGGGTCTCGCTTCCACGTACATATCGTGCAGATAGGCATCCCGCCGGCTGAAAAACCGGGCGAAGTGCTTCTTGAATTCGGCCAACGATCGTAGATAGGCGGTCAGATCCGGATAATCGCGCAGGCGGGCGGCGCCTTCTTCCAGGTTGTCAGTTTGCGGGCAAAACCAGCCAGGGAGTTGCGGGTGAGAATCGGCCACTTT
>CAZYYS010000331.1:0-6150 GCA_964651015.1 uncultured Verrucomicrobiota bacterium
CCCGTCCGGTTCGGAGGGAGGGGTGGCGCCAACACGCCATCCCTACCCCTATCCGGCGGTGCGCACGAAGTGACGCGCCCCATCTTTGAACCACGCCCTTCAATTGCCGCTGGACCGACATTCAACTTCGCGGAAACCGATTTGAAGCAGGGTTTGTCGCCGTTCGCGGGCAACGATTCGTTTCAATTCAAGGGCGATGCCTTCGCGCCTGGTTTCACCGCCGGGATTCTCTGGCAGCCGTTGGAACAACATTCCTTCGGTGTCGTTTATCGCAGTGCGACGACGATGGATTTCGACGGGCACACGGAGACGCAATCGGCCACGCCCGCATTCTCATTGCGGCAGGACGCGCGGGCCGAATTCGAGTTCCCACAGAGTGTGACGGTCGGCTGGTCGTACCGGCCAACACCGGACTGGAACTTCGAGTTCGACGCGAACTGGACGGATTGGGCGTCATTCGACACGGTGCCGATTCATCAGACGACGCCCGTGCCGCCGCTGGTTTTGAACTGGCAATCGTCCTAGTATTTCGCGTGGGGCGTGACGCGGAAATTCGGCGATGGCTGGCACGCGAGCGCGGGCTACATCTTCAGCGAGGATTCCGTGCCAGACGCGCATTTCACGCCGCTCGTGCCGGACACGGATCGTCACGCGTGGAGCGTGGGCATCGGGCGCGAGACGGCGAAGTGGACGTGGGACGTGGCGTATCAACTAACATGGGGCACACCGCGCACGGTGAGCGGAAGTTCGCCATCACCCGCCGGACAATCGGCAGACGGACGTTACGAGTGGTGGAGTAATGCGTTAAGCGTCAGCGTGGGAAGAAAGTTCTAAGGATTGTTAAGGATTGTTTTCGGCGGACTGCTGAACCCGGCAGGCAGGCAGTAACGTGCCGACGGTAGGGAAAATCAACCCGCTACGACTTTGCGGCGGCGTTGCCGGGAAGCGCCGTTGCGCTGAACGCGTCGCCCATTCTTGCGATTGGTAACGCGGAAGTGCGCAGCCCCGAGGCTGAGGAGGTTTCCCAAAGTGCCGGGAAAGTATTTGTCCTCCAAATCGAGGAGTTCCTCGCGGGTTCGCAGGCGACGTTTCGCTTTCATGGCATCAGTGTCCTTCATTTCAATCGGAGATTCAAGTCCGTGGTTGATGAATTCGCGCAAGTTCGCGTCGGCAGTGTTCGATTGCTTCGCCCTGAAGGTGAAACTGGTCGAGCACGGGCTTTGAGCCGAGGATTTTCTCGTAGAAGGGGGCGGAGTTGGCGGTAGCTTCGCCCCAGATGATTTTGATTCCTAAGTCGTCGGCGATTTGAATCAGGCCGTTGAAAAGTCCCGTGCCCATGCCGCGAATGTTTTCGCGCACTCGCCCGACGACCTGCGGATGCACAGCGACGAAATCCACGATGAGCCGATGACACCAACTGCGGCGGCAGTAGGCGAGGCCCAGCAGTTGCGGATCAGGTCGCCAGGTGGCGCGGGCAATGAGCATGAAAGCGAGTTCGGCGCGTGGATTCCGGAGAATCGCGGCGCGAAGCTGCGCAAGCGTGGTCGCGGTCTCGCCGTTGCGGTGGTAGTAAGCCCAGCGCTTTGAAGCGAGCCGCGCGTATTCGAGCGCGTCGAGGACGTGCGGATTGGCGCGAAGTCGCGCGGGCGAGCGCCAGCGGCGGAGTTCCGCCAAGTCACTTTCGTTGCCGAAGCGCATCCGCACTGACTTGGGCTGGCCGTCAACGTCTGCTTCGAACGTGAGTTTCATCCCAACGAAAATCTCATCTCCCCGCCACTGGATTCAAAATGAATTGGATCAAATTGCGGAAATCGGGGTCGGGCATTTGCTCCAAACCTTCCGGCATGACGGACAATTCACTCACCCGCAACGCGGTGATGTCTGATCGAGCGATGATCTCCTCCTTCGAGCCGGCGCCGAGCAGTTTCACTCGCGTCGCGGTGTCTTCCACGAGCCGTCCACTGATTGAGCGGCCATCCTTGGTCGTGACTTCGACGTTTTCATAACCCCGGCCGACGACTTGATTCGGATCAATCACGTTTGCCAGCAGCGCATCCAGGCTGGAACGGCCCACACCGGTCAGATCCGGGCCGACTTCCGCGCCCTCTCCATTGAACTTGTGGCAAACGAGGCAAACTCTTGTTGCAATTTCCCGACCGGCCCCCAGGTCCACTGGCCCCTCTTGCACAACTTTCTTCTTTGCCTCGATCAACTTAAGTCTGTCGATGCTCGCCGCACGGTAGCGGCCAATCAGCCGGGTCGTGTATTCCTGAACCACCGCATCATCCCGGTTGAACAGCGCGCGAACGACTGTCACCGGGATGTCCGTCGAGGAAATTGTTTTTGTTTCCAATCCTTTGAAGAACGGCCCCAGCCATTTCCCGCGCGAGGACAAGACTTCCGCCGCCGCAAACCGCGTGGGCAAAGTGAAACCGCGCCATTGCGCGATGATCTGGTCGGCGACATCGTCGCCGCCGATCTCGCCGAGTGCGCGAATTGCTTCGATCACAAGCGTCTCGTTCTTCTCCTGCGCCAGCAACCGGACCATGGCGTCGCGAGCCGCCGTGCTTTTCGTTTGTTTGGCGGCGCGAATGGCCTGGAGACGTTCGTCCACGCCGGCATTGGCATCGCCGACCACTTTCAAGGTTTCCTGAATCGCGAGAGCGTCGCCCCAGACCGCGCCCAACCGCTGCGCGCGCTCCGTGAGTTCCGGCTTGCCGCTGGTTTTGAGTTTGGTGAGGAATGGGGCGGTGGGCGCCGTCGGCACGAGCGCCTTTCCCTTCTGTCCTTCCAACAACCCGTCCAGCGCTGCCACCGCCAGCGCGGAGTCTTTAGCTTGCAGTGAACCAATAAAATTGATGGCGAGGTCGAGCAACTTGGGGTCTTGGGTGTCGCAAATTCGACGCGTGAGTTTGGGCAGAATCTGTTGGCTGAGGCTCGCGTATTTCGTGCCTTGGTTGCGCATCCAAACAAATAGCGGTTCCGGGTTCCTAGCGATTTTTGGCTCCAGCGCCATCCAGATCATGAACGGCAGAAGCGGGTCTTCGCCGGTGCCGGGTTGCTCCATAAGCGTGGTGAGGATCAAAAGCACGTTGGCCTTGGCCGCCGCGGTCGGCGGTGGTGTATTGACGGTGAGGCTGCCTGAAACGAACTGCCGCACTGCCGTCGCAACTCCGGCGCGCACGGATGGTTCCGGATCCTTGGCCAAGGTCAGGAGCCGCGCCATCGCCTTCGTCGAAGCGTCGCCGCGTTCGCCAGTGAAGCGGGCAGTCCACATGCGAATGGCGGGTGACGGATCGGAGACCAGCTTATCGAGCATAAAGTCATTCAATCGATCCGAGCTGTGCAGGGTCCACAGCGCCGCCAACCGGGCCTCCAGAGTACGGCCTTCGGCCAGCAGTTGTTGCAACGGACGAATGACCAGCGGGTCGCGTTGCTCGCTCAAGATACGTTGGGCCATCTGGCGCGACCAGACGTTGGCGAAGGTCAACGCCTCGACGAGTTGCGCGTTGCTCCACTTGGCCATGTTCATATCCACCACACGACGGCTCGGCACACTGGCGCCGGGTGTCTGGCCGGTGTAAACCACGCGCCAGATACGGCCCCGTTCCCGGTCCACGCCGTCGGGATCGGCGTTCGCGTTTTGGTAGCACGGATATTTGTCATACCAATCCATCACCCAGAGCGCGCCGTCCGGCCCGACCTGTTCGCTCACGGGACGAAACCAGCCATCGTTCGCCACCAGAAAATCCTTTTCCGCAGTGGCCTTGAAACTGGAGCCTTTTGGAGTCAGGTGATCGTGGTTGATGGCGCTTTGATGAATGTTGCCCATGAAAACTTTGCCGCGCCACGCGAGCGGGAATTGATCTCCTTGATAGACCTGGATGCCGGCGTAGGCGGCCATGTAATGCTTGTGCTCCACTATCGACTTCAGGAGTTCGTACCCGTAAGGATTCGCCGGCGACCCGCTCTGCCGGGCGTAAAGGCCGCCCGGCGCCATGTGAAAAAGATGGTCAATGACACACGCGCTGACAAAGGCGTTGCCGTATCGGTCGAAACTCACGCCCCACGGATTGCTCGTACCGTCCGCGAAGACCTCGAATTTTTTGGTGCGCGGATGGAAGCGGGCAACGGCAGCGTTTACTTCCACACCTGGTTCACTGGCTTCAGGAAGCTTTACTTTGGAACGCGTGAAAACGCCGTGTGTCAGGTATAGCCAGCCGTCCGGCCCCCAAGTGAAACTGTTCAACAGCTCGTGACGATCCTCCAAGCCAAATCCGGTCATCAGTTTCGTCCGCTTGTCGGCGATGTCATCGCCATTTGTGTCCTCCAGGAACAACAAATCCGGCGCCTGCCCCACAAACGCGCCACCATAGCCAAGCTGAATTCCCGTTGCGAGATTAAGTCCATCGGCGAAGATCGTGACCTTATCCGCGCGGCCATCTGCATCCGTGTCTTCCAGAATCTTGATGCGGTCGCGCGGCTTTGTGCCGGGCCGCGCACCAAGCGGGTATTCAAAGAGTTCGACGACCCACAACCGTCCACGCTCATCCCAGGTCATGGCCACCGGGTTGATGACATCCGGCTCGGCGGCGAAAAGCCGCACCTCGAATCCCTCGGGTACACTGAATTTCTTTTGCGCTTCCGCCGGTGAAAGGGCCGGTGTGTTGGCGGGAGCATGCTGGCCTGTAAGTTGTCTTGCCTGAGCGAACGCGTGATTGATTCCAATCAAGACCAGCAAAACGGATAGGAGTAAACGAAACTTCATTAGTTGACTGTTTGGAATTAAGGAAAGATTCGTTGCACAGGTCAATCCATTTTACCCAGGCGATCGATTGAAAAATAAACTACCGGAGTTGGGGCAGCTTGGAGAGATTCGGAACGTAAAGGCATTCGAGTTTTGGCGGTACACCTGGTATTTGCAAGTTTTTTAACTTCACTTTGAAAACTTTAACGCTCGCAAACCAAGCCCGTTGGGCACACCGTCAAATTAAAGATGACGGCCAATGGAACCGGCTTGGTGGCTGTGGTCGCTGAAGAACAATGTTGAAGCAAACCAAAATAGCGCGCGCGGAAGCGGTCGAGTGGCTGGGCGATCTCCATCCCCTGATGGAGCAACTCGGTTCGCTGGAAGGGTTGGTGACGACGGGCGCCGTTGCCGCCTTGCTCCAAATTCCGCCCGCGGATGATACGGCGGCGTTGCGGCTTTTCCTGCGCCGTTATCATTGGCAAATCTTGCTGCCGCTGGAACTGACGGCGGTTCACCGCGCCCATGGACATGCCAGCCGGAATGAACTCAGCGAACTGTTGGCGTTGGACCACCGTCTGACGCGTGAACCCATCTTGCGTGAATTTGCGGCGGCAAGCCGGCGTGTCGGACAATATCAGCTCCAGCGGTTCCGTCCCTTGCGCGATCAACGTTTCGTCCAGCGTTATCTGCAAGCGGTGGAACAGGCTGAGGTTCACGGCTGGCACACCCTGGTTTACGGTGTGACACTGGCCTTGTATTCGTTGCCGTTGCGGCAAGGCCTCATTGGTTTTGCGCGCCAAACCTTGCGCGGATTCATTCATTGTTCGGCCCGCCCTCTGCGTTTGTCGGAGAGCGACTGTCAGTCGCTGTTGGATGAACAATGCGCTGATTTGCCCGCGGAAGTGGAAGGCTTGTTGACGCAGGACGCTGCGGTCTGATTTGCCGCCGTTTCAGAAACAACAGCCCCGGTCTGAATTTCTGCTGGCTATTGCCCTCTCGTTCTCCAGAAATAAAAGCCCTCAGCGATGAACAAGCATTTCAATCTTGGCGATTGGTCAGTGATCGTGACGTATCTGGTGGGCATCATCGGACTGGGCCTCTGGTTTGGGCGGGACCAACGGAATGTGCGGGATTATTTCCTTGGGAGCAAGAACACCCCTTGGTGGGGAATTGGCCTTTCCATCGTCGCGGCGGAGACGAGCGCGCTGACGATCATCGGCGTTCCGGGGCTGGCGTTCGGTGGGAACATGGCCCTGCTGCAAATGATCATCGGCTACGTCATCGCGCGAATCATCCTCGCAGTCGTCATGGTGCCGCACTACCTCAAAGGAGAAATTTATTCCCCGTACCAAATGCTCGCGAACAAATTTGGCCCCGGCGCGCGGCAGACCGCCGGCGCG
>CAZYYS010000332.1:0-1296 GCA_964651015.1 uncultured Verrucomicrobiota bacterium
CGACGGCCACTTCAACACCGCGCTCGCGAACATCATTTTTCGCGCTGGCGCTCCGCCACCATTCATAGCCTTGCTCCGGACCGTAACCCTTGAAGGTGTCGCGCGACGCCATTTCCTCCACGGCTTTATGCAATGCTGCGACGACTGCAGGCGGCAGCGGTTCGGTCACGTCGCCGATGCCGCAGCGGACGAGGCGTTTGGCGGCTTCGGGGTTGGTTTCGCAAAAAGCTTTCACGCGGCGACCGATCTCGGGGAAGAGGTAGCCGGCTTTGAGTTTCAGGTAATGTTCGTTAAGCAATGCCATGTTTTGGGTAGGGCTCCATGGGTTTGCAGTCGTTATCGAGTTCGCTGATTTCCAAACTGACTAAAATGTTTCCAACCGAGCAACCTCTCCCGCCGATCGGCTGACGGTATTGTAGATTGAGCCGTGATCCACCTCCAGACATTAGATCGCCCAATGCCGGTCTTTCTGTGAGAGGATAGTCGCCGAACTTTCAAGTTTTCGGTCTAAATCCCGGCGGTAGATTGGACGCAGGCGGGGCCGGACTTGGTGGCGACTCTTCAGGAGGCGGCAGGTCACGTTTTTGCTCAACCGGTTGCTGTGCGAAATTTGGGTCGATCTTAGCAAGCCGCTCGCGTGCTTTTTCCGCAGCGGTGGTTTCGCCGTGTTCGTTGGCGATCCGGTAGAGGAGGGCGACGGCCTTGTCCGCCTCCTGCATCTTTGAGTAAAGGTTACAGAGCCGAATGGCGGCCCACCCCCAGCGCTCCGGTGGCAGCTTCAGTTTGAGAACTTCCTCGTACTCCAACACGGCGGCAAGTTGGTTCTTCAAATCCTTGTCATAGATTTCGGCAATGCGCACGGCGGCATTGGTATCGCGCGGATTCTTCCGGTAATACTCGCGCAGCAGGCGGATGGCCTCGAGCGGATCGCCGTCCGAGCACACTTTTTCCGCCGCCAGATATTCCGGATTGGGCTTCTCCGGTTCGGCATCGGTGAACAAGAGGTCCTCCGTGCTTTCTCCCATGAGGCGGACGATATCGTACGCAGCGATCACGCCAAGGGCCGCCACCACGCAAATAAGTCCACCAAGATAAGCCACCAAGCGGGAGTTGGAGGCATTCTGCGCGCTCTTTGACACTCGCGTATATTCGCCAGAGAAGCCCGCTCCAAGAACGATGGCGCACAAGATCAAGACGGCATACAAAACTATTTTTGCCCTTCCGCTCATCTCTAATGTCAGTGAGTTAAGCCGATCAGCCAGTCAAAAAAAAGATTTTTCAGCGTGTTTCTTCGGC
>CAZYYS010000332.1:1396-6136 GCA_964651015.1 uncultured Verrucomicrobiota bacterium
CTGCGCGAAAAAGGCGCTGGCGGCATGACCCTTGATGTCTGTTATGGCGGCTGCGGCGGCATCTGGTTTGACCCGACAGAACTTGAACGTGTGGACGCTCGTGCCGCCACAACCCTCCACACCGTTTGGCAGGCTCCTCCTGAAAAGAGAGTCGCCCTTACCGAGCCCCGGTATTGCCCGCGTTGCTCGCAACAGGTTCTCGACCGGCGTTGGTTCTCGGCACTTGAGAAGGTTGAGATAGATCAATGCCCGAAGTGTGGTGGCATCTGGCTGGATGCGGGCGAGTTCACTCGCATTTACGACCAAATCAAGGGCGCCAAGCTGGCCCCGCCGATCTGGGCCACTGCCATGGCCGAAGCGGCCGCACTGGTTGCGGCGAAAATGTCCGGGCAACAACCGACGGCGAGTTAAACGCGTCTTGTTTAACGGTCGGCTTCAATCTCTTGCCGGCAGTCCCAACTCGGCCACCTGCAAGCCGTCGCCGGTAAATTTGACCTGGGAGTGGATCGGTTTACCTACCACGAGCCATCGGCCAGCAATGAGACGGCGTTTTTGGCCAGGTTATCCGCCAACACCGGGATCACCTGCCGCTCTTCACTCGTTAAGTCATTGCCGACTTGGACAGTGGTGAAGCCGGAAACTTCGCGATCGTCCAAGATCAGTTTACCCGTCGCTCGTTCGCGGGCGGTGATTCGCACCTTCATGTCCAAACGGTAATCGCGCACCGAGACAACATCTTTTGGCTGAAAGCTCAGAGGGTGACGGCTGTAATGAGTGACGACGCCAGTGACGATGATGTCGCCGTCTTCGTGAGTGTCGAGGCGGAACGTGCCGTCCTGCTGCAAATTCTTTCGCAGCGCATAGGTGATGGCCTCGCTTAAGCGCGGCTCGAGCGTTTTGTTGACGAAAGGGTTTATTTGAACCGACTTCGCGCCGGCAGACAATCCGTTACTCGGGCCCAGTGTGTAACCGGCGCAGCCGGTCAGGCCCAGGGCCACAAAACCGCCCAGAACCAGAGCGCTCAGTCGCATGCTATTTATTCGCAGGCTCGGTCCGGTTTTTGAGGGTCGCGATGTGTTGTCGGGCAACACCGGCGTATTGGGAATTAGGATCCAGCAACAACACTTCGTTGTAATAAATCAACGCGCCATTCCAGCGCTTGTTGCTCTCGTAGAAACGGGCGATTTGATAACTGCCGCGCGCCTGTTCTGCTCGCAGCGACGCAATGATTTTTTTTGCTTCCGGCACGCGAGGATCGTTCGGGTAAAGCGTCAGAAAATCCGTGAACATCGCAATGGCTTTGGCGGCTGTGTCCTGATCGTATTCTGCCTTTTTCGATTGCTTGTTGTATGCCAGTCCCGCACGAAAGACAGCATCGGCGGCAATTTTTTTCTGATCGTGATAGCGGTCAGCGGCGCGTTCGTAAGCTTTGACGGCAAGAGGAAAGTCCGACTGTTTCTCACGGGCGGCACCGATGTTCAGTTGCGCTTGCGGAGCCACTTCACTGTAAGGTCCATTTTTGACGACTTTCTCATACATATCAGCGGTCCGGTCCATGGAGGGGAAGAAGGGGATGTAACCCCAGAGTTTGAACCATTGGCCGGCAAGGTAGCGATTGCAAATCTGATACTGGCGCTGGAGAATATCATCGTATTTTTCGGTCTTGGGATATTTTTCCAGCGCGGTTTGATATGCCTTGAAAGCGCGTTCGTCCATTTTTCTGGCTTCGTAGCAGCGCCCGATCAGGTATTGCGCCGTGGGAGCGTAATCGGACTGCGGCCATTGTTTGACCACACGCCGCGCGGCTTTCAAGGCCAGGCCGTAATCTTTCTTGTCGAACGCAGTCTGAGCCACTTCCAACTGGTCTTTGGCCCGCGTCCGTTGCCATCTACCTTCGCCACCCACCGGTTCATAGGTCCAACCCTCGCCCGGGCGGTAAATCAACGGTGCCGGCGAACGATGCGGAAATGCCACCACGCAGACAGCGATCAAAAGGAACTGGAACCAACGTTGCATGGCGCCACCGTAACGAGCGAGCACTGGCAAGTCAACCATGGCAAACGGCGATATATCCTTGCCAATCCTTGCCCGTCAGCCCTTGTAAACAATCATCACTCCGTAGTCCGTAATCAGTTTCTGGCTGCCAACATCCATGTGAGTATAGGAAAGAGTGCTGATGCTGACGATGTTGGGTTCACCAACCTTGCCGAGAAAATTCGTGACAATTTCATCAAAACGGTCATGACCGACTTCCACGCAATCGGTGTGGCGGATGGTTTTTACCCGGATTTTCTTGTCGCTCTCCAAGGCGGCGACTTCGAGCGGTGCCAAGGGCTTTTCAATCAGTTGTTCCGTTGGTTTGTCGTGCACTGGCACCGCGAAGTGCTTCTCGACTTTCGCTGCCGCAGAAGCGGAGATGGCGCTCACCGGCTGACCGGTGGCGGCTTTGGGTGGAGCCGCCGGGGCGGGCGGCGTTTTCGTGTTTGCGGTGCTCGGCGCCGGGATGACAATCGTTTCGCCGCACGAAGGGCACTCGATTTCCGAGCCGGCACCGGAACCATCAACTTCCAGCTCCTGCTGGCAGTTGGGGCAATTAAAAATCACGTCCATATAAAGCTGCGTTTTGTGTTGTTCGCGGGAACCTGTTGCGACCGTATGCCCCCGCCGTTCGGTTGGCGAGCAAAAAGTTTACGCCATGGTACGACGGTTGACAGGGGTTCATTCGTACGTTTTTTCGAGTTGCTTGACGCGTTCGTAAACCGGCGAGGCAGGTGTCGTACGTTTCTTGACGGCGGCAAACGCCCGCCGGGCCTCCGCCGGATCGTCGCGGGCAACCAATACCACATAATCCAGTTCAATCCAAGCGCGGCGCGGATCGACGACGACCCGGTCGTACTGCCTTAACCAGTTTTTCAAGCCAGCTGCCCCAGCCTTTTGGGCGGCTTGCAGACTCGGCTCCAACCCCGACGGCATGCCAGGCAGTTGTTCCGGTACCACGGCAGCGGCGGCGGCGGCCTTCCGGCTGTTCTCTTTTTCTTCTTTAACCTGCTCCCAGTAAAAATAGAGCTTCCACCCACCATAGAGGACGAGGACGATGATAAAAACACTGATTAGCTTTGTCATGATTCTTCCACCCGCTCGATGCGTGCGCCCAGTTGCCGCAGTTTTCCGTCGATATTCTCGTAACCCCGGTCAATGTGATAAACCCGCTTCACTTCGGTCGTCCCGCGTGCCGCCAATCCCGCAATCACCAACGCCGCCGATGCACGCAGATCACTGGCCATTACCGGCGCGCCGCTCAACAGCTTGCCACCTTTGACGATGGCGCTGGGGCCTTCGATGGCGATGTCTGCGCCGAGCCGCGCCAGCTCGCTGACATGCATGAAGCGTGATTCAAAAATGCGCTCCGTGATGATGCTAATGCCCGGCGTCACTGCCATCAACACCATCATCTGGGCCTGTACGTCGGTTGGAAAACCGGCGTACGGCAGCGTTGTGATGTCCACTGGTTTCAGTCGACCATTACGACGCACGGTCAACGCCGAACCATTTCGTTCCACTTTCACGCCCGCTTCACGCAGCTTGTCCAACACGGCGTGCAGGTGATCGGCGCGCGCCCCAAGCAAAGTTACTTCTCCCTTCGTGGCGGCGGCGGCAATTGCGTACGTCGCCGCCTCGATGCGGTCTGGAATCACTTCATGCTCGGCCCCGTGCAACTTTTTGACGCCTGTGATTGTAACGGTCGGGCTGCCGGCCCCCTGAATTCTCGCTCCCATCCCGTTCAGAAAATTGGCTAAGTCCACCACTTCCGGTTCGCATGCGGCGCTTTCAATAATCGTTACACCCTCCGCCAAAACCGCCGCCATCATGACATTCGCTGTGCCCAGAACCGTGCAGCCGGCGCGTCCGCCGAGAAACAAATCGCCACCAATCAATCGCCGGGCGCGCGCATGAACGTAACCACCTTCGATGGAAATCCTTGCTCCAAGCGCCTGAAATCCTTTCAGATGCAGGTCAATCGGGCGGGCACCGATGACGCATCCCCCAGGAAGCGAGACCGACGCCTTTCGCAGCCGACCCAACAGCGGCCCCAAGATGCAGATTGAGCCACGCATCTTGCGGATTAAGTCGTAATCGCCTACTCCATGGATTTTTTCCGCCTGCACACGCAGCGTATCGTGCTCGAAGACCACGTTCGCGCCGAGCGAAGTGAGAATCTGTCCCATGAATTTCACATCCGACAACTCGGGTACCCGCCGGATGATGCACGGCTCAGTCGTGAGCAGCGTCGCGGCCATGATTGGCAGTACGGCGTTTTTCGCGCCGCTGATCGTCACCTCGCCGCGCAACGGCACACCGCCCTTGATCATTAAACTATCCATGCAAAATCAATGAATGAAACCGAAATCAAATCGCCGCCCGCTTTCGATTAACTCGCTGGACGCGCAACCAGAATTCTTGGCTGCCGACTGTAATCCTCTTGAACTGCTTCGACAACCCACTTTTGTTGCGCGACCATTTCACTGACAGCGCTGGCCTGACCATCACCAAGTTCCAACATGATTCGACCCTCTGGTTTTACAAATGCGGATGCTTCTCCTGCCAGTCGTCGATAGAAATCCAGTCCGTCGGTACCGCCATCTAATGCTAGTTGCGGATCGTGATCGCGTACTTCGGGATACAGCGTGGAAATGGTCGCGCTCGGTATGTAGGGCGGATTGGCTACGATGATATTGAAAC
>CAZYYS010000333.1:0-6108 GCA_964651015.1 uncultured Verrucomicrobiota bacterium
CATCGCGCCCAGCAAGCCGGGCAGGATGGTGCCCGGATGCACGAATATTTCGAGCCCGACCAGGATTAACCCCAAAACAAACACAGCGATCCATTCAAAGCCGGAAAGACCTGCCACGTAGCCGCCGAGGAAATAGATCGCGAACGCCACGATGCCGACGATGCCCGGCAAACCAAAGCCGGGCGTCTTGAATTCGATGTAAATACCGGCGATGCCGATGATCAGCAGTAAGGGGCTGATGGCATTGATCCAAAAACCGAGCGTCTCGACACCGGTGGGTTTGATTTCGACCCGCTTCGCACCGTCATACCCAAGTTTGCCGAGCAGCGCATCCATCGAATCGACGGTGCCTGCGGAAAGCAGTGGTTTGCCGTCGTACTCTTTCTCAGCTTCCAGATTCGTCAGGGTCAAAATCTGTCCTTCCTTGACAATGACTTCTCCGTCGATGGTTAAACCCTTGGATTTGTCGATCATGGCCTGGACGACTGCTTTGTTATGTCCGTTTTTCTCTGCGCTAGCCCGCACCAAAGCGCTGACCGCCGACGTCATTTTTACTTCGTAGGTTTCGGGCGCGTTTTCAATGCCACCTCCGCCAGGCGAGAGAATGACCGGTGCGGCGGCCCCGATCACACTCCCGGGCGTCATGAAAATCTTCCGGGTTGCGACCGAAATAAACGCACCTGCGGAAAAGGCCTTGGTATTTACCAACGTGGCTGTCTCACCTTTGAACTGGTTTAAGATTCTGATGATTTCCTCGGTCGTGTCCACGCGTCCGCCGTTGGTTTCCATGTCCAAAACGAGCAAGTCCGCTTTCGCCGCCATGGCTTCCTTGACGCCACGACGAACTAGATAAACCAGCGGTGGCATGATATCCTCGCGGATGGGGAGAATGTAAACCTGCTTGGAGGTTGCCTGTCCTTTTGAAGCCTCCAAGGCCGGCAAATTACTTGCGCCGGCGAGACAAGCCAAAAAACCGAGCAGCGATGCCAACCTGATCTTCATATCAGCAGCCTATCGCATTCGCACGTGCCTAGCAAGCAGCTGGAGGAGGTGAATCGTTGAGGTTTGCATTCAATTTCGTTCCGATTAACTTGACGACATGCACAATGAGCATTCCATTTCCGCCCATTGGGAGGGCGGTTTTGATGACACCGGCTTGCAAGCGTGGGCGGAGAAGTTGCGCAGCCAACTGCGCGCACCGGGTGTTTCGCTGGGGTTGGTTTTTATGTCGCCCAGGTTTTTTCCACACGCCGCTCAGGTGCTGGAAATCCTCCGTGTTCACGCACAGATTCCGCTGCTGGCCGGGTGTTCCAGCAGCAGCCTGATCGTCGGTGAACAGGAAGTGGAGCAGAACGCCGGATTGGTGTTGGGACTGTACGCGTTGCCCGGCGCGGAGTTGCTGGGTATTCACTTCACGCAGCGCCAGGTGGAAGAAGCCAATGGTCCTGGTTATTGGCACATGGAAACCGGACTGAACACCGAGCAGACCAACGGATGGCTCGTCTTTGCCGACCCGTTTCATCTGGACAGCGAATCGTGGCTGCGCGGTTGGAACGAGGCTTACGCGCCACTGCCGGTTTTGGGCGGCCTGGCGAGCGGCGATCACAATGGACAATTGACCCAAGTCTATCTGAACGGCGAAGTATTTGAAGAGGGCGGTGTGGCAATTTCCGTCGGCGGCAACGTTCAACTGAACGGCGTCATTTCGCAAGGCTGCACTCCTATCGGGGAAACCTGGACGATCACCAAAGTCGAGCAGAACTTCATCCACGAAATCGCCAACCGCCCCGCCTACGAGCTGCTGGCGGAAACCTTCAACCACCTTTCGACCGAAGACCAGAAAAACTCCCAAGGTAATTTATTCGTGGGGCTCGTCGTCAACGAATACCTCGAGGACTTTCACCGGGGCGATTTCCTCGTCCGCAACCTCATCGGTGTTGATCCACAAACGGGTATCATCGCCGTTGGCGCGGTCCCGCGAACGGGGCAAACCATCCAGTTCCAGCGACGGGATGCGCACGCCGCGACTGAAGACATGATAGCGTTGCTCGGCCGGGCCAGAAAGCAGTTGTCTGATACAACGATCTTCGGTGGCTGTCTATGCAGTTGCAACGGACGTGGGCAACACCTGTTTGGAACACCGAACCATGACGCGCGAATGGTCCAACAACATTTCGGTCCGCTGGGGTTGGCTGGGTTTTTTTGCAACGGAGAAATCGGGCCGGTCGGCGAACGAAACTTTTTGCACGGTTACACGGCTTCACTGGCGTTATTCGTGAAAAGGCATTCGCCAAGATAGGACCAAGTCCCTGAGTCTGGTGAAGCCCAAAAACTGTGATGGAGTCAGCAGAAAAGGGTTTATGAAACAAGAATCTGTAATCTTATTTTTAGTATTCCTGTCACTAAGTGCCTACAGCCAAGGTTCCTTCCTCTTCAATAATGTCGATGTAGAGCCAGTTCCACTGGTGACGATTAACACTGCCCCGGGCTCATTCAATCCTGCGAATGGGCCGGCGGGTGCTTTTATCGGTTCAGATTATACGGCTTCATTGTATTATCTAAATGGTGCTGTGACGGATCAGGCCACCTTCGACAGCAACAACCCCATCTTTTTTCCCTCTGCGGACACGCTATTCCTGGGTACGACGGGTTTCACGACCTCCAATGGCGCAGGGCAATTTGCAGGCGGAATTATGAATCTCCCCACTACTGGAACAGTGTCGGTTCAAGTTCGCGCCTGGTATAACGGTGGAGGAGTTTACTCGAGCTATGACCAAGCCCTGGCTGGTGGGCAAAATGTGGGGAAGTCGAATCCAGTGGTGCTGACGTTGGCCGTCGGCGCGCCGCCACCGCCTCAAATGAATGGATTGTTGCCCTTCACTGTCGCTGTTGTGCCTGAGCCGTCAACGTTCGCACTCGTTGGTTTGGGGGGCCTGGCTTTGCTGCTGTTTCGTCGGCGCAAGTGATGCTTAGTACATTGCTGCCCCCACCTCAGCAGCCAATCGCGTGTTCCCACGAATCAGTTTTACGCCTTTACAAATGGAGTCGAACAAAACAAGGTTAGTCGTCGGCTTGGCCAACAATCCGAACAGCATTTTTACGCCAACCAATTGTCGCTTATGAAAAAGTTAATTATCAAACTCATCGTCGCCGTCGTGGTCGTCCTGGTGCTGGCCGTGGTCGTCTCCATTTTCTACCTGGGCTCAATCGTCAAGAAAGGTGTGGAGACGGTTGGTCCAACCATTACCAAGACGGACATGAAGGTGGGCAGTGTGACAGTGTCTTTGCTTTCCGGTCACGCCAAAGTTACCGACCTCGTCATTGGCAACCCCGACGGATTCAAGACCGAGTCCGCCATCAAAATGGGCTTGGTCAGCGCAACCGTCCAACCCGCGTCCGTGTTTTCTGACAAGATTGTGGTGAAGTCCATTGTCGTCCAAGGACCGGAAATCACCTATGAGGGCAGCTTGAGTGGGGGCAGTAACCTCAAGAAACTCCTGGATAACGTAGAAGCTGCAACCGGTGGTGACAAAAGCGCACCCAAGGAGAAACCTGACACCGGTGAAAAGAAGCCCGCAAAAAAGCTCCAAGTGGATGAGTTTGTTTTGACTGACGCCAAAATACACGTGAGTTTGAAGGAACTTGGCGGCAAGTCGGCAACGGTCCCGTTACCGGTCATTCACCTTACGGATCTGGGCAAAGGCTCCGAAGGAATCACACCGGCGGAATTGACCCAGAAAGTTCTCACCGCCGTTCTCGATGGCTCGATCAAAGCTGCCGGCAGCGCAGTGACAGACCTTGGCAAAGGCGCCACTGAGGCAGTCAAAAAGGCTGCCGGAGAGGCTGGCAAGACGGCTGGTGAAGCGGTGGGAAAAGCCACCAAGAGCGTGACAGACCTGTTCAAGAAGAAGCCGTAACCAAGGTTCTGTCAGCGCTAGCAACGAAATGACCTGCTTCGATCCTGTTAGGATGAAGTAACAGCGGCAACGCAGCGACCGCAGATGGTCGGATGCTCCGGGTGTTTGCCAACGTCCGTTTCCCAGTGCCAGCAGCGCTCGCATTTCTGGCCATCGGCTTTACTCACAGCCAGGGAAACCTCTGTAACCTCGGTTCCCATGGCGCGAGGCGAGACTTCCATCTGGGATACATTAAGTAGTTCGCGCAGGTCTTGGGGTAATGGTTCCGTGTCTCTAAACCACAACTTCGCGTCAAGCGCCTTCCCAATAGTTTTGGCCTTTCGAGCGTCCTCCAGCGCGGGTAGTGCTAAACTCCGAAGGTGGAACAACCGTTCCCACTTTTCTTGCTCGTCAACTGTGCGTGCGAACTCATCAATCTGCCAGTTGGCCTCGTGCACCGAATTGGTTCGCTCCCCCGGCACAAACTCCCATGCCTCATCCGCCGTGAACGCGAGAACCGGCGACAGCATTTGGCAAAGGCCGGTCACGAGACGATGAAGCGCTGTTTGTGTTGAACGGCGACGATCCGAATTCGCCGCGTCAGTGTAGAGCCGGTCTTTGATGACGTCGTGATAGATCGCAGAAAGTTCAACAGCGATGAACTGGCTGACCCTTTGATAGACAACGTGGAATTCATACTTGTCATAGGCAGCGACGACGTCGTTCTCCAGTTTTGAGAACTCGCCGAGAATCCAACGGTCAAGACCAGTGAGCTTATCGTCCGGCACGGTGTGCTTTGCGGGATCGAAGTCGTAAAGATTCGAGAGTTGATATCGTAATGCGTTGCGGATGCCACGGTAGGTTTCTCCCACCTTGCCGATGCGCTCTTCACTGACAATGATGTCGTTGCGGAAATCCTGCGATGCAACCCAAAGCCGGACAATGTCCGCGCCGTATTTTTTGATGTAGGCCTCCGCAGTCTGCGGTTTCTCGTAGCCAGTCTGCTTGCTCTTGGAAATTTTTTCGCGATCCGCATCCACCATGAAACCGTGCGTAAGCACTGTCCTGTAAGGCGCGGCACCGTTGCCGGCAAGCGAGAGCAGCAAGGACGATTGAAACCAACCGCGGTGCTGGTCGCTGCCTTCGAGGTACATGTCGGCTGGCCAAACAAAGGCTTCGCCCTTCTGGTTTACCAAGTAACGAGTGAGTTCGTGTCGCGTCTGCTGCCCTTCTGGTACCAGTTCGTATAATTCGGCCCGTCGCATCAAGACGGAACGCGATGACGAACCGGAATCAATCCATACATCCAGAGTGTCGCTGGATTTGGCGACAGCCTCCGCGCCGGTCCAGTTCTTCGGCTTAACGACTGACCAGAGTTCGCTCACGGATTTCTCGAACCACACGTTCGAGCCATGTTTCTCGATCAGGTCCGCAGCATTGCGAACGATTTGCGCGTCGAGGATCGCTTCGCCCTTCGAGTCATAAAATGCGGGAATGGGTACGCCCCAAGTGCGTTGGCGACTGATGCACCAGTCGGGGCGCGATTGCACGGCGCTCTTGATGCGGTTCACGCCCCAGTCCGGGATCCATTCGACGCTGTCGATTTCAGCGAGCGCAAGATCGCGGAATGTATGGGGAGCGCCGGCCTCTGGCCGGTTGTTCGACGCGTCTCGCGGCGAACCTTTCACGGAAGATTCGTTCGGCGGGACGCCGACCGATGCAGGCGAGACGCCTGCGCTCCCCGGAACGTGATCAATTTTGATAAACCACTGATCCATCGCGCGGAAGATGATCGGCGTTTTGCTGCGCCAGCAATGCGGGTAACTGTGATGGTAATTTTCCTGGTGCAACAACGCGTGGCGGACGCGCAGTTCGTGCAGCACCGCTTCGTTCGCGTCGCTCTTGCCATGTTTTTCCAGCGTTGACTTACCAAGCATCTCCTTCGGCATCTGTTGTTCGATGGCGAGGTCATTCGTGTGTGCGAACGCGCCGTCGTCGTTCACCGGTGAGTAAATCGGCAGGCCGTTTTGACGGCCGAGATTGTAGTCGTCCAAGCCGTGGCCGGGCGCAATGTGGACGAAGCCCGTGCCGGTCACGTTATCGACAAATGAATCGCCTGCGAAAAGTTTTCCGTTGCGATTGCAAAAGGGATGGCGGTACTCGAACTGACTTAGTTGATCGCCGGTCAGACTGCGCATGATTTCGTAGCCGT
>CAZYYS010000334.1:0-6103 GCA_964651015.1 uncultured Verrucomicrobiota bacterium
CCTGTATCGGAGCCTGGGTCACGTCCGGCATCGGCTGTTTGTCGCAAGACCTTCCAGGATTTCTGGTGCTGCAATCCGGGCGGCGCGGGCCGCGTGGCGGCGCTGTGAACTGGGGTAGTGGATTTTTGCCAACCACGTATCAAGGTGTGCCGCTGATGTCCAAAGGTGCACCAATCTTGAATCTCTCCAGTCCGAAAGGCGTGACCGCGGTTCACCAACGCCAGACCATCGATGCCGTCCGGGATTTGAATTTGACGCGGCTTGTGGAAACGGGTGACGCTGAAATCGAGACGCGCATTTCGGCTTACGAGATGGCGTATCGCATGCAAAGCAGCGGGCCGGAACTCATCGATCTTTCCGGTGAGAAACCGGAAACGCTTACGATGTACGGCGTCAAGGAAAGCGAACCTTCGTTTGCGCGGAATTGTTTGCTGGCGCGGCGGCTCGTCGAGCGAGGAGTTCGCTTTATCCAGCTTTACCACACTAATTGGGACAGCCATGGCGGGCCGGGCGAGGATTTGGAGAAGTCATTTGAGAAAGTGTGTTGGGAAGTGGATCAGGCTTGTGCGGCGCTGGTGAGAGACCTCAAGCAACGCGGGCTGCTTGAAGATACGCTCGTGATGTGGGGCGGAGAATTTGGTCGCACGCCGATGGGCGAGAATCGCGAATCCACCGGGCGCAACCATCACATTGATGCATTTACGATGTGGTTTGCTGGCGGCGGCACAAAACCGGGACAGGTCATCGGGGCGACGGATGAACTCGGTTTTAGTGCTGTGGAAGACCGCGCGCTCGTGCATGACATTCACGCCACAATTCTTCATCTGCTGGGACTCGATCACACGAAGTTGACCTTTCGTTTTCAAGGCCGCGATTTCCGCTTGACCGATGTACACGGTGAAATCATTACGAAACTGCTGGCTTGAAACCGGGACTCTCGGCCTTTGACCTTGACTCGCGTTTCCCGGATACACAATTTTGAGATGTCATGAGCCACAAGTTGTTTGCCAAATTTTGACGCCGTGAGAGTTCCGCTCTTCCTTGTCTTGTTTAGCGTATTGGCGTTTGCGGCTTCTCGACTCCGCGCAGTTGATCAATCCGATGCCGCTACAACCGACCAAGAGACACCGTGGGTGGTCTATGGCGGAAAACAGGGAGTCGGCAAAGGCAAGCACGTTGTTCTCATTTCAGGTGACGAGGAATACCGCTCCGAAGAAGCACTCACTCAGCTCGGCAAAATTCTGGCCCGGCATCACGGTTTCAATTGCACGGTGCTCTTCGCCATCGACCCGAAGATCGGCATCGTGGATCCCAACCACGTTGGTAACATTCCTGGTCTGGCGGCTCTCAAAACTGCCGACTTGATGGTCATTGCCACCCGGTTTCGCAATCTGCCTGATGAGCAAATGCAGCACATCGACGATTATCTGAAATCTGGCCGACCGGTCTTGGGGATGCGAACCGCGACTCACGCCTTCAAACTGCCTTTGGAGCGAACAAATTGGCTTCACTACGACTATCGTTACAATGGTCCGACAAATTGGGTCCACTACGACCGGCGTTACACAGGTGAAAGGAAAGAGTGGGAGCGAGGCTTTGGCGGTCTGGTTCTTGGCGATACGTGGTTCTATCATTACGGACACCACAATCATCAAAGCACGCGTGGCCTGATTGCCCTGGAAGCAAGAAGACTTCCCATTACGCGGGGGCTTAAGGATGGAGACATCTGGGGGCCAACGGACGTGTACGCGGTTCGACTCCCGCTACCAGGCGATTCGATTCCAGTCATTCTGGGGCAAACGATCAATCGCAGGGGCGAACGCAACGACCAGGACATGTTCCTCGGCATGAGACCCACCGATGATGAAGTTGCTTCTACTGGACACAACCCGACGGCGGATCGCGGCTCGGATCGTTACAATCCCAACGACCCGATGATGCCCGTGGCTTGGACCAAGAGTTATCAGGTGCCGGGAGGCAAGCGCGGCAAGGTCTTCACCACCACCATGGGTGCGTCAACGGACCTGATGTCCGAGGGCACGCGAAGGATGTTGGTCAACGCCGTTTACTGGTGCGTCGATCTGGCGAAAAAAATCCCTGCCGAGGGAACCAACGTGCAAATCGTCGGTGACTACAATCCAACCGCATTTCGGTTCCAAACCGGGGACTATTGGAAAAAGAAAGGCATCAAGCCGGCCACGTTCAAAGCGGAATGATTGGCCTTGGTTTGGTGGGGCAGGGGTTGGTCGTGAACAAATTGCTCGCGGCATCTATGCCAAGTTAGTAAGCGATGGCGTCGGCGGACTTTGGGTTCGCAGCCGGCTGATTAAAGGAGAGATCGATGATCCATTCGATGACCGCTTCCACGCCCTCGAGAAAGACGGCAGCCTGCGTCGCGCGCCCGGACACATCTCGTGGAACGTTTGGATTGATGGCGCATGGCGGCAGATGGCGATCATTCAAGGCGAGGGCCTTGAGCCTTCCGAAATGCCGCTTAAGGAGTGGACGGGTGGGAACCATCCCGGACGGCTCCGCTTTCAATCCTACCGGCCTGGGCACAACGAGCCGCTGACCGATGCAGTGATCGGGCAGGGGATGATGTCCCTCGGTGGTGGCGGATACGGCGGCGGCGGATTGCCTTATCCCGAAGATGTCCTGCAACTTTGGGGCGGCAAGATACGTCAAGCGATGATTCCAACTCCTTCGGCGCCGACCGTGGTTAGTGACGATGGTTCGGACGAACATCAGTATGCGATTGTTGCTGTTGGCGTCCAAGGCAATCGCACGCCAGTCTCACGCGCGACAAAGGCCAAAGGATTTGCGCGGCCACTTTGGGACAGTGCGGTTGGCGCGGATGCTTATGTTGTTGTTCGCGACGGAAACGAAGTCGCCGGTCCGTTGCGGATTGAAGGTTCACAGAAGGAGTGGACAGATAATATTAAGCCATAACAACAATATTCAGGGCGCGAATCGGGTCACGGCTTGCCGCACGCCCTTGGCGAGCAGCCTTCCACTTTGACATTCGCGGACCATAATATGTAGAGGTAACTTTCGCATGAATCAATCAACTCCACCTCTGTTGCAATCAACGCAGCGCACATGTCTAAAGCGACGAGAAAAGGTTATTATCGCATTAGCTCTTGTTCCTGCCGTATTCGTCGGCACGCTAATTGTCCTCCGAATCTTCGGACTGGTTCGCCCGTTTTCTGTCCCAACCGGGGCGATGACTCCCACCATTTCAGCGGGTGATCACGTTATGATGGAGGGGGTAACTTTCCTAGTACGCAAGCCCCGGCGAGGAGATGTTGTCGTATTCAGAACTGACGGCATTGCCTCGTTGCCTCCGTCAACCTTTTGGGTCAAGAGGGTCACAGGGGAGCCAGGCGACCATGTGCGGATTACAGACGGCATGCTTTATGTCAACGACAAGCATGTGGCACTCAGCAACGCTACTGGAGAGATTGCTTACTTTCTACCGCCACATGCGGAGACGTTCCCGGCAAAGACTGACGTGACAGTGCCAGACAGTTACTATTTCGTACTCGGTGATAATTCCACCAACAGTTTCGACAGCCGCTTTTGGGGAAGTGTGCCACACGACAACATCGTGGGCCGTATTTTGTTTTGCTATTGGCCGCCGCAAAGAGTCGGATGGGTAAAATAACCATATCCGTTCAAAGTACCGAATGCGTTCCCAGTCCGTGACCGCATCATTGAACGCTTGCGGTTCCAGCCGCGCCGTGTGGACGTAAAAATCGACGAAGTCGCCGCACTCCGATTTCTCCTTTGATCAAGACTTCAGTTGCAGCCAGGTGCGCAACCGTTCGTTCAATACCTGACGGTCAGCCTCAGTCAAAACACCGACGGTCTTCACGACCAATCTTTGGTCAACTGTCGCGATTTGAGCTTTTACGCCGCACGAAACATTCAATCCCGCAGCACGCCACTCTTTTAACACAAGTTCGTATTGGCGAGTTGCGATGTAATTGGAACGAGAAAGAGATCCGAGCCGGTGCGACCGATGAGAACGGCAGGCCGAACCTTGCGGCTGGCTAAATCCGTGAACGGAATCGGCAGGAGAACGACATCATTTCGAGAGCAGTTCATTGAAGACTTCGTCGTCCGCGTTGTCCCACACCTCGGTCAGGGATTCCTCGGAAAGCTTCAGCCAGGCCTCGCGTTCAGTGTCACCTGACTCGATTGTCACCCGCACAGGAGATTTTTCGGGCAACGCCAGCGGTCGCGGCAGTATGATTTTGCCGTTTTCGTAAATGGCCTCAACAGTCGTCGTCACGCGGCGAATCTAAGCTGTGTGACCCGTGTTCGCAAGCCGACATTCTGGTTCGACAATGGGCCAAAAGCTTTGCGAGGACCTCTTCTCAAATCCGCTCAAAATAACGAATCCGTTCCCAATCCGTCACGGCGTCATTGAATGCTTGCGTTTCCAACCGTGCAGTGTGGACGTAAAAATCGACCACATCATCACCCAAAGCCGCGCGCGCGACGCGACTGCGATCCAGAAGATCGGTAGCGTCGCGCAACGACTTCGGCAGACTTTTTAGTTTGGGATCGATGTAGGCGTTGCCTTCATAGACCTCGCCGCAATCCAGTCCTTCCGCCACACCCGCCATGCCGGCAACCAATGTTGCGGCGAAGGCGAGATAAGGATTTGCGTCCGCGCCCGGCATCCGGTTCTCGATGCGAAACGAATTGGCATGGCCGACGACGCGGAAGCCTACCGTGCGATTGTCGTTCGCCCACGCCATCTTGGTCGGCGCCCAACTGGCGGACTGATACCGCTTGTAAGCATTGATCGTTGGCGCAAGGAAATAACAAAGCTCCGGTGAGTATTTCATCAACCCACCGAGAAACTGGCGATAGAATTTCGAGCCAACACCGCGTTTGGCGTCCCAGAAGAGATTCCTTCCGCCCTGCCAGATGCTGACGTGAATGTGACAACTATTGCCGGCGTCCTGTGCGGAATATTTCGGCATGAACGTCACCGCCTTGCCGTGCTGTTGCGCGATCTCCTTGACGCCGTGTTTGAAGACCACGTGCATGTCGGCCATCGGCAGCGGCTGATCGTAAATGAAATTGATCTCGTGCTGGCCTCGTCCCCACTCGCCCTTGCTCGATTCCACCGGCACACGCGCCTCGGCCATTTGGTTGCGAACCGCGCGCATGATCGGCTCATCCTGCGTCGGCTGCTGGATGTGATAGTCAATCCGATAATCACTCGAGGGCGGCAGGGTTTGATAGTTCGAAACAAATGCGTCGTGGTAGGACGTGTTGAACAGGAAGAACTCCAACTCACCGGCGATGTAACAGGTGAGTTTCTTTTTTGAAATGGCGTCAAGCTGCCGTCGAAGGACTGAACGCGGCGCTTCCGCCACAAACTTGCCGTCATGATGAAGGTAATCGCACAAGACCAGCGCTGTGCCCGGCTGCCAGGGAAGCACACGCAACGTGGACAAGTCGGGGCGCATCTCAAAATCGCCGAAGCCTTTGTCCCAATTGGCCAGCTTGAAACCGTCCATCGGGTCCATCTCGATGTTGACTGTGAGCAGGTAATTGCAGCCGTGCGTGCTGCTTTTCACGACGTGGTCGAGAAAGAACTTGCCGGTGAAACGTTTGCCTACCAGCCGGCCAAAGACGTCGGGACAGGCAACGATCACCGTGTCAATTGCGCCGCTCTTGATTTTGGATTTAAGGGCTTGCAGGTTCATGGGTTTCATTCCGCAACGTAAATATTTTTGAGTTCCGTATAGCCCTCCATCGCGTTCATGCCGAGATCGCGACCAATGCCGCTGGTCTTGAATCCGCCAAATGGGGCTTCCACGTGAACGCTCGAATGGCTGTTAATACTGAGCACGCCACTTTCGACCTGACGTGAAACCCGGAGAGCGCGTCGTAGATCATTCGTCCAAATCGATCCGCTCAAACCGTAGGGTGAGGCATTCACTTCTCGCAGCATTTGCGCCTCGTCGTCGAATGGCATGATGCACACAACCGGTCCAAAAATCTCTTCACGCCAGCAGCGGTCGGTTTTTCCAACGTCGAGGAGAACCGTTGGTTCAAGATAGTAACCTTTCGAATGCAAACG
>CAZYYS010000335.1:0-6068 GCA_964651015.1 uncultured Verrucomicrobiota bacterium
GAAAAAAATGAGCAGAAAATCGGCGTCGTCCTATACAGTACGATCAGAGTCGCACATGGCGGAACGGTGAAGAGTTGTCCTTCTCGTTCAGGTGAAAACCACCGGTGCTCCTTCTTCCAGCATCCTTAAATGGTGGGTCAGTCCGTCGCGTTGAACGATCTCGCGCAACCAGCGCGGTGGTTCATCCATGGCTTCGAAGGAAAGTTTGAAAGTGCCGTAGTGCATCGGCACCAGCCATTTGGCCTGCAGATCGTGAAAAACTTTCACTGCTTCGTCCGGTCCCATGTGAACGTTGCGAAAAGATTCAGGGTGATACGCGCCGATCGGCAGTAGGGCGATTTCGGGGCGGAACAGTTCCCCAATTCGTTTGAAACCGTCGAAATAGGCGCTGTCCCCGGCGTGGTAAATCCGCCGCCCTTGATGTTCCAGGATAAAGCCGCCGTAGCCGCGGTGTTCATCCCGCAAGACCCGCGCTCCCCAGTGTTTGCAAGGCGTCAAGGTTACTTTCCAATCCGCATGGGAAAAGCTTTCCCACCACTCCAGTTCAATGATGCGCTCAAAGCCAAGGTCATGCGCAAGATCGCCGACGCCCCAGGGCATCACTCCGATTTTCGGATGCGGTAATCGGCGAAGCGTTGGCTTGTGAAAATGGTCAAAGTGCGCATGCGTCAGCAGAACGAGGTCAATCGGCGGCAAGTGCTCGATCTTCATCCCGGAACGCTTGATGCGTTTCAGCAGGAAAAGCCAATTGGCAAAGTTGGGGTCGATCAGAACGTTCAGGTTCGTGAATTGCACCAAAAATGAGGCGTGCCCGATCCAGGTCAGCGCGACCTGGCCGTGAGCAAGCTTCGGGAACTCCGGGCGTTTGTGCTGGCCGACACGCGGAGTCAACAAGGCCTTCCAGACCATTTCATGGAAGAAGGTCCTCGGATTGAAGGCTTTCGTTGGAGTCAAATCCTTGAAAGTTCGCGGCAAGCGCCGACGAGGAGAGTGCGAATGTCGTTCGGGGTCTCTATTCATGCTCTTTACTTTGCCACGGCCAACGTCTGAACTCTTCCGGTTTGCTACGTCGCTCTATGGTTGAGCGCAGCATTTGCATTAAACATGGAAAGCGGATTGCGATAAAGTCCATTTGAAAGAGATCCTGCTTTTGAATACTTATACTATTTCGCCTCGCCTTGGGAAACTTTCTACTTGAGTCAGTTTACTGATCCAAAAAACTTCAAAAAATAAGGTTTGCCACAGAATTCGACTTTGCTAGCCTGTGCCTCCCTTTTGCGGAAGCTGGGAGTCCCAGCAAACCGTGGAGGGGACAAACGGCCTTAATTCAACCGGCGTTCAAGTGACGCTGGCGGCCAAAATAACATCGAAATCAATCCCGTGTTCCGCGGGATGATTCGCCCGAAAGTTCATGTCGGGTGAATTTTTAACCAAAGGAAACTTGTGATCAGTATTGGCGTAAAGGAATTGTTGGAAGCCGGTGTCCATTTCGGGCACCAGACCAAACGGTGGAACCCGAGGATGAAACCGTTCATCTTCGATGCACGCAACGGTATCCATATCATTGACCTCAGCAAGTCACTCAGCCAGCTTGAAGCGGCGTGTGATTTCCTGTCTTCGACCGTGAGCAAAGGCGGTCGGGTGCTCTTCGTGGGCACCAAAAAACAAGCCCAGCAGGCCGTCAAGGAGACTGCCAAGGAGTGCGGCCAACTCCATGTGACCGAGCGGTGGCTCGGCGGCACGCTCACCAATTTTAACACCGTCAAACGTTCCATCGCTCGACTCAAGCACATTGAGAAGATGGAGGCGGACGGCACCATCAACGATTACGTCAAACAGGAGCAATCGGTTTTGCGGCGCGAAGCCGCGCGGCTGTTCAAGTATTTCGACGGTATTCGGTCGATGGACAAGTTCCCCGCGGCGTTGTTCGTGGTGGACATCAAGCGTGAGCATAACGCGGTCGCTGAGGCGCGCCGCTTGAAAATTCCCGTCGTGGCAATTGTGGACACGAACTGCGACCCCGAACTGGTCGATTACCCGATCGCTGGCAACGACGACGCCATTCGCTCCGTGCGCATGATTCTGAGCACGATCGCCCAAACCCTCACACAGGCGCAGGCTGAATATGAGGCAAAGTACGCCCGTCGAAAACCAGTTGAAGCAGGGGCTGCGACAGAACCCCAAACAGCCGAGCCCGCCCAGGCAAGTGCAACTGAGGCCCAACCAAATCCTGGAGTACAAGAGGCAGTGCCGCAAGCTTAATTCGTGGTTGGAACGTGGCGGGCGTGATTGATTCCTTCGCTTCCCTCTGACTGCAACACTCAATTTTCAACTCTCAACCTATTATATTATGGCTGAAATTACTGCTGCCGCCGTCGGCAAACTTCGTGAGATGACCGGCGCCGGCTTGATGGATTGCAAGAAGGCTCTCACGGCGTGCGATGGCAATTTGGACGCCGCCGTTGACTGGCTGCGCAAAAGCGGCGTGGCCTCCGCGGCAAAGAAAGCGTCGCGCGACGCAAAGGATGGTGTCATTGCCCAGTACATTCAACCCGGCGCCCGCGTTGGCGTACTCGTGGAAGTAAATTGTGAAACCGATTTCGTCGCAAAAAACGAAGCTTTCCGTGCCTTCTGCGACGAGGTCGCCAAACAGATTGCGAACAATCCCCAGGTAGATTTGGAACCGGTGCGCGTGGCCCAAGTCGCCAAAATCGGTGAGAATATCAAAATCTCCCGGCATCACCACTTGGCGGTCAAAGACAATGGCCTCGTGGCGGCCTACATTCACACCGGCGCGAAAGTTGGTGTGCTGGTGGAAGTAGGGGCGGGTAAGGAAGCGACGGTGACAAACGATGAGTTCAAACAACTGGTGCGCGACATTACCTTGCAAATCGCTGCGGGTCATCCGATGGTCGTGTCCCGTGACCAGGTTGATCCCAGCGTGCTGGCCAAGGAAAAAGAAATTGCGACGGAACAGGTAAAGAACAAGCCCCCGCAAGCCATCGCCAAAATCGTCGAAGGAAAACTGGAAAAATTTTACCAGGGCCATTGTCTGGTCGATCAGGGGTTTGTGAAACGCAACTCCGAAGTCACCGTCAAGGAACACGTCGCGTCCATCGCCAAACAATTGGGCGACGAGATCACCATTCGACGCTTCGTGCGGTTTCAAGTGGGCGAGAGTTTGGGGGGCTGAGGGCGGCCAAAAATCCATCTCATCCACCGCATTCGATAATGAGCAGCACGTTTTTGCTGCTTGAAAGGAAGGCCAAGCCGACGCGAAAAAACGGCGACACTTGTGCAAGCAGCGGGCGGTTAAAGACGATGCGGCTGTCCTCCGTGGCGCAGCCAAAACCGGGAAGGAAGTGGCTCAAGATGCCGGCTCGCCCCTTACTCAAGGCCGGGCTGATCCAGTTCGCCGCCGCAATTTCTGGAGTCACCCGTCTTAATCCATTGGGAAAATCCACTCCTGCCATGGCGAATCGTGCGGCTAATCGGTTTGACACCCCGCAGAACTTCAGAAAAATCACCTCGTATGGACTGGATCACCTCTCCCGAAATCTGGATCAGCTTACTGACGCTGACTGTGCTCGAAATTATTCTCGGCATAGACAATATCGTTTTCATCTCTATTCTTGCGGGCAAACTGCCGCAGGAACAACAAGCCAGCGCACGCCAGACCGGCCTGATGTTGGCGCTCATCACTCGCATCTTGCTGCTATGTGGACTAGCCTTCATGGTCAAACTGACCAAACCCATGTTTGAAATTCCCACACTCGGAATCCTTCACGAACCCCATGGCATCTCGGGACGTGACTTGATTCTCATTCTGGGAGGCTTGTTTTTGCTCTGGAAAAGCACCCATGAAATCCACGACAAGCTCGAAGGCGAGGACGGTGAAATATCCAGCCGCGTTGCGCCTAGATTCGCCGCTGTGATCGTGCAGATTCTTCTCCTCGACATCGTGTTCTCGTTGGACTCGGTCATCACCGCGGTTGGCATGGCCAAGCATCTGGGAGTGATGATTGCCGCGGTCATCATCGCGCTGGTCTTCATGCTGTTCTTTGCCGGACGCATCAGCGACTTCATTCACAGACACCCGTCGTTGAAAATGCTGGCCCTTAGCTTCCTGATACTCATCGGCTGCGCCTTGGTGGCCGAGGGTTTTCACAAGGAAATTCCGAAAGGCTACATCTATTTTGCCATGGCGTTTTCGGTTGGCGTGGAAAGCCTGAAAATCCGGATGCGCTTGAAGAAAAAACCGGCGCCGGTGGAATTGCATCAGCCGTATCGTTGATGTGGCACGAGTGTGCTCAAACGCGACCCGTTCGCGTTTGAATTGTTTTACTGGCGGCAGGCTGTTTATTATCAGTGAGTCATGCCAAACACGCTTTCCGACTTCAGGCAGACGGCCATTGTCAACGCCTTGCGAAGCTGCCAACTTTTTGCCGGGTCGCCGCCGCCCGATCTGACCAATCTGGCTGCCATCACGCTGCTGAAAAGACTCGAGAAGGGCGATTATCTGTTCCACGAAGGTGATCCGTCGCACGGCTTTTACATCGTGCAACGCGGATCAGTAAACGTGCACCGCGTCAATGCAGGGGGGAAAGAACAGGTCATCCACGTCTTTCGCGCGGGCGAATCGTTCGCCGAGGCTTCCCTCGCCACGGACAAGGGTTATCCCGCCGATGCCCGCGCGCTGGAGTCAACCCAGGTTTTGCTGGTACAAAAGGCGGGCTTCCTTGCGCTCCTGAAGCAGCAACCGGAACTCGCCTTGCGCATGCTTGGTTCGATGAGCGTCCACTTGCGCGTGTTGGTCGGCCAGCTTGAAGACCTGACGATGAAGGATGTCGAAACGCGATTGGCCAACTGGCTCGTCAAACGCTGTCCGAATCGTGACAGCCAGTCTCCGTTCACTTTCGAGTTGACCATGACCAAGCGGGTCCTGGCGGCTGAACTCGGAACCGTGAGTGAAACATTCTCCCGCACCCTGGCAAAATTCCGCGCGCAAAAACTCCTGACCGTGAAAGGTAGAACGGTCACGGTGCTTTCGCCGGCCAGGCTGACGGCGTTGCTCAGGCGCAACCTGGGCGAATAACGGTGTCTCCTTTGATTTGAATCAAACAGATGCCGCGCCTCTGTGCGACCATAGCGTTATGAGTGAAAAACCGCTGATCGACATCAACCGGGAAATGGTCCTGTCCCTGCCGACCGAGACGCAGTTCGCGCCCAATGGCATTGTCAGTCGCACACTGATGAAGACAGACGCGGTGCGCGTTGTTCTGTTTGGATTTGCTGAAGGACAGGAACTGAGCGAGCACACGTCAACCCAGCAGGCGGTCATTCAGATATTGACTGGTGAATGTGAATTCAGCCTTGGCGGCAAACCGCACGCGCTCAAAGCTGGCGATATCATATACATGCCGCCAAACCTGCGACATGCGGTCAAAACAACGCAACAGTGCTCGATGTTGTTGACCCTGTTAAAGCCAGGCGACGTTTCCGGCCCGCGTTAGATTTTCGAGCCGCCAACATTCCTAGCTTGCCGCTGTGTGGGGTGGTTGGAAAAGAGAAGTTGGGGTTTGGCTTTTGAAGTCGGGCGCGCACGGGGTTCAGGTGAACAGAATCACAGACCGTCCGCAAAATAGCCGTTGCCGCTAACGTCCGCCAAAAAGGTGGCCGAACAGTTTATGGCGGCGATTGAAGCGCGACGTGTAGGGGCTCGGAAACCAGCGCATTCCGGCTACCAGATTGGCGTTGGACGTTTCCACGACCAGATGAAAATGATTGGGCTCGGCGGGACGTGCGCGCGGCATACCGCGGTTCGATTCCTGCGCCGCCCCTGTGTCAATAGTGAGGCTTGGACCACTTTTGCTTCTTGGATTTGGACAGAAGATGGACGCGAGAGGCTCCCTCAATTCACGCTTCTCCTGTTCCGGTATCCAGTTCATATTGGAACGGAAGATGTGAATGGAATCAAATCATGAACCTACCGTTTTACCGGGTGATGCCTTTAGTCCGCGTCGCCGTCATATTCGTGTTGGGGGGAGTTGCCTGGGCCCAAGAACCAG
>CAZYYS010000336.1:0-6027 GCA_964651015.1 uncultured Verrucomicrobiota bacterium
CCCGTCCGGTTCGGAGGGAGGGGTGGCGCCAACACGCCATCCCTACCCCTATCGTGAAGCCCCGTCAGGGGCGAAATCTTTGTAGAACCCAACGTCAATAAATTCCCAAGCTCCGTCAGGAGCGACATCTTCCGCCGATGCCGCCCCTACGGCGCTTTCTTTCACGAATCCCAACGGTATTCCGTCCGCGTCAGGTGGTGGTGAGGTTTTTGTTTTTGGCGCGTGATTCCTCGGCGAGTCGTTCCTTGAATTTGACCAACGCGCCTTGAAGTTCCGTGTCACCCGAAGCGATGATTTGCACCGCGAGGAGACCGGCATTACGTCCCGCACCGATGCCGACGGTGGCCACCGGCACGCCGGGGGGCATCTGCACGATGGAAAGCAGTGAATCCATGCCGTCCAGAACTTTCCCTTGAATCGGCACGCCGATGACGGGCAGCGTGGTCATTGCCGCCGTGACGCCGGGCAGATGCGCTGCACCACCCGCTCCGGCGATTATTACGCGTAGGCCCCGGTTGACGGCGCCGCTGGCGTATTGCTCCAATCCGCGCGGGTCGCGGTGCGCGGAAATCACCTTGGCTTCGGAGGCCAGTCCAAATTCTGCGCAGGCGTCCGCAGCGGCCTTCATTGTCGGCCAATCTGAATCGCTGCCCATAAGGATGCCTACCACTGGGTTTTTATCTTTGGTTGTTTTCATGTTACGCGCGACAGATTGAGCTTTGGTCGGGCGCAATTGGCAAGACCGAAAGCAACTTTATTGACGGGAACGAATTTCAATTTTGTCCAAAAGCAACTGCGCTTTTACGTTGGAAGTTTTAGACTGCGCCGGTAATTACGAACGATGGACGTCTGGAGAAAAATCGCTGACTTTCTCGCCTTGCGGCGAAACACGTCCTTGCTGCTCGTCGCGCTAGTGCTGGCGTTGACCGGAGAACGCTTGTGGCTGGGCTTCGCGCCCAAATACCTCGAGACGCTCGGCGCAAGTATCCTCATCATCGGCCTGTTTGACGCGCTACAGACATTGCTGGGGGCACTTTACGCGTATCCCGGTGGCTGGTTGACGGATCGTTGGGGACAACGTCGCTCCTTGCTGTTCTTCAACGTGCTTTCGCTCGCCGGTTATCTGCTCGTGCTTTTCTGGCAGCACTGGCTGGCATTGGTCTTGGGCGCATTTCTTTTTCTGGCGTGGAGCGCGTTGTCGTTGCCGGCAACCTTCTCCGTAGTGGCCACTTCGCTGGAATCGAGCCGGCACACGATGGGTATCGGCGTGCAATCGATGGTTCGCCGCATACCCATGATGCTGGGACCGCTGATCGGTGGTTGGCTGGTGGTCAATTACGGGTGGGGCAGGGGAGTGCAACTGGCGCTGCTGATCTGTATTGCGCTTGGAGTGGCGACCACTGCCTTTCAATGGTGCATGATCGAACCGCAAGCCCAGTCGCCGAGGACTGCATCGCGTGACGGAGGAGATTTTTTCGGCGTGGTAAAGTCATTCAGTCCTGCGCTTCGTGAACTGCTTGTCAGCGACATTCTCATCCGGTTTTGTGAACGAATTCCCTATGCCTGGGTCATCTTGTGGGCAATGAATCATGGTGGGCTGAACGCCGAACAGTTTGGTTGGTTGGTGGCCATCGAGATGGCGGCGGCAATGCTCTGTTACATTCCCGTCGCGCATCTGGCGGATAAATACGGACAGCGACCGTTTGTGCTGGTCACGTTTGGTTTCTTCACGTTGTTTCCGATTACGTTGATCTGGGCGGATGATTTCACGTGGTTGGCATTGGCCTTTGTGGTGCGTGGGTTGAAGGAGTTTGGTGAACCGGCGCGCAAAGCGTTGATTATTGCGGAGGCCAGACCGGAGCTTCGCGCACGTTCCTACGGCGCGTATTATCTCATCAGGGACTGCATCGTGACGAGCGGTTCGCTCCTTGGTGCGTGGTTTTGGAGCATCAGCCCGCGGGCGAACTTTATCGGGGCGGCCGTTTGTGGCTTGTTGGGCACGGCGTGGTTTTGGTGGTTTATCTATCGCAAGCCCGGGACTTCAAAGAGTTGACTTTTCCAACCTCACTCCAAAACTACCTGCTGACTGTTATGACGACCGCGAACAAGGTGACCATCCTGCGGATCTTGCTGATACCGTTCTTCATCGCCCAGGTCCTTTACTACGTTGGCAGTGGTAACGAATTGTATCGGCTGCTGGCAATTCTCACCTTTGCCATCGCCGCCATCAGTGACGGTGTGGACGGTTATATTGCACGCCGGTATAATCAGCGCAGTGAATTGGGTGCAATTCTTGACCCGCTGGCGGATAAGCTCCTGCTGGTTTCGGCTGTGGTACTGTTGAGCCTGGACAACGGTCATCACCTTGCGCAAATCCCGTTGTGGCTGACCGTGACCATCATTGGTCGTGATGTAATTATTTTGATCGGTCTCGTGGTCATCCAAGTCACGGTTGGGAAAGTCGTCGTTCAACCACGGATGGTCGGAAAGTGTGCCACGGTGCTGCAAATGGTCACTGTTCTCTGGGCACTTTTGAAATGGGACGCTCGCTGGCTGCCGGTTTGGAATTTCAGCGCCGCACTCTGCACTGGCGGTTCGGGACTGCTTTACATTTACGATGGTGTCCGCCAATTGAGTGCGAGTCCCAAGGCGGAGGCGAGTTCCAAGACCAAGGTTTGATGTTTCCAATTACGCCGGATTCAATCCACAATGAGGTCCGAACGGACCGGTTGATATGGCTAAAGAATTTGAACTGAAATTGAAAGAGGGAGACAAAGCACCGGAATTCTCAGTTTCGACCAACGGCGGTGGCAGAGTCTCGTTGAGCGACTTCAAAGGCAAAAACGTCATCCTGTATTTTTATCCCAAGGACGATACGCCCGGTTGCACCAAGGAGGCGTGCGCCTTCCGCGACCATTTTGCCGACTTCAAGGAGAAAGGCGCTGTTGTGCTCGGTGTCAGCACCGATCCGGTGAAATCGCACGACAAATTTGTGGAGAAGTTCAAGCTGCCTTTCACACTGTTGGCTGACGAGGACAAAAAGATCGTCGAAGCGTACGGTGTCTGGGGACAGAAAAGTTTCATGGGCCGCAAATACATGGGCACGCACCGTGTGACGTTTCTGATCGGCCCGGATGGGCGGATCAAGCAAATCTGGCCCAAGGTGAAGCCCGAAGAACATGCGGAGGAGGTTTTGGCAGCGCTCTAGCGGACCAGTCAGCGAACTGACAAGGTTGGAACCAAACCTTGCACAGTCGCAATGGCTGGGGTAATAGAATACAAACGAGCCAGAAAGATTTGTCACACTCAAAACCAACGTGGTAACCAAAGGAAAACCCGATTCAGTGAGCGTTTACCCAGGTCCGATCAAACGCCGGGAATTTTTGCGCATCGGCTTGTCGGGGTTCGCGACTCTTTCCCTGCCGGGACTCCTTCAATTGCGAGCGCGAGCGGCGACGGTCAATCCGAAAGACAAGACAGCGGTGATTCTCGTCTGGCTGCGCGGTGGCGCTTCGCACCTCGAAACCTACGACCCGAAGCCCGATGCCCCCAGCGAATATCGCGGCATCTTCAACCCGATTTCCACTTGTGTTCCGGGCGTAAGAATCTCCGAATTGCTGCCGCGCCACGCGAAGATTGCGGACAAATTTACCCTGCTTCGTTCCATGTCGCATACCGGGGGTGGACATCCCGCCGGCTCGCTGCAAATGCTCACCGGCGATACCGACGCGGCGGACAAGGAAAAACCCATCTTCCCCGATTGGATGACGGTGGCGAACTTCTTGCGTGCCGACCGCACCCGCTCACTACCAAACTACATCGGTGTGAATCCAGTTGTCAGGTATGACAGTTTCACCATTGCCGGTTCGGCCTACGTCAACCCCGCCTACGGGCCGTTTACGGTGAGCGGTGATCCGAACGATCCGCACTTTGAAGTGCCGAACATCGGCTTCAAGGATCAGACTCAGCAGGAACGGTTGAACGATCGCCTCCGTTTGAGGGAAAGCCTCGATCGCTTGGATCGCGCCGTGGATCAATCCGGTACGATGCGGGCCATCGATGATTTTGAGGCGCAGGCATTGAAGCTTCTCACCAGTCCGACGGCGCGGGAGGCGTTCGATTTGAGTCGTGAGCCGGATTCCATCCGTGACCGCTACGGTCGCAATCAATGGGGGCAACAATGTTTGATGGCCCGACGTCTCGTCGAGGCTGGTGTCGAAATCATCACTACGACCTTTGACGGTCCACTGTGCGGGCGCGTGGCGAATTGGGATGATCACGCCGTCAATCATCACGTTTTTGACGCGCTGAGGTTCCGTGCGCCGTATTTCGACCAAGCGGTTTCCACTTTGATCGAGGATATTTATGCGCGTGGCTTGGACAAACGCGTGCTCGTGGTTGTCACCGGTGAATTCGGGCGCACGCCGCGCATTGAGCGGGTCGCGAGCAGCGGCGGCGGCGTGGCCAGTGGTGCGGCGGGCACCGTCCAGCCGGGGCGCGACCACTGGCCGCGCGCATTCTCCAATCTTTGGGCCGGCGGTGGCATCAAGACTGGCGGTGTAATCGGCGCGACGGATAAACACGGTGAAGACGTCGTGGAGCGGCTGTGCACACCGGGCGATTTCCTAGCGACGATTTACAGGCATCTCGGAATTGAAGCCGGGCAGATCACGATTCCTGATTTTTCCGGGCGGCCCAATCTCATTCTCCCTCGCGGTGCACCGATTCCGGAATTGGAGCGCCACAGCTGAGAGCTTGCCGTGAGTAAAATTGAGGCTACGGCTACGCCTCGTGCGGTGTTTCGGCTTGCCATAAGCTTGAGCTTGTGAAACCATGCGGTCCTGTCGGATCCCCAGCCAAGCGCCGGGTGATTCTGAAGTAAACCATCAACACAAAAAGGAAGTTCATGAAAACCAGTCTGTATGTCCTCACATCCACTACCTCACTTGCCATTGCCGCGTTCGTCGCCAGTTCTGCGCTGGCTGGCGACTCGAAGCCCGGCGGGAAGCCTAGCAACGAAGGCCTCCCCTCGCACGCTGAATTGTCCGCGGCCCTCAAAGCGGTCGTAACGGGCGGCACGAACTCCGGGTTCGGACTCAACATGTGGGCAACCATTGTCAACCGGGACGGCGAAGTGGCCCTGGTGGCCTTCTCCGGCAATGACCGGGGCGATCAATGGCCTGGCAGCCGTGTGATTTCCGCCCAGAAGGCAAACACCGCAAATGCCTTCAGCCTGCCGGGTCTGGCCCTCTCCACCGCGAACCTCTACAGTGCCACCCAACCGGGCGGCACGCTGTTCGGTTTGCAGCACAGCAACCCGGTCGATACCACCGCAGCCTACCGAGGGCCGTCGGAGCGATACGGCCAACCAAATGATCCATTAGTCGGCAGAAAAATCGGCGGCGTGAACGTCTTTGGTGGCGGTCTCGCGCTCTATAACGCCGAGGGCAAGCTGGTCGGAGCCATCGGTGTCAGCGGCGACACTTCCTGCGCCGACCAACTCATCGCTTGGAAGATCCGCCACGCGCTGAACCTCGACAAAGTCCCCGGTGGCGTCAGTGCGACCGGCGACGACAATATTGTTCACGACATTGCCCCCAACGCCAGCGGCCATCCGGAAAGCGCGAGTGGCTGGGGCCATCCCGACACCGGAGCGGCGGAGAAAGCCATTGCTGCGGCGCTCCCCACCACGCACCCAGTGGGTCCGAATCCGTAAACACCTTGCCAAGTTCCTACATCGCGCGCCCGGCGGTCGTGACTGCCGGGCGCGCTTTGTTTTGGGCGTCACAGCGATAGAAAGGGTGGCGGTCAACGAGTTGACGGAACAAGAGAGCTGAGAGGCGCAGCGGGCCTGTAGTTTTTTGGCGACGGAGTCGGGCAATTGCGCTTAAATCCGCCGCATGAGAATCCTTATCGCTTTCTTCCTTTCGATAGTGGTCATTTCCTTCCAAGCGCAATATCCCACAGCTTCACCCAAAGAAAAAGGTATAGATCCAGCGAGGTAGGATGTGCTGCATGCGACAACGA
>CAZYYS010000337.1:0-6015 GCA_964651015.1 uncultured Verrucomicrobiota bacterium
AAATCAGCCTCCTCGTTCAAAAGAAATCCATGCGGATTAAATCAGCGTTTCCCTAAGAACCGACGAGAATTAATCACGATCAGACCACCTTGCGCCGGACGCTCGCAGTATAACCTTATTGTGTCGCAAATCCCGATCTAACTGTTGTAGCACGTTACACAAGGCAGTCAGGCACGGAACGGATACGCCAACCTTTTGTGCGCGGCGCAACGGCTCCAAAAAGAGGCTCTCCAACTCCAGCGGCTGTTTCCGTTCAAAATCGACCAGAGTGGAGGCCTTGTAAGCTCCCATGGCGCGCGTACGGGAGATTTGAGTTTCCGCCACCTCGCGGGAAATCACAAAGCCTTGCGCATTGGCCGCCGCAATCACTTCCATCATCAATTTGCGCACCCATTCTTCCCAACGCGCATCGCCCAAAAGTTGGTCAGTCGTCAGGCACGGCCCGGGCTGGATTCCGACAGGCACAGTCCCGTTCTGCATTGCGTCGTAACCGGCCGCGCTCGCTACACCCAGTCCGTTAAAGGGAATATTCCAGACCAGTTTCTCCCAATGCGCATGTTCCAAATCATCTGTTACTTCACATGCCACACCTGCGTGACGAAACATCGCAGCCAGGTCGTACGTGCGCGGTTGTGGCCGCCGCCCGCATTCACCCAATACTATTTTCCCGTGCGCCGTGTGGTGAACGATGCCCGGCTTGACGCGATTCAAACAAACAAAGCAAAGTCCACCCAGGATCCTTTGATCCCCAAACAAAGCTGCTAGTTGTTCTTCGTTACCGAGTCCATTTTGCAACGTCAGCACTGCCGTCGTGGGGCCGACCAGCGGCGGGAGCAGTCGGGCAAACTGGTCGTTCGCGGTCGTCTTCAGACCTATCACCACGACATCGCTCGCGCCTATTTCTTCGGGTGCCTTCGCGGCGATGGGATTGATGTGAAAGTCTCCTTCCGGACTTTGGATATCAACCCCCTGCCGCCGCACCACTTCGTAATCCGAACGGAGGAGGAAATGAACCCGGAATCCGGCGCGACACAGCTTCGCGCCATAATAGGTGCCGAGCGCGCCACAACCAACGATCGCGATTTTCATGCTGAAACCGGCCGCCGGTGATCGAGTGAATGTCGGCAATCGATGGATGTCGCCTTGCGCGTTACGCACGATACAACTTCGACCCAAGAAAAAAGGGCACTCCGATCAAATCGGAGTGCCCTGGAGAAAGTAGCGTGATTACTTCAGGATTGCATCCTTCGCGGCCTTGGCCACGCGGAACTTCACCACGCGTTTGGCCGGGATCTGAATCTGCTCGCCGGTTGCCGGATTCCGGCCGATGCGTGCTTTGCGGTTTACTAGGACCAGCTTGCCAATGCCCGGCAGCGTGAAAGTGTTCTTGGCGTTGCGATACGCCATTTGCGCGAGACTTTCGAGGATTTCTACAGCTTGCTTTTTGGTAAGATTGTTTTTCTCAGCGAGTTCTGCTGCGACTTGGGATTTGGAGAGTGCTTTTGCCATAATGTTTTCAGTTGATGTTTGGTTAATATAAAGTCGTTCGACTTGGGCGTATTAAAGCGTTTCGCCCTAGTGGCGCAAGGAGAAAATACCGGAATTCTTGCATTTTATTTTGTTCTGCTGACGCTCGTTTGCACGGCAGGCTTGACTTGATTCACCGTTTCCACAACATCCAGTCGATGGCTCTCTTCACGATCCAAAGCGAGTTTCGCTACGAAATTACACGCGTGATTTTTGAAGGCGGCATGGGAGTCGTTTACGAGGCCGAACAGCACGGTGCGCGTGATTTCGTCAAACGCGTGGCCATCAAAGTCGTCCGCCAGAACTACGCCAATCAACAAACCTTCATCGAAAACTTCATCGGCGAAGCCAAACTGGTGGCGGATTTGATCCACACCAACATCGCGCAAACGTACCATCTGGGCGAGACCCGTGGGGTTTATTTTATCGCCATGGAATTGATTCGTGGCGTCAACTTGGAACAATTCGCCCAGCAACTCACTGACAAACGGCGCAAGTTGCCGCGAGAGCTGGCTGTGTTTATCACCAGTCGCGTCGCGCGCGGGCTGGCCTACGCCCATGCCAAGACTGACAAAGACGGCAAGCCGCTGGGCATTGTCCACCGCGACGTGAGCTTGAAAAACATCATGATCGCTTTCGAGGGCGACGTGAAGCTGACCGATTTCGGTATCGCCAAGGCGCGGGGATTTTTGCAAGACAACGAAGGAGAGGTGGTCGCCGGCAAGGCGGACTTCATGAGCCCGGAGCAGGCCAACTTCCAGATCACCGATAAACGCTCCGACCTGTTTTCCACCGGCGTTGTGCTCGCACACCTTTTGCTCGGGTACAATATTTTCAAGGGAGCGACAACGGAGGAATCCCGACGTCGAATCATGAAACACCCCATCCCCGACTTCCGCACGCTCGACGACCGGATCGACGACCGCCTCAACGAAATTTTGCAGCGCACGCTCGCGCGCGATCTCAACCAGCGCTATCCCAACGCCGACGACCTGCTCTACGATTTGGAACATTACATCTACCATCAAGGTTACGGCCCCACGAACGAGACGCTCGGCAGGTTCATCCGCGAATTGTTCGGTCAAGCGATTCCTCCGCCGATCTCTGACAAGACAGCGAGTACTGAGTTGATGGAAACCACCGCGCGCCTGGCGCTCAGAAAATAAATTGTCATGAAGCGTTTGCCGCGTTCTGCCATCATCAAGCTTGGCCTGATCCAGACTGCCTGCTCCCCCGACCCAACCGCCAACCTGAAAAAGACCCTGGCCGCCGTCCAACGCGCAACCCGGCAAGGCGCCCAGATCATCTGCACGCAGGAGCTTTTCCGTTCGCAATATTTTTGCCAGAACGAAGACCACAAGAACTTCTCGCTGGCGGAACCGATTCCGGGGCCGAGCACGCTGGCATTTCAAAAACTGGCCCGGAAAAGCAAAGTTGTCATTGTTGCCTCCCTGTTCGAGAAACGCGGCGCCGGTGTCTATCATAACACCGCGGTCATCATCGACGCCGACGGCTCCCTGCTTGGCATCTATCGCAAGATGCACATTCCCGACGACCCGTTGTTCTACGAAAAATTTTATTTTACGCCCGGTGATCTTGGCTTCCGCGCGTGGCAAACTCGCTATGGAAAAATTGGCGTCCTGATTTGCTGGGACCAATGGTATCCCGAAGCAGCGCGGCTTACAGCGTTACAAGGCGCGGAGATCTTATTTTATCCAACAGCCATCGGTTGGCATCCACGTGAGAAGGCTGAATACGGCGACAATCAACATTCCGCATGGGAACTCATCCAACGCAGTCATGCCGTCGCCAACGGTTGCTATGTTGCGGTGGCGAATCGGATTGGGCTGGAAAAACCGGTTGGTGGCGACGGTCTGCAATTCTGGGGACAGAGTTTTGTCGCCGGCACATCCGGTCAGATCCTGGGCAAAGCCAGTGTTGATCAGGAGGAAAACTTGATCGTCCCGGTTGACCTCAGCAAAGTGAATGTCACCCGCACCCACTGGCCATTTCTTCGCGACCGACGAATCGACGCCTACGGCGACCTCACCAAACGACTAATTGATTGAGGGCGCGGCGAAGCGGTGAATTTGGCCGCTGCGACCGGTCTCCCCTCGCGCCGCCAATTCCGTGTGTCAAACATCTACTTGGCGCACTGATCGATCCACGTGCGGATCAACCCCGCTTGCTCCGGTGTCTGCTCAAGGTGGGCTGACTACTGAAATCACCAGCGCTTCCGGCCTCAGGTATTTATTGGCAACGGCTCGGACTTGCTCAAGCGTAACGGCTTCGTATTTGGTGTCCTCGTTGTCGCTGTTGGCGTAGCCGAGGCCGTAGAGTTCGTCGAGCGCAGTGGTCAGGGCGAAGCCGCCGAGGTCCTGTCGGGCGATTTTCCTCTGTCCGATGATCTTGGCCTTGGCGCGTTTTAACTCTTCTTCGGTCAAACCTTCGGTGCGCAGCAATTCCGCTTCCTTCAACAACTCTGTTTCAACCTGCCCGACTTTGGTTGGTTCCGTACCGACGTAGAAGGCGAAGTAGCCAGGGGAAAGCCCGACGAAATTTTGCGCCCCGACGTAGTAGGCAAGACCAAGTTTTTCACGAATGCGCAGGAACAACCGCGAACCGAGATCGCTGCAGGCTTCTTGTAGCAGTTCGAGGGCGTAACGATCTGGATCGAAGAGGGTCGTGCCAGAAAATCCAATGAGCAAAACGGCCTGCTTCTTATCGCGAGTTTCAGTGACGCGTTTGATTTCCTGGAGCGACCGGCCTTTGGGTAGTTCCGCCAACACCGCGCCGCCTTTCTTCCATTCGCCGAATACCTTTTCGACGGCGGCTTTTATTTCGGTGGTTTTAACATCGCCGTAAATTGCCAACACGCAATTGTTCGGCAACACCATCGCGGCGTGGAAAGTTCGCAAGTCATTGACTTGAATTTTTAGGACGCTTTCTTCCGTGCCGAGCGAGTCGAGTCCGTACCCGGTGTCACCGAAAAGGGCGCGGCGCATCGCCTTGGCGCCGCTTTGGAGCAATTGATCACGCTGCGCTTTGATTCCGGCCAGTTGAATCTCCCGTTCGCGCTCGAGAGACGGCGCGGGAAAGATCGGGTTCAGCAGCACATCAGCGACGAGATTTAGTCCGGTGAGAAAATCGTCGCTCAATACTTCAGCGTTCACGCCGAAGCTGTTGTTTCCGCCATAACTGTCGATGCTGCCGCCAAGGGTTTCGACCTCCCTGGCAATATCTTCGGCTGACCGGGTCTTGGTGCCTTTGAGGAGCAGTTTGCCAGTCAGTTGAGTCAGGCCGTTGTTCGCCGGAGTTTCGGCCAGCACGCCACCTTTGAACACCGCGCGGAATTCAACAAATGGAAGACGATGATCTTCCTTGACCAGCAATCGCAATCCGTTGGGTAACTCAAATTTGACGATCGCATTCTCAGCAGATTTTTCAACGTTCTCCGTTTTTTTAGGCGCGGTGCCTGTGGGCAGCAGGGCATAGAGCGTGCGGTTTTCCGTGGTGAGATACTCGCGCGCGACGCGCTGGAGATCGGCGGGCGTAAGCCGTTTTACGGTGGCGAGGTAACGTTCGGAGAAACTCAGATCATTCGCCGCAAGCCAGTTACCACCGAGATCATGCGCCTGTCCGGCCATGGTCTTTCGGGTGGCCAGTGTGGCGGCGGTAAACTGTTTGACCGCTTTGGAAAGTTCCTCGGTGGAGACCGGTTTGTCCTTCATTGTTTCAACTTCTGCCAGCATAGCGTCGCGCGCTGAGGCGAATTTCTCCGCGTCAACAACCGCGCTCATGCCGAACAAGCCGGGAGCGCCAGGGTTGTAAGTCCAGGCATCGACCGAATTAACAAGTCCCTGTTTCTCGCGCACTTGCTGGTAAAGACGTGAACTGCGGCCATTTCCCAGCAACGCCGCCAGCACGTCCAGCGCGGGAATGTCGGGATGACGAATATCTGGAATGTGCCAGCCAAAATGGAAGTGACCGAGTTCAATCGGCGCTTCTTCGACCACTTCGCGGGGCGCGGTCTGTTTGGGTTCTTCGGGAAGGACGGCGGGCGGGAGCGATTTGGCTTTGGTCTTTTCGTAGGCCTTCTTGATCTGCTCAACAACTTCTTCCGTCTTCACGTCCCCGGCGACGATGAAGAAGACATTGTTGGGAACATATTTCTCCCGATAGTACGCAAGGATGTCGTCCTGTTTGAGTTCGTTGTAAATGTCCGGGTAGCCAATGACCGTGAAGCGATACGGACTTCTTGTGTAAGCGGTTTCAAACAATCGGCGACTGGAGCGGCGAGCGGGATCATCCTGGTTCATGTCCATTTCACGAAGGATGACCTGTTTCTCCTTGGCCATTTCATCCGCCGGCAAGGTTGCGTTCTGCATGATGTCGCAGAGGATATCGATGGCGACCTTCGCGCCGGTGTTGGGCACGTCGATGTGATAAACCGTGCGGTCAAAAGAAGTGTAGGCGTTCATGTAGCCG
>CAZYYS010000338.1:0-6013 GCA_964651015.1 uncultured Verrucomicrobiota bacterium
CCGCGGGCGGTGATATCGGCCAGTCGAACTGAGGATCCTTGCCGAAGTCCGGCGGCACGAAGAAGGAATCCTCGTTGAGGTAGGTGCCATTTATATTAAGATCGAACATTGTGAATCGCATATACAGATAGTAGGTGCCCGTCCTGGCGAATTGCACATAATAAGTGACCTTATCAGCAAATAAGCCGAACGCCGTCTCCTGATACAGCACCGCCTTTTTGGAGGCCTTGGTGTCTTCTGCCAGAATCTGGGTGCCATAGCCGTCCGTCCTCGAGTCACCGGCGAAAGCCCGCGTAAACCCGACCCCAGCGGCTGCCGTCTTGGCAGTAAAGCTTTCCCCCTCCATCTTGAGGAAATACCAGGTATTTGAGGGTGTTGTCACCGAGTCCGTCGGTGCTTGCACGGACAACGCCGAATTAGCAGTCACGCGCACGTTGTCGATGACCCAGAACCCTTGATGGCGCGTCCCGGAATCCGGGTCGCCAGCGTCCAGTAGATTTCCGTTGTCCCTGCCTTGGGCATGGAAGCGGAACACCACGTTCGATTTCCCAGCCGCTTCGGGGACTGAAATATAATGATGCATGAAATAGGGGGATTCACCGACATCCGACAACGCTCCCTGGTAGTCGAAGATATTGATGAAGTTGGTTCCCCCATCCACGCTCACTTGAACCAGGAAATTCTGCTGCAAGGTCGGGTCAGCCGCATTGTAAATCCGGTTCATCCACTCAGAATCGAAATCCAGGAAGACTTCCGATTTGAGGCTCAAGTCCAACGTGGGGGTATCCAGATCGGAAGTGTGGTTGGTCCCGTCCGGCTGCCACATCGCGTAGTTGCCGCCCGCCATCATGTACATGAAATACCCGTCCAAGGGGGCATTCGGATGGAAATTAATGGTTTCCGGATAATCGACAAAGTTGGTCACGCTGAAGTTAAGCACATTGGCTGGTGCAAGGTTGGTGCCCTCAGCGCGAAGTATGGCCAGATAGCGGAGGAGATCGACGTGGATTTTTCGGTCGTCAGTTGCGGAGCGCTGCATTTTCAGCGAGCCATCCAGATTCGTCAAAGGCCCGGTGCTCCACTTCTGCTCAGTGGAAAGGTTTTTCCAAGTGGCCGGAATCCCGTTCGCAAAGTTCTCCGACAGCACGACCTGACCGCCAGTCCGCGGCGCCCTGTTGTCCACTACGATATTGTCCAGAGCGATCCACCAGGCGTCTGCCGGCTCAAAGTAACGAATGCGGACCTTGACGTCGGGCTTGTTGTTGGCGACAGCAGGTAGTTTGACATGCCACCGTCCATGAATTCCGCTCCAAGTCTTGTTGTTTGAAGCATAACTGCCAAGAGTGGGATAGCCTCCGATTGGATCGCTGCCTTCGTAGCCCGGGTTGCCGAGGCTGAAGTTGTATGCTTTGATTGGGCGTTGGGGTTCGGCCTGCGCCCATGCCTGGACCCAGGTCGTCCCACCGTCCACCGAAACGTCGAGTGTCACAATGCACTCGCCATTGTTGTTGGCTTCGATGTCCGCGTCAGCATGCCACCAGACTTCGTAGGCGCCAAGGGTACTGAAACTCGGTGTGATGGCCCAAAACTCTGACAGGGAGCCGATGTTATCCGAACCACCCGCGTTATCCGAATCCGAGATCAAATAGCCCCCGTTGGTGAGCGAACTGCCAATCCCACGCTCGCCGGGTGGCGTTACCAGCAGCAACGTCGTCACTGGATCGAAGAAATCTGCACCTGGCACTTTGAGAGTACCGGGAGGCCAAACGTCATTTGCGTAATTCGCCGCGTCGTAAGGATGCTTGGCGACGGTAAAATCCGTGCCCGTCTCCAAGGCGGTGGCGTTATGGTCGATTTGCCACCCGGCGTTGGTCAAGCCGATGGTATCGAGCACATCGAAGTTTTCGGAAAAATAAGTTGCACCATGAGCCGCAGTGCCGGAGACGAGCAGCGTGGCAAACAATGCACTGGTGAGGTTGTGTAGCCTCTTTAGGACAGACTGGTTGGGTATTAACTTCATATATTTACTTTTCTGTTGGTTGTTGTGTTGCGAACGGGCTATATGAAACATGGTGTGGAGAACAGGGACGAGAGTCAACAAGAAATTTCGGGAAAGTTTCACGCGTGGCGCCGCTCTGTGTTGATAACGACATGGGGTATGAAGAGTTTAAGAGCATGGAGACTAGTGCCCTCTCACACAACGAAACCCAACGTCGAAGTAGTTGAAGGCCGGGTTGTAGGGGTAGCGATTGGAGCACCGCGAGATGTCGCCGGTGTTGTGCCAACTACCTCCCCGCATCACACGCATGGAACCTGCCGAAGGCCCGCGCGGGTCGGTTTGCGAACCGCTTGAATACGGCCCGAACCAGTCCCAACACCATTGGCAGACGTTGCCCGCCATGTCATAAAGCCCATACCCGTTCGGCGCAAAGTATCCCACCGGACTCGTGTTATAAACACCATTGTTGAACGTCGGATGATAGCCACACGACAGGTCATAGCCGAGCAGGGAATTCCAGTCACAATCCAGCGAGTAGCCCTTGTAGTTCGCCCGGCTGTGCGAGATCGCGTCCGTGTCAGTCCATGGGAAACGGTGCCCGCTGGCCCCGCCTCGCGCTGCCTTTTCCCATTCCGCTTCCGTCGGCAAACGATACCCGTTGGCGTCCGATTTCACGTAGGGACTCACCTGCCCGGTCTTGTAAATCGCCGACAGACCGGCATCCGTGTAGTAGCAGGGCGTCAACCCCTCCTTCTCTGATCGCGCATTGCACCACTTGACCGCATCATGCCAGTTTGCAAAGAGAACCGGGTGGCTTGCCGCCGTTCCTGCGGTGGAGTTGGTATAGTTGTAGCCGTTGCCGCCGTTCCAAGCCTTTACCTCGTCCCAGAGCGCCGTCGTCACCAGGTATTTGTCCATGTAAAACTCGCTCACATGGACGGTGTGAACCGGACGCTCAAGCCAGTGGTCCGGCGAGTCGTTTAGCGTGTCACCCATGTTGAACGAACCGGCCGGAATGAACGCCGTGCCCACCGGTGGATTGGGATCAAAAAGGCGACAGCTGACGACGTGATTGCTGATGGGTACTTGAACGTAGTCCGCCCAGTTACCTGCGCCCGTCCGGGAATCAGCCACCTGAACGGTGCAAATGACGTTGGTTAGCTGGTTGGTCCAAGTGACAGTTCCGTCCGCGGAAATCCCCGTGATAGTGGTTGCGCCAGGGCTGACCATCCGAAAAAAGCGTGCTTCCCCCGCGCGGGCGAACGGGATCGTACGCAGTAGAACCGCCACGGCGACAAACGAGAACAGGAATGAACGCCACACCGATTTGGACAACCCGAAGCCCCGATCAGACAACTGCTGGTATGACGTCTGTTTTTTCGTGGTCACTTGATCGTGAGTGGAGAGATGACCCAACTGCATTCAGAAAACAAAATGACTACTTCGGTTTCAGCGAATGCGAAACGTTTTGTACATTCCGCACCGGATCGTTAATCATGTTCATCCCATCATTTGTTTCTCCGATAACTCTCACGAGTGGCGGCTGCTTTTTCGTCGCCCTTGGTTGCAGCGGTCTGCAGAAGCTCGTTGATCGTAAGGGTGGCGCGCCCAATTGTGCTGTTTTGTTCTTTGGTCAAATTAAGCTGGGCACCGAGGGTTTGAATATCTTGAAAGGCCTTGGAGTAATCCTGCGCCTGGACGGCTTTGACAACCTGATCCGCCAACCCCTTGATCTCCGGCTTGGCCTTGGCGAAAGCCTTTTCAAAAGCGGCAGGTAATTCTCCCACGGACAAGGGTGTTTGCAGCGTGCTGCCTTTATCGCAACCGGCTACGCCCATCAGGAAGACAGTCAAGACCAAGGCCGTTTGATTGAGGAAAAGCTTTTTCATAACGAGAAATGGATTCGCTTTAATCTCGGACGGGCTCCAGTACTTGTTCCCCCGTGTAATGACGGTAGTCGATTCCCGCCTTCAGACCACCTTGAGACCTTAGCCTCGTGAATTTGATCCCGGAAGCGTGACCGGATACCCAAAGGGTCTGGCAACGTTGGTTATTTCCATGTCGATACCACTCATTCTCGAAAGCGTATCCCCCGTACTGTGACTGTGACAACCCGCCGCGGTTCGGTGGGCCATTTCCTATCCACTGGTCGAGGATGATCCCGGAAAAATTTCCAAGGCTGTCTTCTGAATATTCCATATTTGATTCGGCTGCGTCCTGGCAGAAAATCATTGTCGAAGGGTTTTTGTAGCTGCTGACCTTCAAGGGAGTAACGCCGATACTTGCATTGTATGGGGTAATTAGGTAGTCATGCATTCCGTAGGCGGAATTCAGCCAGAAACTGGCAGGCTCCCTAAACCCATCCTCACGCCATTCGTCCACATGTTTAGCACTAGGGCAATTAAATAACCTCTTGGCGTTTCCGAAGTATTTTGAATAGCCCAAGGCCCAATAAGCAAAGCCATCAAGGGGGCTGAGTTGAACATCCGAAGTGGAATCCGCCGTCCATTTTCCATGGTTTGGTATCTCGGGCCGTCTATTGCTATCCAACCTGTAGAAGTAGGTATTATTAAAGTCCTCGGCATATAGTGTGGAAGCCACGCCGATTTGCTTAAGGTTGCTCAAGCACTGGGCCGCTCTCGCCTTTTCCTTGGCCTTTGACAATGCCGGCAGGAGGAGGCCCGCAAGAATGGCGATGATGGCGATGACAACCAGTAGTTCAATCAAAGTGAAGCCCTCGGAGCGACGGGGCGATGGATGGCTGGAGGTTGGTTTCGAGTCGAGCCGAGGTGATGCGTTTGTGCTGGTTTTCATGTTGATTTGTCACTGATCCAAATACTTCTAGCAAAGATTTTGCGGTGGCAGCATGGGTCACTTCTAATGTTTGCAAAATACACTTAGATGTTTTGTTTTGGCAAGATACATTTGTGCGACAGGTGAGTAACGGGACCTTGTCAAATGTTGGCTGAACCTGAAACGAAATTGTCTTTAACTCGGCGTGTGGGATTGGCAGGCTGAAAACACCAAGTGGCATGTCAAAGCAAATTATGTCATCAATGAAATTTCCGAAGTGCGGGGAACAACGCAGCGTTGCGGCCAAGGCAACGAGGCGGACGTCATGCGGGGAGTTTCCAAGCATTTCCGCCTCCTCACGTCGGCGGCGACGTTGTGAAAGTGGATTTTTGAGACTGGCGCTCAAAGCCTCTTCCAGCAGCGGTTCGAGTTCGATCAAATTGATCGTCGCGTTTTCGATCGCAGGGGTTCTGGCAGTTCTAATTTTTGTTTTTCTGAACCAAGTACGCGAACCGGTTGTTTCCAATCAGTCGAGTCTTCCGGTCATTTCGGCGGCCAACTTTCAAGAAATCAAAGCGAAGGCGGAACGCGGTGATGCAGCTTCGCAAAACCTCGTGGGCGAAATGTATGCCAAGGGCACCGGTGTTCCTCAGGATTACAAGGAGGCTGCCAGATGGTATCGACTGGCCGCGGACCAAGGCCTCGCTGCCGCCCAGAAGCACCTTGCCGAGCTTTATGAAGTCGGTCAGGGAGTTCCTCTCGATAGCGCTGAGGCGTTAAAGTGGTGCCAGCGCGCTGCCGAGCAGGGTCATCTGGTTGCCCAGTACAGCTTGGCCCTGATGCTTACCGCTGGTCGGGGTGTAAAGGTGGATGACACCGAGGCGGTAAAATGGTGCCGAGCGGCAGCCGAGGGGGGATATGCAGTAGCCCAATTCAATCTTGGTAATCGTTACCTCACCGGCAAAGGCGCGCCCCAAGACCAGGTCGAAGCGTTCAAATGGTTGAGTCTGGCAGCCGCGCAAGGTCTGCCCGACGCAACAGAAATGTTAGCCCCACTCAAAAAGGCCATGACGAGTGAACAGATCAAAGAAGGCAAGCGCCGGATCGCCGCGTTCGTACCGAGGAAACCTCCGTCCGCTTCCCGGTAAGCGGGGCGCTTGTTTGTTGGAGAAGTTCAAAAGAAAGGAATTTGTTGTTCCGCAACTCAGCCATGCGACGAGT
>CAZYYS010000339.1:0-6001 GCA_964651015.1 uncultured Verrucomicrobiota bacterium
CGTCCGGTTCGGAGGGAGGGGTGGCGCCAACACGCCATCCCTACCCCTATCGGTTCAGAAAAAAGGTGGCTGAAGATTGGGTGAAGGGATGTCACGGACTTTTCAAGAATCGGTTCGCCAACCGCTTCCAGCCCGGAGACTGAGCCGTTCAGAAAATCCGCCGACTCACGTCGGCGGCTACTCTCTGTAAAAAAAAAGACCCCGCCGATAGCCGTGTGTAACTCTCCTCTTGAACAGATTGTCAACAATTGGAGCCCGCGCGGAAGTTTTCGACTCCCAGTGAAGGTTTGTCGGCGGCTTCCGCCGCGTTGGCTCTCATATTCATCAACTTCAAGTTCAGGGTTTGGTTACCAAGCACGAGCAAGGCAGGGTAAATTTTTCGCAACCCATGGCAAAGAGCGAACAACAACATCATTACAAGCAGACTTTCTGCCACGCATGTTTTCGATGGGTTTTGCGTTCCCACTGTCCACGATGGAGACGTTTTGTGGCGAATCTGGAAATGGAAATCCAATACATGTTGCCTTTTGCGCGTGGTGCGAAGCGGGCAAACATCCGCATCGTCTTGCTGTCCAAATCTCGCGGTTTGTTTTTATTTGCCGCGACCGTGGCGCGCGACTAATGTACGACGCGATATAAATTCAACCTTCGGATTGTGAAAATGCTTGCGGTAACTCGGGAAGATTTCGGGCCTAAAAAACTGCTTCTTCCAATCGTAGTTTTGGCGGTGGTACTTCCCGCCGGTCGATCACTCGCCACCGAGCCAGGCGGAGTGGATTTTGTTCGCGACATCCGGCCCATATTCGAAAGCCGGTGTTACGACTGTCACGGGGCCGAAAAACAAAAGAGCGGCTTGCGTCTGGACCGGAAATCGAACGTCTTTCGGCCGGCTGATTCCGGGAAGCCCGCTATTGTAGCCGGCAAAACTGCCGACAGCCCGTTGCTTAAAAAGATTACGAGCCAGGATTCTGACGAGATGATGCCGCCCAAGGGTGAACGGTTGACCGGGCAACAGGTTGCTTTGCTGCGCAATTGGATAGAGCAGGGTGCAGTGTGGCCGGAAGAGGAGGAGAGGCAGCACTGGGCTTATGTCAAGCCGGTGCGCCCGGAACTGCCCCAAGTCCAAAACAAGACATGGCCGCGTAACGGCATCGACTACTTTGTGTTGGCGCGGCTCGAAAAAGAAAAACTAAACCCCTCGCCCGCGGCCGACCGCGCCACGTTGATCCGCCGGGTCAATCTGGATCTCATCGGACTTCCGCCCACGCTGAAAGAGGTGGATGAGTTTTTGGCGGACAAGAGTTCCGATGCCTACGAAAAGGTCGTGGATCGTCTGCTGGCTTCTTCAGCCTACGGCGAGCGTTGGGCGCGGCCGTGGCTCGACCTCGCCCGCTACGCCGACACTCAAGGCTATGAGAAGGACAATCGCCGCACGATCTGGCCCTACCGTGACTGGGTGGTCAACGCCCTGAATCGTAACCTGCCGTTCGACGAGTTCACCATCGAGCAAATAGCAGGCGACATGCTGCCTGACGCCTCACAGGAACAGAAAGTTGCCACGGGTTTCCATCGCAACACGATGACCAACACCGAGGGCGGCACCGACAACGAAGAGTTCCGGCACGAGGCGATTGTGGACCGGATCAACACGACCATGTCGGTCTGGATGGGCACGACTTTCAGTTGCGCACAGTGTCACAACCACAAATACGATCCCTTCACAATGAAGGAATTCTATCAATTTTATGCCCTGCTGAACAACACGGCGGATGCGGACAATGACGATGAAAAGCCGGTGATGAAAGTGCCGACCGTGCAGCAGGCGGAACAACTTCGTAAACTGCGCGATGAAGTCGCTGCCGCTGAAAAAAAATATAATGCGCAAACACCGGAGCTGGCCGAGGCGCAAAAGAAATGGGAACAAACGACGATCACGCAATTGGCCAACTGGCAGGTGCTGGACCCTTCGGAATTCACGTCTGCCGGGGGCGCGACTTTCACGAAGATCGAGGATAAATCGTTGCTCGCCGGCGGCAAAAATCCGTCCAACGATGTTTACACAGTTATCGCTCACACCGACTTGCGCAAGGTCACTGGTGTGGGGCTGGAAGTGTTGCCCGACGCGAGCCTGCCGCACAAATCGTTGGGACGACATCCGAACGGGAGCTTTGTTTTGAGCCGATTTGAACTGGAGGTGCTCCCATCCGAGAAATCCGGGGACGCAAGGCCTGTCGTGTTCCAAAGCGCCAGCGCGGATTACTCACAAGAAGGCCACAGCGTCACCAATCTCCTTGATGGCAAGCCCGGTCCGGGCTGGGCCGTCAGCGCAGGTGACGAAAAATTTCGCGTCGAACGCTCCGCCTATTTCACAATCTCCAATCGCACAGAATTTGATCGGGGTACGACGTTGAAATTCACACTCCGTCACGAATCGCAGTTTCCCGAAGCCAACCTTGGCCGTTTTAGATTATCGGTCACTTCAATGGCCGAACCGTCGCCGTCGCCAAATGTACCCGAACCGATTCGCAAAATTCTTGCCATAGCTGAAACGGAGCGCACAGATAAACAGAAGGAACAATTGACAGCGCATTATCATTCCATTGCGCCGGAACTGAAATCGTTGCGCGACGAACTGGCAAAAGCCCGCCAGGCGGAATCCGACTTGAACAAATCCATCCCGATTACCTCGGTGATGGAAGAACTGGCCCAAGGACGCGAAACCCACATGATGATTCGCGGAAACTTCCTGAGCAAGGGGGACAAGGTCGCGCCGGGAACACCCGTCGTACTTCAACCGCTCAAACCGCGGTCGCCTTCAAAACCTGCCGACCGGCTCGATCTGGCCCATTGGCTGGTCGATGAAGACAATCCGTTGACGGCGCGCGTCACGATGAACCGGTTCTGGGAACAGTATTTTGGCATCGGGATTGTCGAAACGGTCCAGGATTTTGGGACGCAAAGCGAACCGCCTTCGCACGCGCAATTGCTTGACTGGCTGGCGACCGAATTCATGCGGCAGCAGTGGGACATGAAGGCGATGCACAAGTTGATTGTAATGTCGGCCACCTATTGCCAAAGCTCGCGCGTAACACCGGAACTTGTGCAGCGCGATCCATATAATCGTTTACTGGCGCGCGGCCCGCGCGTGCGATTGGAGGCGGAGATGATCCGCGACCAGGCGTTGGCGGCCAGCGGCTTGCTCAGTCGTAAAGTGGGCGGGCCAAGCGTCATGCCGCCGCAACCCGAAGGACTTTGGCAGGTGGTTTACAGTGGCGACAATTGGATCACCAGCAAGGGCGAGGACAAGTATCGTCGCGGCCTCTACACTTTCTGGCGGCGGACGAATCCCCACCCGGTAATGACCACTTTCGACGCGCCGAGCCGTGAGTTCTGCGTGGTGAAACGCTCGCGCAGCGACACTCCTTTGCAGGCATTGGCGCTGCTCAATGACCCGGCATGCATCGAAGCCGCCCAAGCTCTGGCGCGGCGAATGACGACGGAAGCGGGCAAGAACAACGAGGATCGCGCGGCTTATGGCTTGCGCCTTTGCCTGTCGCGCGCACCACGGGGACAAGAACTCGAGCGGCTGTTGGCGCTGTATGAACAGGAACTGGCCCGTTTCAAACAAAACGCCGAAGCCGCGGAAAAAATGGCCACCAGCGAGCTGGGTAAGGCGCCCGAAGGAATGAGCCTTGCGGAACTGGCAGCGTGGACGGTCGTGGCGAATGTGTTGCTGAACATGGATGAGATGATTACAAAAGGGTAGTGTATGGACCCGACTTTGCGTGACGTAACCAACGAGCACCTGCGAGCAATTACCCGTCGGCATTTCTTCGGGAAATGCGCGGCGGGAATCGGGTCGGCGGCGCTGGCGTCGTTATTGGACGAAAAACTTTTTGCGGCCGTGCCAACGGTCTCCGCAGACAATCCGCTGTCGCCAAAGAAACCACACTTCGCGCCCAAAGCGAAACGCGTGATCTACCTGCACATGGCTGGAGCCCCATCGACGCTCGATTTATTTGATTACAAGCCAAAGCTTGTCGAGATGAACGGGCAGCCTTGTCCGGAATCGCTTTTCAAGAAGGAACGTTTCGCGTTCATCAAAGGCGTCCCCAAAATGCTCGGCACGCCGCACAAATTCGCGCGACACGGCGAGTGTGGCACTGAACTGTGCGAACTGCTGCCACACCTGGCGACCGTTGTGGACGATATCGCCGTCATCAAGTCGATGCACACCGAACAGTTCAACCACGCGCCCGCGCAGCTTTTTCTGCACACTGGATCGTCGCGCTTGGGCCGGCCCAGCATGGGCTCGTGGCTGACTTACGGTTTGGGCAGCGAGACGCAAAACCTGCCGGCCTTCGTGGTGTTGGTTTCCGGCGGCAAATCGCCCGACGGCGGCGCTTCACTTTGGGGCAGCGGTTTTTTGCCGACGGTTTATCAGGGTGTGCAATGTCGTTCGCAGGGTGATCCGGTGCTTTACGTTTCCAATCCGCCGGGCATGGACGCCAAGACGCGCCGCCATTCGCTCGACGCGCTCAAAGACCTCAACCAAATGCAACTTGAGGAAGTCGGTGATCCGGAGACGCTCACGCGCATTGCGCAATACGAACTGGCTTACAAGATGCAGACCAACGTTCCGGAGTTGATGGAGATCGACAAGGAACCGCAGGCGATGCACGAGTTGTACGGCACCGAACCGGGTAAGGCCTCCTTTGGCAACAACTGCCTGCTCGCCCGCCGTCTGTTGGAACGCGGTGTTCGTTTTGTGCAACTTTTCCATTGGGGGTGGGACCAGCACGGCGACAGCAAGTCCAACGACATCCGCGATGGCCTGGCGCGGCAGACCAAACAAACCGACCAGGCCTGCACCGCGTTGATCAAAGACCTCAAGGAACGCGGCCTGCTCGACGATACGTTGATCGTTTGGGGCGGCGAATTCGGTCGCACGCCGATGAACGAGGACCGCAGCAAGAATCCCGACCTCATCGGACGCGATCATCATCCGCACGCGTTCAGCATCTGGATGGCGGGCGGTGGCATTAAAGGCGGCATCACTTACGGTGCCACCGACGAACTGGGCTATCACGTCGCCGAGGACAAGGTCCACGTTCATGATTTGCACGCCACCATCCTGCATTGCCTGGGACTGGAGCACACCAAACTCACTTACAAATTTCAGGGCCGTGATTTTCGGCTGACCGATGTCTTTGGTGAAGTTGTGACGAAGATTCTGGCGTAACTGGTCGGAACAAGGTTATTGCTTTTGGCCGCTGAACGTCGGACTGTTCGGCACAGGTCGGCAGTTCCAGATTGATCAGATTTGTCACAACAATGGACAGTTTGTGTTTGTTCTACGCTGCCTTCATGACCGCGAAAGGAATCTTGTTGCGTAGAAGTTTATTCCGGCTATCTTGGCCTCGTGGATTGGCAGCAGCTAGTTGCGTTAGGCATTGTAGCGGTAACCGCAGCAATTTTCGTTTGGGTCAAGCTTCGTCCGCGTCGGTTTGATTTCCAGCGAGACACGCATTGCGGTTGCTCGTCGGTTGGCCAGTCTTCACCTTCCATTGTGTTTCACGCGCGCAAGGGTGAGCGCCCGGAAGTGGTGGTAAAAATGAAATAAGAGCGCGCTTGCGCAACTCGAATAGCTGCGATACTTTCTTCCTGTCATGGCCATGTGTAAAGTCAGTTCGTCCGCGCATTTCATCAAGCGATCACTGGTAGCCGCAGGTCGCGAAGTTTCCGCCAAAGGGCATTGGGTGCCGAACACGGATGTTTATGTTACGGATGAAGGGTTGGTCATTAAAGTGGAACTGGCCGGAATGCGCAGCGACGATCTCGAAATCACCGTGGAAGGGAATCGACTGCGAATCTGCGGACAAAGGCCGGATGGTTGCCGCACGGCGAAATGCAGTTTCCTCGTGATGGAGATCAATTACGGCCCGTTCGAAAGTGTGATTGAACTCCCTTCTGGTTACGATCTTAGCCAGGCCAAGGCTGC
>CAZYYS010000340.1:0-5996 GCA_964651015.1 uncultured Verrucomicrobiota bacterium
GAGATCGCATCCAGCGACGCGCCGTGAAAGGAATCCCACATCGATACGGTTTTGAACCGACCGGTGGCAGCGCGCGCCAGTTTCAACGCCATGCCGATGGCGCTGGTGCCGCCCGGGGCGAACAAGACCCGGTTCAAATCCCCCGGCGCAAGTTCAGTTAGCTTCTTCGCGAGCTTGATGGCGGGAAGGTTGGTGTAACGGCGCGTGCAGAAGGAAAGCTCCTTCATCTGCGCCGTGATGGCTTCGATGACTCGTGGGTGACCAAAGCCAACCTGGTGAACGTTGTTGCCATGGAAATCCAACAGCTGGCGGCCTTGAAAATCTTCAAGGTTGGAACCCCGACAGCCCCGCAACACGTTCAGGCAAGGAGTAGAAAGCGACTGGTGTAGAAAGTATTTGGCGTCCTGCTCCAATAGGCGGCGAGTTTCAGCATTGATGTTTGCCCGCGACCATGCTCGCCGGAGCGGCGTGATATTCAAATCCCCTTCGGATTTCAAATAATCGACTGAGTCACTCATGTTTTTATCAGGGCACCATCATCGAGGTGCTTGTTGACGGAATGTTGCTTCGAGTCGGGAATCCATTTCCGACGAAGTAGCCGGCCGTGACTTGAGCGGATGGTCTGGTCATGCGATCAGTTCAAAGCACTAAGCAGAGCAAAGTATTGAAAAGCGTGACAAGTTCCATCTGATCTGTAAAGCGCTGCTGGATTTTTGCCACATCTTCCGCAGGGTGACAGAAAGGAGAACGCCACGTCAATTTCACCCCCAGTTAACCGGAAGGATGCAGTTCGGAATGGGGAGCACACGCCTCCGGCATGTGGTTTGCGGCGTCGCGCCGCAAACTTTACCGCACCAATCTGGCGAACCAAACGGTGAACACTTGCTGGAGACGAAGCCTACGGCGCAACGCCGTCGGCGGCACGCGGGACGCGTGCGGTCCCTGGACCAGCCGAACAGATAACACTCGGCCTGTCTCGGCCTATCCGCATTTCGATGCAACAAGCCTTCCTTAAGGTGTCGCCTATCTACAAGAAGCCGTGGAGGCGATCTTGAACTGCACCAACAGGTCGAGCTGTTGCTCGCGGCGCGCGCCGAGGCTGGCACGTCCATCGACCAACCGGCGCCGGGCCAAAATCGCAAATTGGCTGATCCTTTTCGCGCTTGAATTTCGCATGACCAAATGAACACGCGTAACCGAAGTCGGCGGGTCATCGAATAAATCAATGGTTCCGCAAAAAATATGTATTAACACACAGAACAGCGCGCCGACTAACGTCGCTCCCAAAAAGCCAATTTTTGATCGTTGCCAAAAACAAACCCGAGGCCTCGTTGCCTCACAGCCAAAGGAAAGTAACATGAAAACATCAAACAAAAAGTCAGTATGGTTCAAACGCACGTGCGGTTCAGTGGCGTTGGCTGCAGGCGCGGCATTGCTCGCCACCGCCAGTCCGGCTTGGGCTGATCCCTGCCGCGAAAACAATCCGGGAGTCATCCCGCCGCAAGCCAAGCCCCATGGCAAATCGTATGGAGAGTGGGGTGGAGCTTGGTGGAACTGGGCGCTCCAGTTCCCTTACCTGAGTGATCCGATCACAGACGATACGGGTGAGGATGGCGACCAAGGTCAGCAGGGACCAGTCTGGTTTCTGGCGGGGACCTACGGCAGTTCGGTCGATCGAACTTTGACCGTACCGGTGGGCAAAGCGCTTTTCTTCCCCTTGTTCAACTCCCTGATGTTCTTTCCGCTGGATGTTCCCACCGAGCCGGAGGCACGGGCTCTCGCCAACGGGCAGGCCGACTCAGTGGACATTCTGGAGTGTAGCGTGGACGGGCGACAACTGAAGGATCTCTCTCAGTATCGGGCGGAATCGCCGTCCGGTGGTTACACACAGGCGCTGCCAGAGGGGTCCATCCAGACTGATCCCGACTTCTGGCTGGCGTTCGGATATGACTTTGCTTATCCGCCCGGTGAAACCGGCGCCGTGACTGACGGGTATTGGATCATGTTGTCCCCGCTGTCCGTGGGCGAGCACCTGATCCATTTCCGCAGCGGAATCACGGGGTGGTTTGAAACCGAAGTGACCTACCACATCACGGTCGTGCCACGAAAACCATAGAAAGGACACTGAAACTAAACCAAAACGCAACCGGCGGTTTTCGCATGGCGAATTGAAGCATGGACTGACACCGATGAAAGCCGACTTCAATTCGTCTGCCATCACCTCAGCGGGCAACCGAACTAATGCAAATTCAGCTTTCAACAACCGGAGGACCGGAACGCGAAAGCAGGGCTGATTCTTTTGGCACCTCGACTTCGCATGAATAATTAAAGGCGAAATGAATATGAAAATTGATTTACCTCAGATTATTTCAGCTCGTTGGCTGGTAACGATCAAAGGCGTCTGGATGGAACTGGCGGTCACACCAGGCCTGTCGCGGGAGAATTTGGGTTTGCTCCGATGAGTTTCATCCGTACCGCCGCCGAGTCCGAGCGTTTGCGCGGAGCGATGTCCACTTCGCCGGACCCCAAGAACAGCGTGTAGCCGCGTTGGCGTGCGGCAAACCTCACAGCGGGATCGAACTGGCCTTGGTTGACTTCAAACTGGAGGGGCAGTTCGCCATAGCTGGCGGCGATTTTCATCGTCGATGGCGGTAACACGAGTCCAGTGTCGCCGCCAGCCCGGCCTGACGAGGCCGTGATCGAGGCCGCCAGGAGTTGGCTGGAAATTGCAACCAACGCACACAAAAGCGTTGCGGTGACGACTGAGTGGGACTTTTTCATAGATTTCCCTTCGGTTTCTTTGGTTTGTCTATCATTTCAGTTTGCTCTTACGACTTCTAGGTCGAATTGGCCTTCACCATACTCATGCGAGATTCAGGAACGAATCGTATCAGTTTTGCTGCAAAATGTTGTCCGCCCTTGGTTCGCCGATTAAGCCATGGTCTTCAGAATGGCCTAAATGCGGACGCTACTCATTTCTTCGCTCGCTTCCATTGGGTAGTTGCACCATGATGACAGACGCAAATCCGTTACAACAGAGACTCGAAATCACTCAATCAAACACCCTAAAAACTGGCCAAACCCATGACTGATGTCACTCTCATCCTGAAGGCCATTGAGCGTGGCGAGGCCAACGCGACGAATGAACTAATGCGCGTCGTTTATGATGAACTTCGCTTGATGGCAGCGCAGAAAATGGCGCGCGAAGCGCCCGGTCAGACGTTGCAGGCCACGGCGCTGGTGCACGAGGCCTGGTTGAAGCTTGGCGGCGATGGACAACAGAACTGGCAGAACCGAGCTCACTTCTTCGCTGCGGCGGCCGAGGCAATGCGGCGCATCCTCATTGACAATGCCCGGCGCAAGCGGGCCGAACGCCACGGCGGTGGACTGGAGCGAGTTGACGCCGACGAGGTGGAGGTCGCGAGCAACGAGCATGAAGACCAGTTGATCGCGGTTCACGAGGCGCTGGACCGGTTCGCGGCACATGATTCGATGAAAGCGGAATTGGTGAAGCTACGTTACTTTGTGGGCCTGACCACCCAGCAGGCCGCCGAAGTATTGGGAATTTCCGAGCCGACGGCCAAACGTTACTGGGCCTATGCGCGAGCATGGCTCTTTCGCGAGATCTCCGAATAGTAGTTCTGATCCGGCCGGCCGCCCAATACCTCTGACGCACTTTATCCACGCATTCGGAGCAAACTGCTTTTCTTTGGGTCTGTGCCGCACGACCTCAGCGGCATTTCAAAGAAGCCGACGCGCCGAAATCCCGATTCTGTCAGTGCTTTGAGCATGCAGACTTATTCGCATCATTAAGCAGAACGAATTCGTGAAAAATTTCACAAACTTTTCTTGCGACCTGAAAACATAAGCAGTAAACATCCAAGGCGACCGAGCGGATCGCGCCGAGTGTTGGCTTACTTGCTGACTGATGCCAGTTCAAGCAATCCAGTGTGCCAGCGGATACGGCCGGAAGAAAAAACGGTTGACGCTTAAGTTCAAATCGGAAGAATCACGGCTTTCGTTGTCGGCAGTCGAAGGCTCAACTCAGAGAGATTTTTTTGACGACATAACAACTATTTGAGATGTCAGACATTTTCCCAAAGTGGACCAACCGCCTGCCTTTGTACGTCGCCGTTGGGGCCTTGCTGGCTGGCACAGCAGTGACGGCCGGGGTTTGGTATTATTTCACACCGAAATATACCCGGGTTGGGTACCAACCGATCCAGCCCGTGGCTTTTTCGCACGCCGTCCACGTAGATCAATTGGGAGTCGATTGTCGTTATTGTCACAACGCGGTGGAAAAATCATGGTTTTCCAATGTGCCGTCGAGCGGGACGTGCATGAATTGTCACAATCAAATTCTCAAGGACGACCCACGGCTGGCGCTGGTGCGCGAAAGTTTTGCCACCGGCAAACCGATTCCTTGGGTCCAGGTCCACAAAGTGCCCGACTATGTCTATTTCAACCATTCCGTCCATGTGAATCGTGGGGTGAGTTGCGTGGAATGTCATGGCCAGGTCAACAAAATGGATGAGGTGCTGGAGGCCAAATCGCTCAGCATGTCCTTTTGTCTGCAATGCCATCGTGATCCCGCCGCGCGGCTGCGGCCACCAGACAAAGTCACCGACTTGAATTGGAAATGGAGCGACGATCCAAAGCTTGCGGCTGCGAAACAGAAAGAAATGGGCGAGAAGTTTGTGCATGATTGGAAGGTTCAATCCATGCAAAATTGCTCCGCCTGCCACCGATGAAAACCATTCCACCACCTTGTCCCGAACCAGAGAGCGGCCCGCGTTATTGGCGCAGCCTCGATCAACTGGCGGATACGCCGGAGTTCCGTCAATGGGTGGAGCGGGAATTTCCTGCGGGCGCCAGCGAGTTTACCGATCCCGTTTCGCGACGGCATTTCGTCAAGATCATGTCCGCCTCATTTCTGTTGGCTGGACTGGGTTTGACTGGTTGCCGCCGGCCGGTGGAGAATATCCTGCCGTTCTCCCGGATGCCGGAGAACTATACGTACGGTGTTCCACAGTTTTATGCGACGGCCATGCCGGTTCGCGGGAGTGCGCTACCGCTGTTGGCCAAGGCGCATGAAGGCCGGCCAACGAAAATTGAAGGCAATCCGCAGCATCCCGACAGCAACGGCGGCACCGACGTCTTTGCCCAAGCGTCGATTCTAAACCTTTATGACCCCGACCGCGCGGCACGTTTTGCAAGAAACGGCAACACGGTGGCCCGCGAGGTCGCGCTGGATTTTCTCCGCGACTTGTCCAGCCAGGTGCGTGGCAATAGTGGCCAGGGCTTGAGCTTTTTGCTGGAGCGAAGCAGTTCCCCGTCGCGCGCGCGTTTGCAAAAGCTGGTCAGCGACAAGTTTCCCAAGGCGCGTTGGCACGTTTACGAACCGGTTGACTTCGACATCCACAGAGAGGCTGCGTCAATAGCCACTGGCAAATCTGTCGTTCCTTACTTCAGGATCCATGACGCAAAAGTGATTGTTTCTTTGGACTGCGATTTTATCGGTTCAGAAGAAAACACGCAGATCAACATCCGCCGGTTCGCGAGAGGCCGCCGGATCGAGAAGCCGACGGATTCGATGAGCCGCCTTTATGCGGCGGAGGGGCTCTTTACGTTGACGGGCGTGAATGCCGATCATCGGTTGCGGATTTCCACAAGCGCCATTCTACCCCTTGCGGCCGGTCTGGCTTCGGAGATTCTCAGGCAGGCCGGCCAGCAGCAACTGCTCTCCGCTTTGGCGCCGTTGGCTGAAGCGGCCAAAGCGCATGCGGAGTGGATTGCTGAGTGCGCCAAGGATCTGTTGGCTAATCGCGGTCAAAGCCTGGTACTGGCGGGCTATCGACAGCCGCTGGCGGTGCACTTGATCGCCGGCGCCATTAACGCTGCCTTGGAGAACCATGGGAGGACCGTAGTTTTTCAAGACTCTCCGCCGTCAAGTGAAGGCACCATCGGCGAACTGGCCCAAGCGCTGAACGCCGGTC
>CAZYYS010000341.1:0-5956 GCA_964651015.1 uncultured Verrucomicrobiota bacterium
TTGCGGTGGGGCGTAACCCGTGTGCCATTGATACTGATGACGCGAATGAAGAATGAATCCGAGGTCGCCAGCCGTGTAGGAGCGGATCAAAGTGCCGCGATCCATGACCTTGGCAGTCTTTTCGAGCCCTTCCGAAAATTTGATGTGATCGACGGAGGTGCCGATGCTCGGAAACGTGCTCAGAACCTGTTTCGACTCCAGTCCTTTCTCAAACGGCGTGTAATGTTTCGGATCGAACGTTTCGGTGTGCGCCATGCCGCCGGCCATCCAAAGCACGATTACCGTATCGGCGGTTGGCCTGATTTTTTCCTCCTTCGCATCATCGGCGAGAATGGCGTGCGGATAGCCCGCCGCGAGAGCCGAGAGCGTGGTCGCACTGGCGGTCTTCAGAAAATCACGGCGACTCCATGAACTGTTTGCTTTCATAATCCGTTCCTCAATGGATCAACTGAAACTCTGGTAACATCGTCAATGCCCACATCAAATCCTCCACACCCGACTGCTTGACGGGGCTGCCGACCAATTCCATTGACGCTTCCAATTCCGAGGGCGTCGGCTTGCGTCCCAATGCTTGCGCGTAAAGTTGTTGAACCAGTTCGCGATCCGATGCCGGCTTGGCCGCGACCAATTTGGTCGCGCCGCGTTGGATCAGGTCGGCCAGTTGGCGGCCATTGGTCAATTCCAATGCCTGCAATGTGGTCGCGGCCGAAGCGCGTACGGTTACAACTTGTTCGCGATTCGGCCGCCCGAGTGCCACCATCAATGCGTCAGCGTTGACGAGCGCAGCGCGGACTTTGCCGGACTGCGGCGGAGTTGCCATTGTCGTGTTGAACTGATGCTCCAATTCCCAAGGCGCGGTGTTGACGCCCCCCAGTTCCACTGCGTTCTTCCAATCTTGTGCCGCAAAGCCTGTCTTTTGCCAGCCATCAGATTCCTGCGCCGACCACGTCCAGGAACTGTCGCTGGCGAAATCCATGACGGTTGCGGGGCGGTCATCGTGATTTTGTCGCACGGAAGCGAAAAAGAAAAATCCTGCCGGATTCGGCTGATCACCCTCGTTGACAGCTTTGGCCGCGATCACATTTTCCCCTTTCACCAGGTGAGAACGAATGTCCATCACGCCCGGCTGTCCCCAAGTGTCGCCGGAAGAAACTTTTTTCCCGTTGATGAAAAGCGTGTAAACATTGTCGCAAGTGACAAAAGCACGGGCTTCTGTCGGCGGCTCGGGGAGCGTGATGACTTTTCGCAAATGGATCGTCTCAGGCGCGGCGGATTGGGTGGCTCCGGCTTCCTTCCAAATCCACTTTCCCTTCAGCGAGGACGAGATGGACTTGATGGTTGATTCGTCCACGTAATTGATTTTGATGGCCGGCTGGCTGTACCAAATGCCGGTAAAGCCGCCCACGGCGTCGCGGAATTGCTCCGCAGACATGCGCCGGACGAGCGGCCCCCGGAAGACGGAATCCTGACGATCGTCCTCGTTCGTGCTGACGGCAGGCAATTGATAGGCGTGCGAGGTCAGAATGCGTTCAATGGTTTTCTTCAGGTCGTAACCATTCGCCGCCAGGTCCTCGCCGAGCCAATCCAACAGATCCGGATTCCACGCCGGCTGTTCCATGTCATCCACTGGTTCGACCAGCCCACGTCCCATGAATTTTTGCCAGAGCCGGTTGACGATCGTGCGCGTCAGACGGCCGTCCTGTTTCTCGGTGATCAAATCGGCAAGCTGTTTGAGCCTCGCGGTCTTGTCAGCCTTGGGATCAATGCTTCCCAACTCGGGATAAATGAACCGCAACTGGGCGATCTTGCCGGTGGGCTTGTCGCAGTGAACCATCTCTAGTGGGCCATCAGAATAAATACTGGCGAGGCCATAAGCGTCCGCCAGCGTCCAGTCGTTGATGAAACTGTCGTGGCAGGAAGCACATTTAAGATTCACGCCCATGAAGACCTGCGAAATGCTCTGGGCGGCCTGCATCTGCGGTGTCTGCGAGGCGTTCACCACGCCGCGCCAGACAATACCCTTGGTGAATCCTTCCGATGCCGGCGTGGGATTGATCAATTGAGCGACAAACTGATCATAGGGAATATTTTTCGCGAGTGCGGCGTAGAGCCAGTCGGTGATTTGCTTGCGTCCGCCGTCAATGTAGCCGGTGCCGCGATAGTCGTTTCGCAACAGATCGTTCCAAAATGTCAGCCAGTGCTCGGCGTAATTCCGGTTGTCCGCGAGCAGATGTCGCACAAGGCGTTCGCGCTTATCGACCTGCTTGTTGGCCACAAACGCATCCAGTTCTTCGGGTGTCGGCAATAGCCCAACGACATCCAAGTAAACGCGGCGCGCGAAAACACGATCATCAACTGGCTTTGGTGGATTGATCTTGTGTGCGGCATAGTACGGTTGCAAAAAGCGATCAATGGGATTCTCGTCCTTCCGACCCGCTGGAATCTCCGGACGCTTTGGTTTCAGATTGATCGGTTCGAGTTTTCCAAACGCGACATCTGCGTCCCATTTCAACCCCTGATCGATCCAAGCGCGTATCAGACCTACCTGTTCCGGCTTCAGCTTGGAACCCTTTTTGGGCATCACGCTGTCGGGGTCAAGCCCCGATACCAGACCGACCAGATAGCTGTCAGCGCTTTTGCCAACGACCACGGCGGGGCCGGAGTCGCCGCCTTTCAACAGCGTCTTGCGGGTATCCATCTGAAAGCCGCCCTTGTCGCGCCCACGCCCGTGACACTTGATACAACTCGCTTCGATGATCGGCTTGATATCCTTGCTGAAATTAACCTCGCGGGCAGTTGGAGGTGGTAGCAAGTTGGCCTGTTCGGGGGTGATTTTGGCCATCGTGACAACTCCACCCAAGAGCAGACAAATCAGATTGCAAACGTGGTGTTTCATCTAGCTTGGAATATAAGCAGCCGACTCAAAAATAACAGGAAAAAAACTCGCCTTTTACGTGGCCGAGTTGACTCAGGGTAGAATGTCAAATGTGTGTGACCCTCGGCCAAGCGTGCGTGCTTCGCACAGATTCACAGCAGCATGATCGCGACGTTCCTAGCCGACCACTTTGTGGATGGTGGCCAAAAGTTCTTCCGTGTTGATCGGCTTCTGGAAAAAGGCGACGGCGCCGACGTTGGAAGCGCGCTCCTTATTCTTGGCGGAATCGTCGCCCGTAATAATGATGACGGGAATCTTGGCTCCCTCCGCCGGTCGTCTGAACCACTCCAGAATCTTGAAGCCATCCCAGCTCATACCAACCTCGGGCGGGAAATTAAGATCGAGGATCACGAGGTCCGGTTTTTCTTGTCTGACTTGGACGACCGCGTCCGAGCCGTCACTGGCAGAAATGACCTCGTAGCCGTCCGCCTGCAACTTGAGGGTCAACCCTTTCACAACCACGGGGTCGTCATCTACCACGAGCACTTTTTTACCCTTGGTCTTGGAAGTTTGGTTCGCTCCAGGTGAAAGTGAGCTTGCCTCATCCTTTGAGTCTTTCTTCCGAAATCTTCCAAATAAGTTCACAAGCGCATTCTCTTAGTAAGCGGCTGATTTGGCGATTCTTCGCAACCGCTGTCCGGTCAGTCGGGAATCTTGATACAGGAGTTTTGATTTTTGAGCAACGATTTTAAAAACCGTTTTCAGAACCATTCGTCCATCGACAGCTTTGGCGTGAGGCGAATTAACACAAAGCTTTCCAGCCCGCTTCGTATCGTCATCGCCCGCGAATCCACGTTATGCTAGCGTGCGAGCGCATGACCAATCGGTTTTATGAGCCGGGAAATCAACGGGCCGCCAAGGTGAATGACCTCTTCACCACCATCGCGCCGCGTTACGACCTGATCAACGACCTTCAAAGTTTTGGTTTGCATCGCTATTGGAAGCGGCGGTTGATCCAACTGGCTGAGGCACGACCCGGCCAACGCGCTCTTGATCTTTGTTGCGGTACGGGCGACATCGCGCTCGCCTTTACGCGCCGCCGTGTCCGGGTAACAGGATTGGATTTCAGCGGACCGATGCTTGCCGTGGCCAGGCAACGTAGCCGAAACTCAAAGGTCGAAGGTGCGTCGGGAAAAAATGATGATCAACGGCGGGTGGAGTTCATCCAAGCCGACGCACAGGATATTCCGTTCCCGGACGCGCATTTCGATATTGTCACGGTTGGTTACGGCCTGCGCAATCTCGCGAGCTGGGAAACCGGCCTGCGCGAAATGTGGCGCGTGGCAAAGTCCGGCGGACGGGTGCTCGTGCTCGATTTTGGCAAGCCGGACAATGCGCTTTGGCGCAGACTCTATTTTGCCTACCTGAAATGCTGCGTGCCGCTGTTTGGTCGCCTGTTTTTCGGCGACCCGCAAACGCACGCCTACATCTTGGAGTCGTTGACCCACTATCCGGCGCAACAAGGTGTCGCGGCAAAGATGCGGGAAATGCCCTTCACCAAAGTTCGCATCGTCAATTTGCTCGGCGGCATCATGAGCATAAACTACGGGGTAAAGAGCGATTAACCATAAGCAGATCAATTTGCGTGAGGATTCATTTGCCAGATGGTCAAATCAAGTTGACATTGGCTCGAACAAGGCGCTCCGTGTTGACGGCGGCAAGACATCATGAATGTCTCCAAGACCTATAAAGTGATCATCGTTTCGGCGGTGCTGGTCGTCGTCAGTGGGATTATTCTGCTTTCACTCAATTCTAGTCCAGAGCAGCCTGACAATCCGCCAACCGATTTTGTACAAAAATCCAAATCAGTCCCGTCGAAGAACTTTTCCATCCGCCGCCAGCTTTCGGTCACGACCGATGAAATTCCGACACATCCTGACGATGAATCGGCTGATCCGATGAAAGTGTCACGAGAGAAAATAGAGGAATATCTGAAGCTCCACAATCGCGATGCTGCAAGCTTACTGGCGGCGTTTCATGCGTCGGGCGACAAGGATAATCCCGCAGACATCAATTATTTGAAGGAAGCCGCGGCGAATTTTCCCAATGATCCACACGTACAATTCACAATCCTGGCGCAGTGGACATCGTTAGAGCAGAGCGCATTCCCGGAAGACAAGCGTAAGTGGCTCGAGGCATTCAAGGTGTCTTCGCCAAGCAACTCCCTGGCAAATTATCTGTCCGCACAAGAATATTTCAAAAGCAAGCAGCCCGATGCTGCAATCAAAGAACTCGTGGAGGCCGCCGGCAAATCCCAATTCGCAGATTACACGATGGAAACTTACCTGGGGGCAGAGGAATTGTGCCGGTTCAGCGAGAAAGCGCCACGGATGGCGAACACAGCGGCGATGTCCGCGATGTCGAGCGATCTCTTGCCGACATTGGCAAACATAAAAGGAGTCGCACAGGGCATACAAGATGCGCAAAAGGGATATCTGGATACTGGCGATACCGCTTCAGTCGAACGTCTTGCTCAAACGGGAGTGGGACTGGCAAATCGGCTCACCAGCGGCGAGGGAGGGAGGTTCATAATCAGCCACTTGGTTGGAATCGCTACCGAGAATATTGCGCTCAAATCATTGGATCAAGACACCAGCTACGATTTTCTTGGCGGCCAAACTCCAAGCCAAAGAGTGGATGAAAACAAACAACAAAAGGCGGCGTTTCGGGAACTATCAGTAAGTTTTGGTGCGGTTTACCCTACCCTAACCGAGGTCGAAAGAGCGAGTTACGCCGAGCGCGTAAAAATCTACGGCGAAATTGAAGCCATGCGCTGGCTTAAGGCGAAACTAGCTACACGTTAAGGGTAGAGCATCAGATTCATGAACCGTTCGGGAATTTTCAAATTAGTCATTGCTTCGGTGGCGCTGGTCGTCTTGGCTGGGATTGCCTTTCGCTTGTCAGATCGGAGAACTGGGGAGCCCTCCGCGCTCGCTCCACGTAATCAGGTGGAGCGAGACAATGCCTCGCCAAGGCGAAATCCCAGGCCAAATCAACTTAGCGGTTCAGCAACAGGCTCAA
>CAZYYS010000342.1:0-5945 GCA_964651015.1 uncultured Verrucomicrobiota bacterium
GTCATCGGCAATGGCGTCGTCGTGGACCCGGTCAACCTGGTCGAAGAAATCCGTGGACTGACCCGACTTGGCATCAAGGTGGATGGTAACCTGTTGATCAGTGAAACGTCGCACCTGGTCTTTCCGTATCATCGCGAACTTGACGAGCAGCGCGAGATTCTCAAAGGCAAAAACAAAATCGGGACCACCAAACGCGGCATCGGCCCGGCCTACGGTGACAAGGCCGCGCGCACTGGCCTGCGTATGATTGATCTGGTGGATCGGGAGCGCTTTGCGGAAAAGCTCGCGCTCAAGATCAAGGAGAACAACGAAATCTTGAAAGCGTTCGGGGCCAAGCCGCTTTCGTTCAAGACTGTTCACGCAGCCTACCGCGCGGCCGGCGATTACTTGAAGCCGTTTGTGACCAACACGGTGGTCTTCCTTCATCAAGCCTGCCAGCGCAACAAAAACATCTTGTTTGAAGGCGCGCAAGGAACGTTCCTGGACATTGACCACGGCACGTATCCGTTTGTCACGTCGTCCAACACGACGGCGGGCGGCGCGTGCACCGGTTCAGGTGTGCCGCCACATCGGATGGACCGAGTGGTCGGCGTTATGAAGGCCTACACGACGCGGGTTGGCGAAGGCCCGTTGCCGAGCGAGAACATCGAGATTGCTGATCTACTGCACAGCATGGGCCGTGAATTCGGCGCGACCACCGGTCGGCCGCGGCGCTGTGGCTGGTTCGACGTGGTGGCCACACGCCACGCCACAATGGTCAATGGTATCGACGAACTGGCGGTAACGAATCTGGACGGTTTGGATTCCCTGGAGACCATCAAGGTGTGCATCGGCTATCGCATTGGTTCGAAGCGCTATGAGTACGTGCCCAGCGACGTTGAGCTTTTTTCCAGATGCGAACCGGTTTATGTTGAGTTCCCCGGCTGGCGAACAGCTACCAACCAGATTCGCAAGTGGAAAGACCTGCCTGCCAAGGCGCGTTCCTATCTCAAAGCCATTGCGGAATTGTCGGGAGCGAAATTGACAATTGCCTCAGTGGGACCAGCGCGGGAGCAGACCATTTTTGTTTGAGCGCCAATTCGCCACATCTGAGTTCTGAAGTAAAGGCGAACCTGCCGCGGCACGTCGCCATCATCATGGACGGCAATGGTCGTTGGGCAAAGCAACGTCACTTGCCGCGCATCGAAGGTCATCGGGCGGGGGCCGAATCGGCGCGGGTCATTATTCGCACGGCGGGCGAGCTCGGCATCAAGTATCTCACCCTTTACGCTTTTTCAGTTGAGAACTGGAATCGTCCCAAAGACGAAGTGGATGCACTGATGAAATATCTCGTTCACTATCTCAAGACTGAAACGCCGGAGCTGAACAAGAATAATGTTCGGTTGGAGGTCATCGGCCAAATTTATCGCCTGCCGGAAAATGTGCAGGAGCATCTTAGAAAATCCATCCAGACTCTTTCCAAGAACAACGGCCTTACGTTGATCATGGCCTTGAGTTATGGAGGCCGGACTGAAATCGTGGATGCGGTTCGCAGCATCGCGGAAAAAGTGAAACAGGGCAAAGTCGATCCGGCTGACATCAACGAACAGGTTTTTGCGCAACATCTCTACACGCGCAGTTGGCCTGACCCGGATGTGTTGATCCGCACCAGTGGTGAGATGCGAGTCAGCAATTTTCTTCTCTGGCAGATCTCCTACGCCGAACTGGTGGTGACGTCCACGCTCTGGCCGGATTTTCGCAGACCGCAATTCCTTGCGGCCTTGGAGGAATACGCACGGCGGCACCGGCGATTCGGCGGGCTGTGAAAGCCGGCGCTTTGAAATTCAAAACTAGACACGATACGTCGGACGATTAACTTCTTCAGGCATGCCCGATCCAACCATTCCAGCGCCGCCGCCTTCCAAAGCCAGAGTATTCTTCCGTCGCTTGATAAGTTTCGTGGTGTTGTGGACGGTGATTCTGGTGGCGCTATTTTCAGGCAACAAGTGGATTTCCGATTACGTTTTCCTGGCGATCATGGTTCTACTGGCGGGTCTGGGGGCGGCGGAGTTTTATGGGCTGGTCGAGAAAGCCAACCTCGCGTGCTTCAAATGCTGGGGAATCTTCGGCGGGTTGTTACTGATTGTAGCCACATTTTTTAACTTGTCCGGTGCAGCCAGGACAGAGAGTGGGCCCGCGGGAGCAAATGACTTTGAAACAAGTTTCCTGATCCTTTTCGTTCTCGGTCTTTGCGTGCGTCAGTTTGTTTCCCGCAGCAGTGCCACCGGCATGCTCGCAATTTCAACCACACTGTTTGGCCTGATGTACGTGCCGTGGCTGCTCAACTTCATTCAGAAGATCAATTTCTTTCCGGGCCTTGGCGACAACGGGAAATTCTACGTGCTCTATTTCATTCTCGTGACGAAGTTAAGCGACACGGGCGCTTACGCCGTTGGTTCGCTCATCGGCAGGCATAAGATGATTCCACGCATCAGCCCCGGCAAAACTTGGGAAGGGTTTGGGGGGGCGATCGTCGTGTCCACTTTGGCGGGCATTGTGTTCGCGCACTTCTTCGCGAACCAAATGCCCGGTATGAATCTGATACACTCGGTGGTACTGGGCATATTGTTGAGCGTGGCAGCGGTTGTCGGCGATTTGATCGAGTCACTGTTCAAGCGCGAAGCCGGCGTCAAGGATTCGGGGAAGCTGTTTCCCGGCATTGGCGGCATCCTCGACTTGCTCGACAGTCTTTTGTTCAATGCGCCCATCATGTATTTGTATTTACGGCACGTTCTGATTCGCGAATGAAAAACGTCGTCCTTCTTGGCAGCACGGGATCCATTGGTGCCAGCACCATCAAGGTGGCGGAAGACTTGCCTGACCATATCCGACTGCTTGCGTTGGCGGCGGGCAACAACGTCGAACTCTTGCGTGAGCAGACACGCAAGCATCGGCCGGAGGCAATTTCCATCAACGATCCAGCGAAGGCAGCGGAGCTGCGTGATTCACTTGGCACGGCCACGGATGTTTATTCCGGCGGTGAGGGGTTGATTAAGCTCGCCACGTTGCCGGCGGCGGACATCGTGTTGATCGCCATCGTCGGCACTGCGGGGTTGCAACCGGCATTGGCGGCCATTCGCTCTGGCAAAGACATCGCCGTGGCGTCCAAGGAAATCCTGGTCATGGCCGGCGAAATTGTCATGAGTGAGGCGCGCAAACACGGTGTCCGCGTGCTGGCCGTGGACAGCGAGCACTCGGCGATATTTCAGTGTCTCGAGGACAAATCACCGGATTCGGTGCGCGCGCTTTGGTTGACCGCTTCCGGTGGACCGTTCCGAAACACACCGAAGGAGGATTTCGAGAACATCACGGTCGAACGCGCTTTGATGCATCCCTCGTGGGTCATGGGGCAGAAGATCACGATTGATTCGGCAACGCTCTTCAACAAGGGCTTGGAAATGATCGAGGCGCGCTGGTTGTTCGACATCGAAATCGACCGTGTGCGCGTGGTGGTGCATCCACAGAGCGTGGTGCATTCGATGGTTGAATTTGTGGACGGTGCGTTGATCGCGCAACTTTCCATGCCGGACATGTGTCTGCCGATTCAATACGCGTTGACGTACCCGGAGCGCGTGCGTAGTGATCGGGTGCAGACCAACCTCGCGCAACTCGGAAGTCTGACATTTGAAGAACCGGACTTGGAGCGTTTTCCGGCGTTGAATCTCGCGCGGCGGGCGGGCGAACGGGGGGGCACGATGCCTGCTGTTTTGAACGCAGCGAACGAAGCAGCGGTCGAAGCTTTCGTGAACCGGCAGATCAGTTTCATGCAAATTCCGCAGACCGTGGCGCGGGTCATGGATCGCCATCAATTGGTGGCCCACCCGACGCTCAAAAAAATCCTCGAAGCCGACGCCTGGGCGCGGAAAGAGGCGGCGGTCTGAGTCAGCGCATGGGTGGTTGGCGCGGGAAAGTTTTCCGAAGTTGCCAGTTCTCAAATCGCCGGTATATTCAATCCGCCGTCGTCTGAGGCGGCTTTTTAGTTAATGACTATATTTAACGTTCTGTATGTGATTGGTGCGGTGCTGCTCCTGTTCGGCGCGGCGATTTTCGTCCATGAATTCGGCCATTACTGGGTGGCCCGAAAACGCGGGATGAAAGTTGAGGCTTTTGCCATTGGGTTCGGCCCCAAGATTCTGGGTTGGAAGAAGGATGGCATTGATTACGCCTGGCGACTGATCCCAGCCGGCGGTTACGTCAAGCTGCCGCAGATGATAACTTCGGAAGCCTTGGAGGGAGGCAATTCATCGTCCGAAGCACCGATCCCGCCGGCCTCGCCGCTTTCAAAAATCCTGGTGGCCTTCGCCGGACCGTTCATGAACGTGGTTTTTGCTTTCGCCATTGCCAGCTTGATTTATTTCGTCGGCCTGCCCGTCGCGGTGAATCCGGCGATCATCGGTTACGTTGAACCCGGCTCAACCGAAGCCAAACTCGGAATCAAGGAAGGCGACCGTGTCATTTCGGTTGATGGGGAAAAAGTCAAGTCGTGGCAGGACGTCACCATGCATGCGGCTCTGGCACGCACGAATGTGATGCCGGTGGTCATTGAGCACGATGGCGTGAGAAACACCTATCAATTGACGGCGACGGTGAATGATTCGGTGGGGCTGAAATTGCTTAACCTCGATCCCCGGGATCATCCCGAAGTCATGGAAGTCATGTCCGGTGGCGCGGCTGAGAAAGCGAAACTCCAGGCCAAGGACGTGGTCCTTTCCTTCGCGGGAGTGCCAGTTGCCAGTCGAGAACAATTGATTGATCTCATCCGGAAACGAGGCGGGCAGGAGAGTGAAATTCGGGTGCAGCGCGGTCAGGAAAAACTGACAATCATGATCACCCCACAAATTGATCCCACGACCAAGTTCGGTCGGATCGGCGCCGCGTTGGGCAGCAGCTCCGCCATGGTCTATCAAGTGCAACGTCCTGGCCCGACCCCGTGGGAACAGGTTGAGGATGTTTTTGACAAGACCATCAAAACCATAAGCGCGCTAGTTCACTCCAAGCAAACCGGTGTCGGGCCCAGTCAATTAAGCGGGCCCGTGGGAATTCTTTCGATCCTGGCGGCTCAGGTGAACACCGATTACAGGCTGGCACTTAGTTTTCTGGTGCTGCTGAACATCAACCTGGCCATTCTGAACCTGTTGCCGGTACCGGTGCTTGACGGCGGGCACATCCTTATGGCGATCGTGGAAAAAATTCGTCGGCGCCCATTAAGCGTAAGATTCGTCGAATACACGACCACTGGCTTTGCCGTGTTGCTTATTTCCTTCATGCTCTACGTTACTTTTTTCGACATAAAACGCTTTCCGCTTTTCAAGTCAATGTTCCGCTCAGACACCCAGATTGAGGACGTCGAAAAGCCGGCTGCGTTGCCGAAACCAGGCAACTAATCTCATGCGCTACTGCGCGTCGCCATTTTTCTACCAACGCCGCAATTCTCGCGAAGTAATCATCGGTGACGCGAACAACGGCGGCTTCGTCATGGGTGGCGACCAGCCGGTCGTGATGCAGTCCATGTTGACGTGCGACACGATGGACACGGCGGAGTGCGTGAACCAGACGCTGGAACTCGTCGCTGTCGGTTGCCAGCTCGTCCGTATCACCGCACCGACGGTCAAGGACGCGGCGAATTTGCAAAACATTGTCGCGGAACTTCGGAAGCGCGACTGTCGCGTGCCCATCGTGGCGGACATTCACTTCAAGCCGGAGGCGGCGATGGAGGCGGTTAAGTGGGTGGAAGTCGTGCGCGTGAATCCTGGCAACTACGCGGACTCGAAGAAATTCGCCATCAAGGAATACACCGACGAGCAATACGCCGCCGAGTTGAAGCGCATCGAGGAAAAATTTGCTCCGCTGGTCATCGAAGCGAAGCGGCTCAACCGCTGCCTCCGCATCGGCACAAATCACGGCTC
>CAZYYS010000343.1:0-1900 GCA_964651015.1 uncultured Verrucomicrobiota bacterium
TCGGCGAGCAGTACGGCGGAATGTCGCTGGGGCCGGCGTTCGGTCATGTGTTCGGCGCGGTCGTAGGTGTGGTGGTCGGGCTGCTGCTTTTGAGCGCGGTGAACACGGCGGTGGCGGCGCTGATAGGCCTGCTTTACATGATGGCGCGTGATGGCGAAATGCCGCAGAGCTTCGCACGACTGAACCGGCATGGGGTTCCGAGGTGGCCGTTGGTGATTGCGCTCGGATTGCCACTCGTGGTGGTTTTGGTCGCCAACGACCTTGAATATCTCGCGGGTTTGTACGCTATCGGAGTCGTTGGCGCCATCACCCTGAATCTAGGCTCATGCAGCTTCAACAAGCGGTTACGTCTAAACTGGCGGGAACGGGCCTTGTTGTTCACGACGTTCCTGGTTTTGGTGCCCATCGAACTGACGATTGCGCGAACGAAACACGAGGCATTGTTTTTTGTCTGTTGCGTGGTTGGAATAGGTTTGGGATTGCGAGCTTATGCACAACGGCGCGCAGGATTGCGCACCGTGACGGTTTCCGAACAACTTGCAGCGTCGGTATCGCCTGAAATCGCATCAGAATTCCGCATTAATTTGAATCCGGGACAGTCCATCCTTGTAGCAGCGCGCGGGCTGACGCCGGTGTTGCGGTTCGCCTTGGAGGAGGCGCGCTTTCGGCAGGGGACGCTCTATGTGCTGTACGTGAAGGAACTTGCTGTGGCGTTGCCCGGGCCGTTGCAAAGCACCGAACGGCCGCGGTGGCAGGACGACGAGGAAGCCGCCAAAATCATGTACAGCATGATGGACCTTGGCCGACAAAACGGTGTCAACGTCATTCCGCTTTACGCCGTGAGTGAGAATCCGGCGGCGACCATCCTTGATTTGTCCGCGACGCTGGGCATTGACATTCTGATGCTGGGCGCACGGCATCGCCGGACGCTCGCGCAAATGTTCAAGGGCGACGTGGCAAATCAAGTTGCCAAGGATTTGCCGGAGAACATTCAACTGGTCATTTACGGTTAACGGGCCGGCGGCGGCTCACGACCAGTTCGTTTCACGAGCATTTCCTGCACGACCCTGCACGACCCACGACACCTTACTCTTCCTCGTAGGTGTTGGATGCCATTGGTAAAAAAAAACCATTCTGGTCAATTTGCAATGTTCAGCGGTCGGATGGCTGGCAGTCAAAAAATCTCTCCGAGTATGTAACCACTTTGAAAACAGGCTGCTTAGATGGTGATTGAAAGAGCGCCTTCAACCGGTGGCACCGCCGTTGCTAAAGCGACATGACTCGGTTTCAGGCGGGACTGGCAGTGCTCTGTTTTGTGAGTGTCTTGTTTGTTGTCGGGAACATCACCGCTACGCAGTTAACCAGAAAAATTGTCCGTGATTAAACTATGAAAAAAATCGAAGCGATTATCAAGCCTTTCAAGTTAGAGGAAGTCAAAGACGCCTTGGGGGAGCAGGGAATCGAGGGGATGACAGTTACTGAAGTCAAAGGGTTTGGTCGGCAAAAGGGTCATACGGAGATTTATCGCGGCAGCGAATACACCGTGGATTTTCTGCCGAAGATAAAGGTCGAACTGATTGTGGCGGATGGAAAGGTTGATCCCGCCGTGGCAGCAATCGTCAAAGCTGCCAAGACAGGAAAAATTGGGGACGGGAAGGTGTTCGTTTCGCCGGTTGAGGAGGCCATCCGTATTCGCACCGAAGAGAAAGGGGAACAGGCGGTTTAGTGAAACCAAACTCAGAACGTTTATCACAAAATGAAAAAGTTTATTCTCTTTGTCAGTCTGTGCGTGTTGTTCCTTTCACCTACGACGGTCACTCGCGCCGCCGATCCAGCTCCTGAACGCTCGGTAACGGAGCGCCTTGAAGACCTCGAAGCTTACGTCAACAACGGCGCTCGG
>CAZYYS010000343.1:1910-5895 GCA_964651015.1 uncultured Verrucomicrobiota bacterium
TGCGTTGGTGTTGTTCATGACGCTACCTGGGTTGGCCTTGTTCTACGGTGGCCTGGTGCGGAAAAAGAATGTTCTGTCGGTGCTCGCCCAATGCCTCGGCATCGCCGGGTTGGTGACGATTTTGTGGTACGTCGTTGGATACAGTTTTGTTTTCTCCAGTGGCAGCCCGTTCCTGGGCGGAACGAAATTCGCCTTTCTTAACGGCGTGGATTCAAACCCGAACACCGATTACGCCGCTTGGGTGTCGCAAAACGTGTTCTCAATGTATCAAATGATGTTTGCGATCATCACGCCGGCCCTCATTGTCGGCGCGATTGCTGAACGAATGAAGTTTTCCGCTGTCTTGCTGTTCGTTGCGCTATGGATGTTCGTCGTCTATTTTCCGCTTGCCCACATGATCTGGGGGGTCGATGGACTCATGAACGGAGTGTGGAATGGCGACGCGAAGATCAAGGCGATAGATTTTGCTGGCGGCACGGTGGTCCACATGTCATCTGGGTGGTCGGCGTTGGTCCTCTGCATGATTCTCGGCAAACGCCTCGGCTTTGGCAAAGAGTCAATGCAGCCGCACAGCATGGTGCTTTGTATGGTGGGGACCGGGATGCTCTGGGTGGGTTGGTATGGGTTCAACGCCGGTAGCGCGGTCGCGGCGGATGGTGTTGCGGCCAATGCCTTCATGACCACCACGCTGGCAACGGCAGTCGCCGCTTTTGTCTGGGGCATGGCGGAATATATCTTCAAGGGGAAGCCCAGCGTGCTTGGCTTTTGCTCCGGAGCGGTCGCAGGCTTGGTTGTGATCACACCTGCCACAGGCTTCGTGGACGCGAAAGGCGCGATGATCATCGGTGTGGCTGCAGGACTGATTCCTTTCTTTGCGGTTGTGAAGCTCAAGGGCTGGCTCGGCTACGATGACGCGCTCGATACCTTCGGTGTTCACGCCGTGGGCGGTACGCTCGGCGCGTTGATGACCGGAATTCTCGCCACGAGTAGCGTCAATGCCAACCTGACTGATGCAAACACCTACGCCAAGGCCAATGGTTTATACAAGCTAGTCGGCAACGGTTTGTGGATTGAGCAGATCAAGGCGATTGGCGTTACGCTTGTGCTGGCCATTGTTGGCACAGCGATCATCGCTTACATCGTGAAAGCTGTTGTCGGTCTGCGGGTCAGTGAAGAAGTCGAAACGGTTGGTCTCGATCTCGCCGAGCACGGCGAAGAAGGCTATCACGGCTGATCGGGACGAAAAGTCTTTGACGCTGCGCCAATAAAGGTGAACGTGAGTCACCCTTGGCGCGGCGTTCGACGAATGTTAGGCACACATATTTACCAGAAACGCCAGCTAAACACTGCATCGGCGAAGTGAAGGCCCAAAACCCTGATGGCCGAACAGAAATTGCAGCGACCAAGCCAGAGCTTGTCCAGGGTCCAACGTCGATCTGGCGGGGGTGCTTCAGCTTGACTGAATGACCTGTTGCTTTGATGGACTTCAGCGCTACTTGATTCGGGCTGAGGAGGAAACGAGGGATTGGATTTCGGCGAATACGTAGCGACGTGTTTGCTGAAATTCCAGGTGGTGGTTGAGAGAGGGTAGGGTCAGCGGCTGGGGTGATGCACCGCCCCAGCCGCTTGTTTCTTCATCAACAAGCCGCTAGCGGCGGAGAGACTTTTGCCGGACTTGAATGACGAATGCAGTTGTATTATCGCGGCCGCTCTTTTCCAACGATTCGTTCACCAGGCGGTGTGCCGGATTTTTGTTTGCCTTCGTCGTTCGCCGGGCGCGCAGGAGTTCGACCAGATGATGATCGTAAAGCCCATCGGTAAGCCCGTCTGTGCAGAGGAGAAAGAGGTCTCCCGGCTCGTAAGCCACTGCGCCGACCTGCGGATCGACAAACTGGTTGCCGCCACCCAGGGCTTTTTGCAGCACGTTGCGCCGAGGGTGCGACCGCGCTTCGCGTTCATTGAGTTTTCCATTCCGGAACAACCAGCCCACGTGCGTGTCGTCGTGGGTGAGCTGTTTGATGTGGCTTTCACGCGCCGGCAAATAATAGAGTCGGCTGTCGCCAATGTGGCCAAAGTACATCCAGCCGGGTGTAAGCCAGCATAGGCTCAAAGTAGCCTCCATGCCGCGGCATTCGTCGTAGCTGTTGCCGACATAGACAAGGGCCTTGTGGATTTGATCGAACAACTCGGCGAGTACGTCGTCGATGTCGGCATTTAGGCCAAGGGCGCTGAGTCTGTAGGAGCGCGGGAGCAGACTGGTGATTTTCTCGACGGCGATTCGGCTGGCGTATTCGCCCGCGCTCGCCCCGCCCATGCCGTCGCTCACGGCAAAGGCATAATCGTGATGCTTGAGCGAGCCTTGGCCGTGCCTGCCGAGATGATGAATCTCCCGCGCGTCGAATCGAAGGCCGACGAACGAATCTTCGTTGTGCGGGCGCACGCGGCCCCGGTCAGTCCAGCCAAACCACTCGATGGACGCAAGAGTGTTGGGATTGGATCTGGTCATGCCCTGAAAACGATACAGCGCGGCATCGTTACACGTTGATTCGTAATCAGCTGATGGCATGACATTGTTGTCACGATGCAACGAGTCAACGAATCACGATTCGTGCCCTGGGAGGATGGTGGCAAACTCAAAATCAATCACGCAAAAACGGCCGTCGGATTGCCGGTAAGTCACGTTGCGAATGTCAGGGTCGTCATGGTGAACGCCGTAAGTTTCCAACTCGGCGAACAATTCCCGCGTCCGTTCGGGATCCAGGTGTTCAACCCGATTTCCACAATTCGTCGTGATGATCCGAGGTTTTGTTGGATCGGCTTCGAGCAGCCGGGGAACAAATCCACAACCGCGCTTTTCCAGATGGCGCAGCACTTCCACCTCCTGGTTAAATCGGGTCAGCGCATCCCGACCATGGTAAACCTTGAACACCCGTCCGTCGAAACTCAAGTTTACTGTCGCCCGAAGCGTATCCTTCACTTGCAACATACGCGAGAAATTCTGCCTCGCTTCCGCAGATTGGCAACTGGGGAATTCTACGAGCCCTGAGCAAATTAAATCAGGGCGGCAAAAAAACCACAGCGCGGTTGGTTTTTGTACGCGCCCCAATAATTTCCGTGCGCAAGAATAGGCCCGTCCAACGGGCAGGTAATCGATTCTCAAATTGAAACGGGCCAATCCGGCAAAGCACCTGCTTAAAGCACGTGACCACGATCAAGTGGAATACCAAACATATTAAGACCAAGAAAATCCGTATCCTCAAACATGACGAAATACAAACTGGAATACCTCTGGCTCGACGGTTACGAGCCGGTTCCCAATCTGCGCGGCAAAACCCAAATCAAAGAATTCGCAAACTTTCCCAAACTAGAGCAGCTTCCCATGTGGGGCTTCGACGGGAGTTCCACGCGACAGGCCGAAGGCCGAAGTTCCGACTGCATGCTTAAACCCGTGGCCGTCTTCCCGGACAGCATCAAAAAGAATGGCGTGCTCGTCATGTGCGAAGTCATGATGCCGGATTGCAAAACCCCGCACCCGTCCAATTCCCGCGCCACCATTCTTGACGATCCGGATGCCTGGTTTGGTTTCGAGCAGGAATATTTTCTCTACAAGGATGGTGTGCCGTTGGGTTTCCCGAAAGGCGGTGGTTTCCCGCCGCCGCAGGGCGAATACTACACCGGCGTCGGCTACAAAAACGTTGGCGAGCTCGCGCGTGAAATCGTTGATATGCATCTCGACCTTTGCCTTGACGCCGGCATCAACCACGAAGGCATCAACGCCGAAGTGGCCAAGGGCCAGTGGGAATTCCAGATCTTTGGCAAGGGCTCAAAAAGTGCCGCCGACCAGATGTGGGTCGCCCGCTATCTCATGATGCGCCTCTGTGAGAAATACTGCGTGGACGTGAACTGGCACTGCAAGCCGCTCGGCAAGGACGTGGACTGGAACGGCTCCGGCATGCACTCCAATTTCTCGACCAAACACATGCGG
>CAZYYS010000344.1:0-5859 GCA_964651015.1 uncultured Verrucomicrobiota bacterium
ATGGCTTGGCAGACCTTGATGAACAGATCGAGCCGGTCACGAGTGGAGAGGTTGGCCTGGTCGCAATACTCGGTGATCTTCGTGCCTCGCACCAATTCCATGACGAAGTAGGGCCGGCCCGCGTCCGTCGCGCCGCCGTCGAGCACTTTGGCGATATTGGGATGATCCATCAACGCCAGCGCCTGTCGCTCGGCCTCGAATCGCGCGATGACGGATTTGGTGTCCATGCCCAGCTTGATGACTTTGAGGGCGACGCGGCGGCGGACCGGTTCCTCCTGCTCGGCCATGTACACCACACCACACCCACCTTCGCCCACTTTTTGGAGCAGCTTGTAGTGGCTGATGCGGGTGCCGACGGCTTCTTCCCCAATGGCGGCGGGGAGATCGGCCTTGACCGTTACGGCATCCTGCGGCGACTCGGGCAGGAAGCCCCCCGCTTCCGCTTCGGCCTTGAGCAGTTCCTCCAGTTTTTGGCGCAACTCGACGTCGCCACCGCAAGCGCCGGCCAGAAACGCCGATCTTTCCACCGGCGCGAATTCCAGCGCTTCGTTGAACAGGGCTGCGACTTTTTCGTGGTTTGCGCTCATCGAATGAATTGAGATTCCATTCTACAGTGGCGTCCTCCGCTGCCAAACCGGCTCATCCAGGTGAAACTTTTTTTGGCACGGCGCTCAAGCCGTCCGCTGTAACTCGACGAACAGCCAGGCGCGGGCAAAGGCCCAGTGGCGCTTGGCTGTGGCCGGAGAAATGCCCAAGGCGGCGGCGGCATCCTCAATGGACAGCCCGGCGAAGTAACGCAGCTTGATCAGTTCCGCCTTCTCCGGCGCTTCACCCGCCAGCTTGTCCAACGCCTCACTCACTCGCAAAAGCGTGTCGTCGTCCGTGGTGCTGGCCACGTCCACCCGATCCAAGTCCACGCGTTCCAGTCCGTATCCGTGGCGCTCCCGTTTCCGCATCCGCGCCCGGTCTATCAAGATGCGTCGCATGGCCTCGGCGGCGGCACAGAAGAAGTGACCCCGGCTGTTCCAATGTTGAGGGCCGGGCTTCACCAGCTTGAGCCAGGCTTCATGAACGAGCGCGGTGGGTTGCAAGGTTTGGCCGGCGGCTTCATGGGCCATCTTGTGCGCGGCTAGCTTGCGCAACTCCTCATAGACCAGCGGCAATAATTCCTCGGAGGCCTTGGCATCGCCGTGTTGGACGCGGTCCAGGATTTGAGTGACGTCGGACATGGTGACATCCTCGCGCCTCCCATCACGATAGACAAGGCAGGAATGGCGGCGTGTCGCAGTCGTGCAAGCTTCAGTTCCTGCTCTTGATCTTCATCGTAATCTTGATCTTTCCCTATCCAGATCCAAGCGTCCAGCTTTGCAGAATAGATCAAGCTTAAGATAATGATTATGATTAAGATCGAAACAACCTGCCCGCTGCTTCCTGCCGCAAGCCAAGCCTCGATCGTTCATTCAAGTATCATTTACTAGGCCGGCCGGGACCAGATGGTGGCGGCGATGTAGCGTTCGGGACCGCTTTTCGCGTCCCAAAAATAATAAACAGTCACTACCTTTCCGTCTGGACGTTGCACGCTTCGTGGGTAGCCGAGATCACGCCCGCCGCCATCATCACGCAGCGTGATCGGCTCGCCCCAACTTTTCCCAGCGTCGCTGCTCAAGCGCGCGAATATTCCGAACGGTTTCGCCCGGTGACCGTACGTCAGGCAAAGCCGGCCATCGGCGAGTTTCAGGAGATCGGGCGGGTTTCCTTCACCAGTGTTCGCGACCGGGTCGTCAAGTTGCGACCATGATTCGCCGTTGTCAGATGACCGCCACGCTTCGATCCACGCTTTGCGTTTTCCTTCCTCGGCGCCACGCCGAATCGTGGTCAGGAGTTCGCGGTCGGAGAGCCGCACCGTCGCTGGCATGATGGAATATCCCTTTGGTTCCGGGCCAATGTAGGAAATGAACCGCCAGGATTTCCCGCCGTCTATGGTTCGCCCACAAATGGGCCGGCCTTCGCGGTTGTTGCTCTTTGACGCCGTCAGGAACAACAGGCAATCTTGCTTTCCGTTGACGATGTAATCGGTGCGCGCCGCGATTCCCTTCTGATCGAAGAGCGGCAGACGAAACGGCCCCTTCCAATTGTGACCCCGGTCGTAGGAATAGTAAAACCGCGATGTGCCAGTGTTGACGCCCTCCATGCGACAGGTCATCGCGAAATCAGAGTGTGTAAAGTCGATGCCGCCGGGACAATAGACGGGTTCCGGTTCAGCGTAGTCGGCAGGTAGAGTTCCATGACGCATCCCGGCGGTCCCGATCAAGACATGTTGCCTTGCGGGATGTTCGATGGCCCAAGTCTGGCCGCCATCCCGACTGCGGGCGAGCACGTGTTCCTCCGGCTTCTCCCGGTCAATGTTGTGTCGCTCGGCCCCAAGGTCCTTGTGATAACCAATGCTGAACCCGACGAGGATTTCGTTGCCCCAAGACCAGATGCCGTGGTTCGCCGGCCAGCCACCAAAGCGGCCAGGCTCGTGGTAAACGATCACATGCTCAATCGCCGTCGCCGGGGCCTGTGAGTAGCCGGCGATATTGGTTGTGATTAACAGGAGCGGCCACAAGCAGCGTTTCGGAAATCTTCCGGTCAGCAGCATGGATGCGATGGCCGTCGCTCAGGAGCGTGAGGCTTGTCGTTGTTGCCGGCGAAGAGCCCGTAGATGATCGTAGCCGACGAGTCTGCGCCCCTTCTCATCCCAAAGCCGGAACGTAAAAGACTTGAGGCTGGAAAGCAGTGTGACCGGTTTCACGGTTTGAAAGAATGGCTCGGCCTCGTGGCATTTCTCCAAATGGTAATTCGGAATTCGTGGACTCAGATGGTGGATGTGATGAAATCCGATGTTGCCGGAAAACCATTGCAAGACCTTGGGCAGTTTGTAGAACGAACTGCCTTGCAGGGCCGCCTTAGCATAATCCCATTCGCCGCCGCGCTCCCAATAGACTCCTTCGAATTGATGCTGCACATAAAACAGCCACACACCGGCGGAGCCAGCCACCGCAATTACGGTCAATTGAATCAGCAAGTACGCCTTGATGCCAAAAGCCCAGCTCATTCCCACCGCCAATCCAAGAATCGCCAGGTTTGTCCAATATACTGAGTAACGTTCACGCCGGTTCGCCTCGGGCTTCGGAAATCGTTGCCAGATCAAAAAGACAAACAGGGGCGCCACCACAAACAGCACCACCGGATTGCGCGCCAACCGATACGCGAAGCGCTTCCAGCGAGACGACTCCAAGTATTCCTGCACCGTCAACGTCCAGATGTCGCCCATCCCCCGCCGGTCCAGGTCCCCGGAAGTCGAATGGTGAATCGCATGTTCCCACCGCCAATGGTGATAAGGAGTGAATGTCAGGACTCCCGTGATGAGGCCAACCACGTCATTGGCCACTTTCGATTTGAAAAACGAGCCGTGCCCGCAATCGTGGTGGATGATGAACAACCGCACCAGAAACCCACCCGCCAGCACTGCCAGCGGCGCCACGAGCCAATAGGACACTGCCAAGGAAATGTACATCAAATACCAAAGCGCGACATAGGGCACGAGGGTGTTCACAATCTGCCAGACCCCCCGCGGAATCGAGGGTCTCTGGTATTTTGCTACGATCTCCCGCCACGCCGAAGGGCTCGCCGGGCGCTGGTCTTTTTTTGAAACTGAATCGTTAATCATAATTTTCTTTTCCATGGCAACGTGTGCAATTGAAGACCCTGATTAAAAGCTCAACGTCCCGCGCACGCTACGCTTCCGAAAACAGCGCTGCAAGAAACAAAGGCAAAAAAGTTTCAAACTGCGGCGGTCGCCAAAATTGCTTGTTTTGCCGCAAGTTATGTTACTTACATAAGCAATCACCAGACCGCATCCAACCGAAAGGCGGGTTGAAGGTGTTGTTCACACGCCGTTGCGCTCTTGTTGGGAGTTTTTGGTTTGCTCAATGGTAAAAGTTTGGCTATCGAATCGGCTTGAACCAAGATGTTGATTGCCAGGTCAATTTCGCTCTGCCGTCACTCTCGATTTAGGTGTCCGCGTTTTCACACGTGGGGTGTGCTTTTCACCGCGTTCGCAAGCGCGCTTCCTCTTGCTCGCGGCGCGGAACCAACCAATTCGGTTTCCGCTAAAAACGTAGCCGCGATCGTTACCGTCTATCGCCACAACTCGCACGCGGATGTGATCGTGAGCCGGTTGCTCCAAACCGATACGCTTGATGGCAAAGGGAAGGACTCCCCTCTCAAGCTCGTTTCGCTTTACACCGATCAGCAGCCTGAAGGTGACCTCAGCCGTTTCCTGGCAGCCTCGCATCGTTTTCGCCTCAGCGCGACTATTGAAGACGCGTTGACGCTCGGGAGCGGCAAGCTGGCCGTCGATGGAGTGTTGCTGATCGCCGAGCACGGAGAATATCCCATATCGCCGACCGGCAACACGCAGTATCCCAAGCGCCGATTCTGGGAGGAAGTCCTGAAAGTCTTCCGCGCCACTGGCCGGGTCGTACCGGTGTTCATCGACAAGCATCTTGCCGACAACTGGACTGACGCCAGCTACATTTACCACACGGCGCGTGACTTGAAAATTCCGCTCATGGCAGGATCGTCACTGCCTGGCACTTGGCGACGGCCACCGGCGGACGTCAAACGCGGCGCGCGGCTCCGTGAGATCGTTGCCATCAGCCTTCCCTCGACAGACTCGTACGGTTTCCACACCTTGGAATTCGTTCAGGCTTTGGCCGAACAACGTCAGGGTGGCGAAACCGGCATCCAAGCCGTACAGAGTTTTTCTGGAAACGCGGTCTGGCGCGCGTTCGATGAAAAGATGTTCGATCTCGAATTGTTTGAAGCCGCCTGGCGGCGACAGTCGCAACCGCAAAACCACGGTCGTCCTTTGCGTGAAGTGGTGGCCGCGCCAAAATTGTTTCGGATCGAATACGCTGATGGTTTGCGCGCGCAGCTGCTGGAATTGAGCGGCGCCGCGACTGAGTGGACTGCGGCCTGGCGTTTTGCCGATGACAACCGCATCGAGTCTTCGCAGTTCTGGACGCAAGAAGGACGGCCCGCAATGCACTTCACGCTGCTGCTGCACGGTATCGAACAAATGATGCTCACCGGCAAGCCGTCATGGAACGTCGAGCGGACCTTGCTGACCAGCGGAACTCTGGATGCACTATTGCTCTCGCTTAAAGAAAACCAACGCCGGATGGAAACTCCATACCTGATGCTGAACTATCAACCCATCTGGCGGTGGACAGAACCGCCGCCGCCGCCGCCGATGCGGCCCTGGTCCGAGCAATGAAAGACACCAGACAAACAATGTACGCTCACCCTTCCCTTGAACCTTCTCGCCGTAACGCCGACTTTCCTGTCGGCGCGGCTTGCCGGTTGGAAAACCGGCGTTACGAAACTGAACCCCTGCCCAATAAACGCCCTCGAATCGTCATTCAATCCGGCTGGTCGTCCTGTCGCGAAGCCAACGAAGGTCGCGGTTTCCCGGGCTGGGCGTGCCCCCGTTGGAAAGTAACTCATCTTTCCGGGCCGGTGGCGTGGTGCGTGAATCCAGCCATTTCTTCAACTCGCAATGGCCGTCGGCAAAACTGATCACGCTGCCGTTGCGATGATAGTTCGCGGGCCAGTCATTGATTTGCTCACGCTCCATGTCCATTAGAAAAACGCCGTCATTGATGCTGGCCGCGCGCTCATCCAGCAGCACAAACGTTTTCGAGGGGGCCGGCTCGATCATATCGGTTGTTTTCAGGATGATTTTGCCCCCCGTCCACTCGCAGCGTGGATTCAGATAGTTGTTCATCGTATAGGTGCGCACGCGCGGGTGAA
>CAZYYS010000345.1:0-5836 GCA_964651015.1 uncultured Verrucomicrobiota bacterium
AATGTGTCAACCTCTTTTCCAAAACTTTGGTCTCACAATTAACTTGGTCCCACAGGAGAATGTGGACCTCTGACGATCTGGTCATCAAGTAGCCTGCACGGTGCCTCGACTGGATTGGGTGAAACGAACTGCCACCGGGTCGCCGTGTCGCAAATTGAATTCATTTGCTGCTGAGCCGCCGTTGACGGCGATTTCGAGAAACCCGCTCGACCCAATGACGCCAACAGCCTTGCCAACCGACACCGCTTGGTAAAAATCCTTCAACGGGCAGAGCCGTTTGCGCTTCACGAAAATGTCGATCCGTGTCTGTTTGGGGTTCTCCAAAGACTGACTTTCGATATTGGTAATCGCGTTGCCAAAGCGGTCGATGTAAACGATTTCGCCTTGAATGCTTGTAGGAGTGGTTCGTGGCTGTGGCCAATCGAGCCGCACAAAATCTTTTAGAGCGGGGCCGAGTTTTTGAATCGGCACGCCACGGCTAAGGTGCGCAGCCACGGGCGCAAAAATATCCCGCCCGTGAAACGTCCGGCTTACCGGTTTGAGAAAAAGCTCTTCATTCGCGAGTCGATGGATGCGTTTGATCTCCTCCTTTGAGAGGGCCAAGGACAGGACTCCATTGTCCGGCCCGACAAAGAAATAGTTGGTCGTTTGTACCGCAATGGCGGCACGTCGGCTGCCGACGCCGGGGTCCACGACCGCAGCATGCACTGTTTTACGCGGAAAGAACCGATAGCTCGCCATCAATGCGAACGCACCGGCGCGGACGTCACCGCTGGGAATCTCGTGAGTGATGTCAACGATGTTTGTGCGCGGGGCGATGCCGAAGATCACGCCCTTCATTGGCCCCACGAACCAGTCAACGTTGCCAAAGTCAGTTGTAAGTGTGATGAGGTGTATGGGTAGAGCATAACCCAAACTGTGTTAGGATGAAAGCACGCAGCATTGGGGGGTGGCGGGTGACCGTGAAAATCAAACGCACCCCATCGACCATCTCGTCTTTCGAACGAGGCCGGCCCGCCCGGTTGTTTCGCTGCCTGCGTACGGTAACGGCAATTGTATCGAGCAACACAGCTTGCACAACGCGAGGTCCTCAAATTGCCCTTCCAACTCGTTGGCCTTTAACTCGCAGAAATGCGGAAGGGGAGACAGACTTGCCGGCTTTTCGTTTGCCTGAAAAGCACTCGACACGGGCTATTTGGCACTAGACGATTATTCCGTGTTCAGACCGTGCATTGATCTTCATGAGGGAAAGGTGAAGCAAATCGTCGGTGGCTCGTTGAGTGATAATGCGGCCTCGTTGCGGACGAACTTTGTCTCGGATCGCTCGGCAGCCTGGTACGCGGAGCTTTATCGGCGTGATGGGCTGAAGGGAGGCCACGTGATCATGCTCGGAGCCGGCAACGAAGCGGCGGCACGGGCGGCGTTGGCAGCCTTTCCCGGCGGCTTGCAAATCGGCGGTGGCATCAATGCAGACAACGCTCGCGATTGGCTGGATGCGGGAGCGTCGCACGTCATTGTGACTTCGTGGTTGTTTCAGAAGGGACAATTGGACATGACGCGACTGGTGGAACTGTCCAAAGCCATCGGCAGGGAGCGATTGGTGGTGGATTTGAGCTGCCGCCGGCGTGGGGACGAATATTTCGTTGTCACTGACCGCTGGCAGACCTTTACGAAGTTGACTCTCAGCCGGGAGAACTTGGAAAAGCTGGCTGGTTATTGCGCGGAATTTCTGATTCACGCCGCCGATGTCGAAGGTCTTTGTCATGGAGTGGATTTAGAACTGGCGGAGAAACTCGGCCACTGGTCGCCCCTTCCCACCACGTATGCCGGCGGCGCGCGCTCGTTCGCCGACTTGGAGGAGGTGACTCGGATGGGGCAGGGGAGGATTGATCTGACCATCGGTTCGGCCTTGGACATTTTCGGCGGGCACGGCGTGCGCTACAAAGACGTGGTTGCCTTCAACCGCCAGCAGTCCATCAAGGGACGAAGTGAACAGGCGTCAACTTGAGTGGTTGCCAATTCTCCGCGACAGGTCCTACGGAAGAACTTGCGCTCGGTAGAAACGAATTCCGTTGGTGACGGTCGAGTCGAAAAACTCCGTCGTTGGTCCTGTGGCCGTGACCGCGGCGCCGATGTTTTGCCAGACGGAAGTCGTCAGGTTGGTGCGGCTGGAAAGCTGGTAACGTTTGCCGGCAACACTTTGCCAACGCACCGTTTTGCCTCCGGGCGCATTGGTCGGAACCAACATCTGCAATATTGAGGCCGCATTGGTTGGGTTCGTCCCGGCGACATATTCGCCAGAATTATTCATCCGGTCGCCGTCTGGGTCCGCATTGGGTGCCGCTGGCGGGGAAGTGAACAGGGGAAAATATTGGCGTTGAAACGCGTCGTCGAGCCCGTCGAAATTGTAATCAAGCGAAGCCGGCTGGATTTCAAGGAAGCCATTGGCGTACGCGACATTGACTCCCTGTTGCACGATGAAGTTGCGCAGGCCAGGAGTGGCGTTGCTGGAAACGCTGATCGATATGGAAATGCCGTTAAGTCCGACAAATACGTTTCCAGGCTGGTAGGTTGGATTGCCCAGCGTCAAACCGTCGCCAGTGATGGTTAACGTGGCGCCGTTGGTGGGCAGACTGTCTGAGAAAACGCCGATGAAACGGTTGCTCAGGCCGGCCCGTAACAAGGTGGGGAGGCTGCTGATCGAATACGCTCCCGAACTGGTCGTGGGCGCGCGTATGTGGGTAATGCGAAACGCCGGCGTGCCGGTCGCCACCGAGAAGTTGACCGTGTTGGTGGAATTCGCAGAGACAACCGTGGTGACGTTGGTGGTGGGTAAAAAATCGGCGTCCGCGCTGGTGAAGTCGGAATTAGTGGAGGCAGACGAGTTGGCAATGTCAAACCCCATGATCAGCCGCGCCCCGGCGAACGGATCAAGCGGGGCGACGCGGATTTGATACTCGCCGGCGGCGAGCGAACTGATTTCATACGTGCCATTGGGGAGCGCGACGGTACCGGCCACGACGTTACCGGCGGAAGTTTGGGCAAAAACCGCGGCGCCGAGTACCGGGCTGCCGTCCTTGGTAACCGTGCCTTTCACGGCGCCAGAATTCGTCAGTGACAAGGGATACAAACAACGCCCCCCGGCAATGTCGTCGGCCGCCAGGCCGGTTTGCACGTTCACACCCGACGCTCCGCGGAAAAGCATTGTTGCCCCGCCCACCGGCGAATGGGCCAGACCGAGCAAGTGGCCGATCTCATGCGCCGCTACGGCTTCGATGAAGACGGCTGAATTGGTCTGGTCATTGAAATCGGTGAACCATGTTTTCGCCACGCCGTTAAAAACGATGTCCCCTTCAAGAATGATGTTGGTGTCCGTGTCCCAGGTGACAAACGCCACACCCAGCGCGCCGCTGATGTCGTCGGTTCCACCGTTGACAAGTGTGCTGGTCTTGGCCCAATACACGACGTTAGTGTGGTCGTCGAGGTTCACGTCCACAGGCGGCGAAACGAACCCCGCGTCCTCAAACCTAATGTAAGTACCGGAAATCGCCTGCCATTGATCGAACGCAGCGCGGACGGCGTTCAATTCGTTCGCCGCGTTCGTGGTCGAATAAGCGTCCGAGGCAAGGAAGTAGCGGATGGCGTGGGTGCTTGGGTTGACGACATTCGGGCTGACCCCGGCCTGCGGGGTGAGCAGATTCCAACGCCGGAACCGGAAGACGTCGTCGAAATTCAACACGTACGCCTGTGCGGCCAACGTGGCGGACAGCAAGGCCACCGGCGCAAGCGGAAAAGGTTTCATCGCGCACCTCCCTTTGCCCGCTGCGCGAGGTCTTTCAACGCCAGCAGCCCGGATTTTTTTCCTTCATGCGTGGTGGCTTTGTCGGTTACACCGTGAAAAATATTGTGGGCGAATTTTTCGCCGGTTGCCGGGTCCGCGCCGACGCAAAACTTCCCCTGCGCGAGACCGATTGTCACGCCCTCACCGCGCTGGTTTAATCTCAGAAACGTCACGACTTCCTCACCGACCTGGTATTCGGCCTGGCCGGAAACTTCGACGCGCCTGTTGCCCACGGTTCCGCCGCCGTGGACAATGGTGAACGAATTGGTGGCGACGCTGCCTTTCCAGACTTCGTCCACGCGCAATTGGACCTTGGTGTAGATGCGCCCGCTGTCGTCGCGGTGGCAGGACTTGCTCAGAACCGTGCCGAGGACGACGAGGTCCGCCTTTTGTGAAAGTTCCTCAATCGGCAGCGATTTCATCAACACTGCCTGGAGGTTTGCGGAAATGGAACTGATCGCCAGAATGAGCAGGAAATATTTGACGGAGTTCATTATGCACAAACTGTATCGCACGACATGTGAAAGCAAAGTTCTAAATTCGCGGGACGAGCTGTAAGGAACGATGGATCGCGTGGAAGTTTTCAATAGCCGCGACCAGCTTTTGCCGCCGCCTCGTCGAACGTGCCGAACTATGGCGCGCGAAAAGCTTCGCCCTCCACGTAAGGCTTCAGTGCGATGCTGATGTGCGTGGGGCGGCTCTGGCACACGCGAACTTGGCCCGATTCAAAGCGGTGAGCAACAGCGCCGCTAGGATCGCAATGATTGCAACCACCACCGGCAAGATTCGGCAGGCCCTTAGTTGGAAAGGGCTCCCTCTGCAGAGGTCTTTTGTACGAAAGATAGTTTGCCCTGGTCGGCGCTGACGTGAATTGGCTCGTTCTCGTGCAGGTTGCCCTTGAGGATTTCTTCGGCCAGGGGGTCTTCCAGGAATTGTTCGACTGCGCGGCGCATGGGGCGCGCGCCGTAGTTCGGGTCATAGCCCTTTTCAACCAGAAGGTCTTTGGCCTTGTCGTCGAGTTGGAGTTGAAGATTCTTGTTTTTGAGGCGCTCCACGACTTTGGTGATTTCGAGATCAAGGATTTGAATCAAATCCGGTTTTGTCAACGAGCGGAAAACGATCACGTCGTCCAATCGATTCAGAAACTCCGGTTTGAACGTGCGCTTCGCTTCATCCAAGATTTTCTCGCGCATTTTTTCGTAGCTATTCTCGTCGCTGATCGGGGAGAAGCCCATCGTGGTTTGCTTCTTGATGGTTTCCGAGCCGACGTTCGAGGTCATCAAGATGATGGTGTTGCGGAAATTTACGACGCGCCCGATGTTGTCGGTCAATTTGCCTTCTTCAAGGATTTGCAAGAGCATGTTCATCACGTCGGGATGGGCCTTTTCAATTTCGTCAAACAAGACCACTGAATAAGGCTTGCGGCGCACCTGCTCGGTCAACTGCCCGCCCTCTTCGTAACCGACATAACCCGGAGGCGAGCCGACCATGCGCGACGCGTTGTGGCGTTCCATGTACTCTGACATGTCGAGTTGAATGAGCGATTTGGCATCACCAAACATTGCTTCGGCCAGGGATTTGGCCAGGAGGGTTTTGCCGACACCCGTCGGGCCCAGGAGGGCAAACGTGCCGATGGGACGCTTCGGGTCCTTCAAATCAGCGCGTGATCGGCGCAAGGCTTTGCAAATGGCCGCCACAGCTTCCTTTTGGCCGATGACCACGTGGGCCATTTCTTCCTCCATGTTGAGGAGACGCTTCGTTTCGCTTTCCTCCATGCGTTGCAGCGGCACGCCGGTCCATTTTGAAACCACGTGCATGATGTCTTCTTCATCCACCTTCACACGCTTTTCCTCGCGTGAACTCTTCCAGGCATTGATGACCGCTTCCAATCTTTCCTTGGCCTGTTTTTCCCGGTCGCGCATCGCGGCGGCGCCTTCAAATTCCTGCCCTTTGATGGCGCGTTCCTGTTGCGCTTTGATTTCCTCGATGTCGGCC
>CAZYYS010000346.1:0-5791 GCA_964651015.1 uncultured Verrucomicrobiota bacterium
CTTTACAAAGCTTAGTAAAGTTTAACACCTAAACGAACAACAGCGCCGGTTGCAACTCGCGGACTGGATTGCCAGCCCGGAAAATCCACTGACCGCCCGCGTACTGGTGAATCGCATCTGGCAACATCACTTTGGAGTCGGACTGGTGAACACGCCGAACGATTTCGGCAAGAACGGCGCCAAGCCGACGCATCCAGAGTTGTTGGATTGGCTGGCGAGTGAGCTCGTCGCGCACGGCTGGAGCGTCAAGGCCTTGCAGCGGCAGATTCTCACCTCGGCGACGTGGCGCCAATCGAGTGCGCCGCGCGAAGAAGCGTTGAAGATCGATGCCGGCTGCCGGTTGCTCTGGCGGTTTCCGCCCCGTCGGCTCGAGGCCGAGGCCATTCGCGACAGCATTCTTGCGGTGAGCGGGAATCTCGACCGCACGGCCGGCGGGCCGAGCTTCTTCCTGCACGCTGTAGATCGTGAAAACGTTTACCATTATCACCCGAAGGAAGAATTCAGCCCGGCGGAGTCGCGCCGGATGGTTTACGCGTTCAAGGTGCGAATGGAGCAGGACGGCATCTTCGGCGCGTTCGATTGTCCGGATGGCAGCCTGGTGATGCCGAAGCGCAGTGTCTCGACGACGCCGTTGCAGTCGCTCAACCTTTTCAACAGTCGTTTCATTCTCCAGCAATCAGAAATGCTGGCTGAAAGATTGAGGCGTGAAGCGGGCAATGACGTCTCGGCGGAGGTGCAAAGGGCCTGGCAACTGGCCTTCAACCGACTGCCTGATCGGGCGGAAGCAGATGAGGCAATCGCATTCGTCAAGGTAGAAGGATTGCCCGCGCTTTGCCGCGCCGTGCTCAACTCGAACGAGTTTTTGTTCATCCCATGAGCCAGCCGCTTCCTCTGTTTAAGAGCCCGCTGCTTAATCGTCGCCGGTTTCTTGCCGACACTGGAATCGGCCTCGGCGCCATTGCGCTCACTCATTTGCTCGGCAGGCAGGGATTGCTTGGTGCGAGCGTGTCCGGGAAGGAACCGATCCGGCCGGTCATTGATCCTGGTCATCCGTATGCGCCCCGGGCGGCGCATTTCACGCAACGCGCGAAGAACGTGCTCGTCATCTTCTGCAGCGGTGCCTGCAGCCAGCTTGACACGTTTGATTACAAACCCGAGTTGATTCGCCGTCATGGTCAGCCGCTGCCGGGCAACCAAAAGTTGATTACTTTTCAAGGCGAACAAGGCGCGTTGACGAAAAGCCCGTGGGAGTTCAGGCCGCGTGGTCAAAGCGGCAAGATGGTTTCGGACTTGGTGCCGCACTTGGGTGAATTAGTGGACGACATCTGTTTCATCCACTCAATGCAGGGCAAGACGAACACGCATGGCCCCGGAGAGAATTACATGTCCACGGGCTTCACACTCGATGGTTTTCCGAGCTTGGGTGCGTGGGTGACATACGCCCTCGGCAGCGAGGACCAAAGTCTTCCCGCCTACGTCGCGATTCCTGACCCGCGCGGCAAACCGCAAAACAGCGTGAACAACTGGGCGCCCGGGTTCCTGCCAGCGGCGTTCCAAGGCACGGATTTCAACGCGACGAATCCGATTCGTAATCTTGCCCGCCCCAGTGCCATCCCCGCCGGCTCAGATGCTGCAACGCGCGGATTCCTGCAGCGAATGAACGAGCGCCATGCCGAGCGCTTTCCCGGTGACAGTGAACTGGCGGCCCGCATCGCCAGCTACGAACTGGCAGCCCGCATGCAGCTCACGATTCCAGAAGTCGCCGATCTTTCCAGCGAGCCGGCGCATATCCTCAAGCTTTATGGAGCTGACGAACGTGGCTCGAAAACCAATGAGATACTTGCCGCCTACGCGCGGAATTGCATTCTCGCCCGTCGCTTGGTCGAGAAGGGTGTGCGCTTCGTGCAGTTGTTCAATGGCGCCTACCAGACAGGAGGCGAGGGGGTGAGCAACTGGGACGGCCACAAGGAACTCTTCAAGCAATACAGCGTCCACGGCCCGGTGCTCGACAAGCCGACGGCCGGTTTGCTTGCCGATCTCAAGCAACGCGGACTGCTCGAGGATACGCTCGTGGTCTGGTGTACGGAGTTTGGCCGCATGCCGACCTTCCAAAAAGGCGCGCAAGGCCGTGACCACAATCCTTCCGGCTTCACGTGCTGGCTCGCCGGTGCGGGTGTAAAAAAGGGCCTTAGCTACGGCGCCACGGACGAGTTCGGTTACAAAGCGGTTGAAAACATCGTCACGGTGCACGACCTGCACGCGACCATTCTCTATCTGCTCGGGCTCGACCACGAGCGACTCACTTACTACCACAACGGCCTGGAGCGCCGCCTGACCGATGTACATGGCGAAGTGGTAAAGAGCATTCTGGCCTGAAAGCTCGTCAAACGGCACTTGACGATGAAAACAGCCCTGTGCAAATTTACGCCAGTGACCACCGTTGGGAAACAACTCCTTCTGAACCGAACTTCCTCTGAAGGCCGCGTGTTCGTTTTTCTTGCAACAACCATACAATCCCATGAGCAACAAGTTGCGCTTTGAGCAGAGCAAAATTCGCCCAAGACCCGCGTTCACGAGTCACAAAAGAGCATTTACCCTTATCGAACTGCTCGTGGTAATCGCAATCATCGCCATCCTCGCCAGTCTGTTATTACCGGCCCTGACGAAGGCGAAAGACCGGGCCCTCCTCGCCAATGACCTTAACAACATCCGTCAGATAGTCATCGGCGCAACGTTGTTTGCGGGTGATAACGGCGATTATATCCCGTACGCGAGTTGGGCCGATTGCGACTTGCGCGATTCGTGGTGCACCGCCAAGGGCATTCCCAATGGCGCAGGCCTGACCGGCGATGCCATTTGGACGAACCAGGTTGCTTACCTCAAACGCAGTCAGCTTGGAAGTTACATTGCCAATGAGCGCGTGTTCACCTGTCCGCGGGATTTTGCCGAGCGTGCGAGCGGGAAGGCAGCTTTGGATTACAAGCGCCGGAACATCAAGATCACGAGCTATCTTTGGAACGGCTCGACGATCGCGTTCTCGACGAGCGACAAACCTGAAGCGACGTCTCGCTTCAAACTCACTGAGATGCGGCCGACCGGGATGCTCATGTGGGAGGGCCCGGCCGAGATGACGGACTTTCTGTGGAACGACGTGGGGAGCTTTCCACACGAGGGAATTTCCCAACGCCACGCAAATAACCGAAAGGCCAGCACCCAGTTGGAGAATGTGGGCGGCGTGGCCACCTTTGGCGATCTTTCTGGTCGTGCTTACACAATGAAGTTCGGAAAGTGGTTCGCACGCGAATACGCCGGAACCGCGGTCTGGCCAAATACCCCACAATTCAGCGGTCCGAACGACGCTTGGTACAATCCTGCAACCAAAAACGGCGCGCAGTGATTCGCAAACTGCTCAGTAAGCCCGCCCTCAGGGTTGCGTGTGTTTGAGCCAATGACCGGAGGTGTGGGGTGACTTCCTGTGGAAACTGGGATCAGTTGCATCCAAAGTCATTTGGTCATTTGGTTCTTAGACTTTGACAGGAATTGAGATTTCCTGTAGAAAACTTTCATTGAACCCCAACACAAACTAGCGTGAATTTATGAGAACAGAGAACACCACAACTTCTTCACGGCACGACCAACCGGTTGAAGGCGGCTTTACCTTGATCGAACTCTTGGTCGTCATCGCGATCATCGCCATTTTGGCCGGTTTATTGTTGCCAGCGCTGGCCAAGGCCAAAACCAAAACCCAAGGCGTCAGTTGCATGAACAACCTGCGCCAGATGATGCTGGGCTGGCGCATGTACGCCGATGATTTCAACGACCTGCTGCTTGCCTCCCTGCCTGTTGAGGCGTCTCAAAAGCGGGTCGTTTGGGTGGAAGGAGACATAACCGACGGGGACATCAACCGAACCGTCGCGAAAAGCCCGCTCATGCCATACATCGGCAAGAACAACTATGCTATCTGGAAATGCCCGGCGGATAAGGCAACCGTGAGCGTGGGTGGCAAGAAGCAACCGACGGTTCGGAGCAATTCCATGAGCCAGGTTTTCGATTTTGGCGGCTGGCTTCCGCCCAATTCAGCACCTGACTACTGGCGGATCTACGGGAAGATGACCGATATCGTAATTCCCGCCAAAACGTGGGTGCTCGTAGATGAACATCCCGAAAGTCTGAACGATGCTGCCTGCGCTGTTCAGATCGCAAAGTCCGGCGCCACGTCCGCGCAGATCATTGATTTTCCCGCCAGTTACCACAACGGCGCGTGTGGCCTTTCGTTTGCGGATGGCCATTCCGAAATCCACAAATGGATCGGCTCAAAAATCCGATCTGTCCGCCTTCAGGGGCTGAACGTTCCGGCGGGTGATTCGGTGAGGGACGTCATCTGGTGGTCCAGCGTGACGACAGTCGGGCGGAACGGATCGCCGTAACTTTCGGATACCGTTGCCTCACGCGTCCAGCGTTTCGCGGACGGTCTTGGCCAAGGTCAGGTGGTTGTAGGGTTTTTGGAGGAACTTATACCCTTCTTTGGTCAGATTGTCGGCGCCTGGTTCGTTCAAGCTGTAGCCGCTGGTGAGGACAACCTTGAGTTTAGGCTCCTTCACCACTAACTGGCCAGCCAACTCCCGGCCGGTCAATCCTTCCGGCAACATCATGTCGGTGAGCAAAAGATGGATGGGTTCTGACCCCGGCTGGAACAAGGAAAACGCCTCCGCACTCGACGCGGCCAATAAAACCGTGTAACCGCAATTCTTCAGAATCAATTGGGCCAGTTCCCGCAAGACCGGCTCGTCTTCCACCACCAAGATCCGCTCTCGACCGCCCTGAACGGCGGCGGTAGATGTCTGCCCCCCAGCGGCCGACTCGACAGGTGCGGTACTGGCGGGGAAGAATATGCTGAAAGTGGTTCCCTCGCCGACCTTGCTGGCAACTTCAATCCACCCCTTGTGTTGCCTGACGATGCCATAAACTGTCGCCAGTCCCAGGCCGGTTCCTTTGCCAACCATCTTGGTGGTAAAAAATGGTTCGAAGATCCGGTTCATCGTCGCAGCGTCCATACCGCAACCCGTGTCCGTGACACGCAAACAAACAAACAGACCCGTGCGAGCATCGGGATGCGATTTCACGTAAGCCTCGTTCACTTCAATTGGGAACGTACTGATGGTCAGATCGCCGCCTTTGGTCATGGCGTCGCGGGCATTTACCGCCAGGTTCATGAGAATTTGCTCAATCATTCCGGCATCGCCCTGGATTGGTGGAATGCGCGATGACGGGTTGTACTTCAGGACGATGTTATCACCCAGCAATCGCTTGAGCATCTTGGTCATGTTTTCGATCACTTCTTTCAGGTCGAGGCTCTTGGGTTGCGCCACTTGTTTGCGACTGAACATCAACAACTGCCGGGTCAGGCTGGCGGCGCGTTCTGCGGCGAAGGAAATCGCTTGCAACGGCTTGGCCATTTCGGGCGGCAGATCGGCTCGCGTGGCGAGCAATCCGGCATGCCCCTGAATAACTGTCAGGATGTTGTTAAAATCATGCGCCACGCCTGACGCGAGTTGACCGACGGATTCCATTTTTTGCGAATGGCGCAATTGCGATTCGAGGTTGATCCGTTCAGTAATGTCCTCGACGTAACAATGAACCACGTGACTGACCAGAATCGGATAGAATGACCAGGACAACGTCCGCCCCTTCCCCTGGGTTTCCAGGTGCAATCTGTTTTTACCGGTCACGAGACAGTTCTGGACGATCTTCACCGTGTCCCGTGGCAAGATCTCGCTCAACTCCTCCTTGC
>CAZYYS010000347.1:0-5751 GCA_964651015.1 uncultured Verrucomicrobiota bacterium
CCTCCACCAGCCTCGCGGTTGGAGCGTTGGGGTTCGTTCAGCCGTTTGTGGTATCGCTGCTCTGCTGAACGCGCTCGATTTGGGTATTCAGGGAAACGGTAATTTGGTTTGGAGTGGTGTATTTCTTGGCTTCCTTCTCGGTTTGGCGTGGTCAGTTTTTCTCCTGTTTGGGCTTCCATCATCGACGCGAGGATTTCACGCATCGGTGAGGGTTGCACTTTGGGGAGCATCATTGTTAGGCGTGCTTGCTATCCTCGTGGTCATCTGCTTTCACATATGGGGACAGTAAACCATAAGCTGCATCCATGCGCACATTCACCAAAGTTGCTTCGATTGTCGGGTGCCTCGTCGCATCGCTGATCATCACATGGCTCATTTGGGAGTGGTTCGTCGATGGACGAGCATATCGGTGCACTGATGAGGGCACGTTATCTCTTGGCCCTTGGACGAGCATCGACACCCATCAGTCAGCAGGAGATCGCATTCAGCCGGGCTGGACGTGGGAGCGGGTGACGTTGCTGAGGCGAGTTTGCCTCTTGGCTTTTCTCGCGCTTTGGTTTGCAGGGAGCAGAGTTGTGTTTCGAGTATTTCGTCGTCATGAGAACGCGGCTTAATATGAGGAGGGGCTGCAAAAACCAGAGAAAGCCTTCTGTGCATTTCCGTCTTTGGGTTGAAATTCCGGCGTGCCTGCGACGGAACATATCCGCAAGAGTTAAGTGACCTGCCCCGCAAGCCCGGCACCTGACATTATGAGTGCAACGGAATCCACTTGTCCTGGCTGCGGATTGACGATGCCTCGACATGCAGACGCATTTTACGGCGGTGATTTCAACGCTTCGCCTGAATGCTGGGAAGTGTTCACAGAAGTCCTGGGCAAGGAATTCAGCAACGCGGTGCTGTTTGGACAGGTGCATCAGTTGACAGTTGACGCCTACGCTACGCAGCACGCCGGTGGCAACCATCGCGACAAATCGGTCATGGTTCATCTTTCCGGACTTTACCTTGCATTTGAGCAGGGACTGCGTTCCACAGCGGTTACGCCTTTGCTACAACAACTCGGCAATACGGTCCATGCCTGGCCGCATCTGCCTCCACCTGTGGGTGCGTGTTCGCTCACCATTTTCGACGTTGCCGTGGCTCAATCGGTTGAGGACCACACAAAGGAAGCGCGAACTTGGGCCCGGTCTGTGTGGCAATTGTGGACGCCACATCATCAGGAAATCAGGGACTTTGTTCTTGGTCACCTCGATCTAAAAGGACAAACGGCAAGCTGATCGCCAGCGTTGATTGCTCGGCACGAGAAGAGCTCGGAGAAAATTCCTTTGCGCCTCAACATCTTTGCGTTGAAATTCCGGCATGCCTGCGACGGAACACATCCGAAAGAAGCTAAGCGATCTGCCGCATAAGCCCGGTATCTATCTGATGAAGGACCGGTTCGGAACGGTGATTTACGTCGGCAAGGCGCGTGATTTGCGGAAGCGGGTCAGCCAGTACTTTCATCCGTCGCGCCGCATGGGCTGGGACTTGAAGTTCAACGCGCTGGTCGAAGCCATTCACGATTTCGATATTCACGTCGTCAAGAGCGAGCCGGAGGCGTTATTGCTGGAAAGCAAACTCATCAAGGAATTTCATCCGCGTTACAACGTCAGTTTTCGCGACGACAAACGCTTCATCCTGCTCAAGGTCAATTTGAACGATCCGATTCCCCGTTTCACGTTTGCCCGCATCAAACAGGAGGACGGCGCCCGTTACTTCGGTCCGTTCACGAACTCCGGCGCGGCCCGCCGCACGCTGGTGCTGACGCGGAGGCAATTCAACCTGCGTGGGTGCCGTCCGTTGACGCCGAACGAAACGGATTACAGGCATTGCCTCTACGCGAATTTGAAGTACTGCACGGCGCCGTGCATCCGCAACGTGACACGTGAACAATATGTGCAACAGGTGCTCGCGGCCTGCGATTTCCTCTCCGGACAGTGCGAGGAACTCACGCAGCAGCTTGAAGTTGAAATGAAGGAAGCGGCGGCCGCGCAAGACTACGAAAAAGCGGCGGCCTTGCGCGATGCCCTCGCTGATCTGCGCCGCACGACGCAAAAGACCAGCAAATTCGCGCGATTGCCTTACAGTCTGCCGCTCGCGATCGATCCGGAAAAGGATTTGGCGGAACTGGCGAAAGCGCTCGGCTTGCCGTCGCCGCCCCAACGCATCGAAGGATTCGACATCTCGAACATCAGCGGCACGTTCGCAGTGGCGTCGTTGGTTAGTTTTAGGAATGGTCGGCCCGACCGCGCAAATTATCGACGGTTCAAAATGAAAACGGTGGTTGGCCAGGATGACTTTGCCTGCATGGCGGAGACGGTGCGGCGACGGTACACGCGGGTGTTGAGCGAGTCCAAAGCCGGAGCGCGCGAGGATGGAAGATCGAAGGTAGGGGATGGAAAAGTCGCCGCGACGCAGCGGCAATCTTCTATCCTCAATCCTCCATCGTCACTTCCAGATTTGATCCTAATAGACGGTGGCAAAGGCCAGCTCAATGCAGCGACTGCGGAACTGGAAAAACTCGGACTGCCGCACATTCCTGTCATTGGCCTGGCCAAGGAGTTCGAGGAGATTTACCGGCCCGGCGACAGCAAACCGCTTCGGTTGAGCCACGAGTCGGGCGCATTGAAGTTGTTGCAGCGCGTGCGGGATGAATCGCACCGTTTTGCGAACACCTACAACGCGCAACTGCGCCTGAAGAAAATTTCGGAGAGCGTGCTGGACGAATTTCCCGGCGTCGGAGAGCAACGCAAGTCGGCGTTGCTGAAAAAATTCGGGTCGGTGCAGCGGTTGCGATTGGCAACGGTGGAGCAGATCGCGGAAGCAGCCGGGTTCGGCGGGAAGATTGCAATGGAACTGAAGAGGTTTTTGGAAGCGCGGACAGACGTGGAAAGGAAACCGCCAATAGGCTCGGCTTGACGCAACCGGACAAGAATCGTGCAACTTTTCGTATATTGCTGAAAGAAATGCGTGGCAAATCGCAAGATTTCTGTCTTCTTGTTGTGTATGAATATTCAAGTCGCCGTCCTCTGCGATGCCGCCACGGACAACAACGGAAAGCTGAATCTCTTGGGCGCTTTTGATACCATCTTCACCCAACAACTCCCGGCAGTCCACGCGCAATGCTCCATTGCGTTGAGGATGACGTTCAACAAAATCGAGGAAGGCGCGCACAAAGTGAAACTGAACTTTGTGGACGAAGACGGAAAATTTGTCATGCCGAGCATCGACATGCCGGTCGATGTCGTGATTCCGGAGGGAACGCATTTCATCTCTCGCAATTTCGTGGTCAACATTCAGCAATTGAAATTTGAGAAGCCGGGCCTTTACTCGATCGACCTTGCAATGGACGGACGACAGGAAGTCAGCATCCCGCTTTTGGTCAAGCACGCGCCGCCGAATTCCTGATGCCGCAAATGGCCTTTCGCACGGTCACAGTTTCGAGGTTTCTCACGTCCTGCTCATCTGTTCTCGATGACTGAAGTCATCCTGCTTTCGTTGCTGATCTTTATTGCGGCGTTGCTTTATTCGTCGGTGGGCCACGGTGGTGCTTCGGGCTATCTGGCCGCAATGGCGCTTGTTGGCGTGGCGCCCGAAGTGATGAAACCGACGGCACTGGTGCTGAATCTGATTGTCGCCTCCATTGGTACATTGCGCTTTTATCGGGCGGGATATTTCTCGTGGCGACTGTTCTGGCCGTTCGCCGTGTGTTCAATTCCCTGCGCCTTCGTCGGGGGTGCGGTAAAGCTGCCGGTCGGTTATTACAAAGTCATCATCGGTGTTGTTTTATTGTTCGCCGCGTGGCGGCTCGCCGTAAAGCCCACCATGTCGGCGGAGGCGAGCACCAAGCCAATTCAACTTCCACTGGCTATTGGATTGGGCGCGGGGCTTGGTTTGCTGTCCGGTTTGACAGGCGTGGGCGGTGGAATTTTTTTGAGTCCGCTGCTCTTGCTGATGAACTGGGCCGGCGTGCGGCAGACCGCGGCCATCTCCGCCGCGTTCATTCTGGTAAATTCAGCGGCGGGTTTGTTAGGGCACTTGTCCAGCGTCAAAGCCTTGCCGGGTGACATCGTCTGGTGGGCGCCAACCGCGCTGCTCGGCGGATTGATCGGCTCGGAGTTGGGCAGCCGCCGACTTCCACCCATCGCCATTCGACGGTTGCTGGCGGCGGTATTGCTCGTGGCCGGAATCAAAATGCTGTTCCTGAACGCAACGCCTACTGCAACGCCGCCACCGCCTCATCCGTCGCCGCCGACAAAACCGCAAGCCCTTCTTCCAGTGCGTCGCGCGGAATCGTGAGCGGTGGAGCGATTTTGACCGTCTGTCCCCACGCCCCAACCGGCGCGAAGAAAAGCAGGCCCTTGTGAAAGCAGCGTTCGATGATGTCGTGGGCGAGGTCGTTGTCCGGTTCTTTCGTTCCCGGCTTCACCGTTTGTAGCCCTCCTACCAGGCCACGCGCCGTGACGTGGCCAACGAACTTGGGGTGGTTGAGTTGGATCGCTTTCAAGCCTTCAAGGAGCACCGGGCCAAGCTGCGCGGCATTTGCCGTGATATTTTCCTTCACGAGCTTCTTGAGATTGGCCAGCGCAGCCGCGCAGCAAACGGGGTTGCCAGTGTGCGTGCTGCTCAGCGAACCGGGTGGAAACAAGTCCATCACGTCCGCGCGGCCAATCACCGCCGAGAGCGGAAGCGAGCTGCTGATGCCTTTGCCACAGCAAATGAGATCCGGCACGACACCATAATGTTCAAAGGCCCAGAATTTGCCCGTGCGCCCAAAACCCGCCTGCACTTCATCAAAGACGAGCAGCGCGTCATGCTGCTTGCAAAAGTCGGCCACGGCGCGGACGTATTCGACCGGCGCAAAGTCCGGGCCGACGCCCTGATAGGTTTCCATGATGACGCCTGCTATATTTCCGGCCGGCAAGCCGCGCCGTTTCAAGGCGGTGAGGAACGTGTCAAAACTCGTGTCCGTCTGCCAATAACCATCGGGAAATGGCGCGTTGAGGATGGCCGGGTCCTCGTTAACAATCCACGCTTTCCCGGCGGCCAGCCCGCCGGCTTGTTGCGCGCCGAGGGTGCGTCCGTGGAAGCCGCGTTCATAACCGACGATGCCAATTTTCTTTTTGCCACCTTTCTTGATCCCGTAACTGCGCGCGAGTTTGATCGTACATTCGGTCGCCTCGGAGCCAGTGGTCAGCAGGAAGACTTTTTTTAATGGCTCGGGCGCCAGCCCGGCCAGAACCTCCGCGAGCGCGGCGCGTTCTTCGCTGGGGAAAACGTAATTGTGGAGCAGCCCGCTGTTGACCTGGTCAATGATGGCCTGACGGATTTCTGGCGCGCCGTGCCCGACGTTCGTGACAAGCACACCGCTCGACCAATCGAGCCATTTGTTGCCGTGCTTGTCATAAACAAAAATGTTCTCGGCACGATCCCAAACGACCGGCGGTTGACCGCGCATGGACAAGGGCTCGAACTGGCGCAGCTTTTCGAGTGTCGGCACGGAGTCCGGATGCGGCAAGGCCGAGACGATTCGCCGATACTTCGTTTCAATGCGTGGGACGTTGCGCGGCGTAATGCTGAATTCTTTGCCCATAAAATCGAGGCACAGATGAACATGGACTGAAGCAGTTGGAAAGGAGGAAGTGGGTGAAACCTCGGCAACGGGCGCCACTTGACACTGCCCCCATAATTGGGGTGTGAACGGTTCCTCATTCG
>CAZYYS010000348.1:0-5500 GCA_964651015.1 uncultured Verrucomicrobiota bacterium
CAACTTCACAGGGGAAACCGTCACCGGTACTGCTTGGAACACCTCTCTCAGTAGGACTCAGATTCTGGCGGTGGCGTTCAGTTCGGATGCTGATTACTCAACCTTCAGTGACTCCGAGCAGCTCGTCATCAAACGGGTTTGGCAGCGGGTGTCCGAGGACTATGCTCCATTTAACATTGACGTGACCACGGAGCGCCCGGCTTCATTTGGCACACGCACCGCGCACGCCTTGATTACGCGCAACACGGACGCGAATGGGGATCCGAATCCTTCTTCCACCGCTGGAGGCGTCGCGTATGTGAATGTGTTCGCCAGCGGTAATTACGCGACCTACCGACCTGCCTGGATTTACTTCAACAATCTCAGCAGTTCCGAATCCTACATCGCGGAGGCCGTCTCCCACGAAATCGGTCACAACGTTGGCCTGAGCCACGATGCCAAAACCGACGGAACCTCCTACTACGGTGGCCACGGCAGCGGCGACACTTCCTGGGGGCCGATCATGGGCACCGGCTACAACCGCAACGTAAGCCAGTGGTCGAAGGGTGAATATTACCTTGCCAATAACACCGAGGACGATCTTGCAACCATCTCCGGCAAACTCGCATATCGCGCCGACGATCACGGCGATACCCGCGTCGCCGCAACCGCGTTGCTGGTCACTGGCGGAACCAATGTGGTTTCAACTACGCCTGAAAACGATCCCACGAACAGCAATCCCGCCAACAAGGGGGTGCTCGAACGGAATACGGATGTCGATGTGTTTTCTTTCGTGACCGGCAGCGGGCAGATCAGCTTGACAGTCAATCCTTGGATTCACCCTGCCGGTACTCGCGGCGGGAATTTGGATATCCTGCTTGAATTGTACGATGAAACAGGCGCGCTCGTATTGACCAACAATTCGTCCACGAAAACCTCCGCAAACATTCAAACGAACCTGGCCGAAGGCGTCTATTTCGTGTACGTCCGTAACACTGGTGTTGGCGATCCTTTCAGTTCGACACCCACCGGCTACACGTCATACGCCAGCATCGGGCAATATTTCATCAGTGGTTACTTGGTACCGTCGGGTTACGTGGCGCCGCCGCAGGCCGACTTGCAGGTGACCGACATTACACAGACGGGCACGGGAACGAAACAGTTTACTGTAACCTACTCGGATAATCTCGCGATCAATGTTGTCACCATTGACATTAACGACATCCGCATCACCGGCCCGAACGGCTATGACCGGGCAGCGCAACTCGTTTCAATCGATACGCCGTCGGATGGAACACCGCGCGTAGTCACTTACTCGGCTGATCCTCCGGCGGGCGGCACGTGGACTCCCATCGACAATGGCCTTTACACCATCCGGCTGCAAGCCAACCAGGTTGCTGACACCGAAGGCGCGTGGGCAGTCGCCGGGCCACTCGGGCAGTTCACCGTGAGTGTGCCGACCGTAATCTATGCCGACAATCTGGATGTAAATCCAGGTTGGACGCTGCAAGGGCAATGGCAATACGGCACGCCGGCCTATCCGGGTGTTGGGCCGACCAATGGTTTCACCGGCACCAAAATCATCGCGTATAACTTGAGCGGTAACTATTCAAACAATCTCGCAACAGTGTATGCCACGTTACCGGCCATTAATTGCTCAGGTGTTAGTTCGCTCACACTGAGATTTCAGCGCTGGCTGCGCGTGCGAAGTGGTGACTCGGCCAACATTCAAGTCTCCACCAACGGCACGACTTGGACGAATGTCTGGTCCGCCAGTTCAGCGGTCACCGACAGCGCCTGGCAACTCATGCAGTATGCGCTCCCCAATTGGGTGGCGGGAAGTCCTTCCGTCCAACTGCGCTGGGGCATGGGATCGGGGCCTTCGCAGAATGATATCGGTTGGAACATCGATGACATTGAAGTGCTGGGGACCGGCGGGACAGGCTCACCGATCACGAACTTCGTGCTGACCGCCACGGCCAATAATCCCGCATGGGGCACGGCAAACCCCGCCGGCGGCACCTACCCAAGTGGAACTTCCGTTCAAGTCGCCGCCCTGCCGACGGCGTATTACCAGTTCGCAAATTGGGCGGGTGATGCGGCGGGAACAAACAACCCGGTCACCGTGGTGCTCAACACGAACAAAACTGTGCAGGCCGTTTTCAGTGAAATCCTCACGACCAACCATCCCACGCCCTGGTGGTGGCTGGCTTCGTATGGCTACATCACGAGTTTTGAAACCGCTGTGACGAGTATCGGCAGCAATGGCATCCCATTGTGGCAGTCCTACATCGCCGGCTTGAATCCAAACGATCCAAACAGCCAATTGCGATTATCGCTCACGCCCGGCGGCGGTGGCTCCGGTGTCGTGTTGAACTGGATCGCAGTGGCAGGTCGTGTTTACACCCTTTCGTCGAGCGCTGGGCTGACAGGTCCTTTTACTCCGATTCCAAACGCCGTGAACCTCCCTTCACCTATCAATGGTGTCACCAACGCCGTCAGTCCCGCTTCGCCCATGATGTTTTATCGGCTGGAAGTTCAGAAACCCTGAACTACCCACTCTTTCGCAACACGCTCAAACGTTTGACGTAGGTCAATTCTTTTGGCACAGGGATGGTTAACTTTTGGCAAGAATTGCAAACCCATTGCCGGCCGGTTCAATAAAGTTGCCGGGTTGCCAAACCGATGATTCGTCGAGCAAATGAAAATGTTTTGATCGCGCCAGATTGGTGCGCCCGGTTTGTCTTGGCGTTGGCCCTTCTTTGCCTTCCTCGACCGGTCCGCGCCGATTTTCAAGGCGCGACGCATCTCATGCCGTTCGATGAGGAAACCATCAATTACTCGAAGACCAAAGCTGAAGATCGGATCGCACGCTTGCAGGAGCGAATTGACAAGGGCGAAGTGAAACTCAAGCACGATGACACATTTGGGTATCTCCTGTCGCTGTTGGAAGAACTCAAGGTGCCGGCGTCATCGCAAATGCTGGTGTTTTCGAAAACATCCTTTCAAAGGGAACGCATTTCTCCCAGAGCACCCCGCGCGGTTTTCTTCAATGACGACGTTTATGTCGGGTATGTTCCCGGGTCGCCGCTCTTGGAAATCTCTTCCGCCGATCCGAGATTGGGCGGCGTTTTTTACACGTTAGAACAAGCCGAAACCGACAAGCTGCGTCTTGTGCGGACGGACCAATGCCTGGAATGTCACGCTTCAGCGAAAACCATGGGGGTGCCCGGCCATCTGGTGCGTTCCTTCTCCACGGATGAAAGCGGCGTTGTGGATTTGAGCAACGGCGTGTCACTGGTCAACCATCGCACGCCATTTGAGGAACGTTGGGGCGGTTGGTATGTCACCGGAAGCCATGGAAAACAAACCCACCGCGGTAATTTGATCGGAAAGGCGGCGTTCGAGCGGCAGGAAAAAGAACCAAATTATCTGGGAAACCTCTCAGACTTGAGTCAGTTCTTCCCGGTTTCCAATTATCCGAAGCCGCAGAGCGATATCGTGGCGTTGATGGTGTTGGAACACCAGACTCACATGCATAATTTCATCACCCGCTTGCATTACGAATCCACGGTGGCATTGCAGCAGTATGGGCACATCAACTATTTGAAGGGTATCGTTAATTCATTTCTGAAATATGTCCTCTTCACGGAGGAAGCGCCTCTGTTAGCGCCCGTCAAAGGCAATCCGGATTATGCAAAAGCGTTCGAGAGCGCGGGGCCAAAGGATAAACAAGGTCGCTCGCTGCGTGAGTTCAACCTGGAGACGCGGCTCTTCAAATATCCGTGCAGCTACTTGATCTATTCAGATGCGTTCGACAATCTGCCTGAACCGATGAAAGCGCACCTGTATCAACGACTCTGGGATATTCTTACCGGAAAGGACACCAGTCCAGATTTTCAAAGAATTTCCCAAGACTCCAAGCGCGCCATCTTGGAGATACTGACCGAAACCAAACCCGGCCTGCCTGATTACTGGAAACGGAAAACACCGTCGGAGAGTTGAACTGTCTGAAAACCTGCTGCTTGTTGGCGAATGGATCCGGCATTTGGCGTTTCAAGCCGGACCCGATATTTACTGTACACCCTGTGGGACGGAATAAGGGCCCGGCACCAAATAACCGCGGGTCCAGTCTGGCTGCGGCGGCAGGTTACCGGCGCGAAGGTCGGCTTTCCACTGCGAGTCGGTCTTGCGTGTGGTTGGGCCAAGTTCAAACTCGTAATGGCTCAACACGGGACCAGCATAAGCCGTGACATCTCCCGGTCCCCAATCAACAGCAATCATCAGGAGATGAACATTTCCTACGCCCTGGTGTAGGACACTGCCCGGGTCACCTATGATCGGATCGGACGGGTCGGTGTGGACATCGGTCACCAGTGCGTCCCAAACATCGGATCCGCGGAACGTTCCCGGAGCCATTTGATCGCGGATATCCCGATAAAAAAGCGATGGGTACCAACCATTATATCGTTTGGTTCCCGTGTAATCGACCTGCCGCTCCACGACGTCCTGAAGGAATACAGTTTCATTTGTTGAAAGCGGCGCATGATTCAATTCTTTTTCGGAGATAGACTGAAGCGTTGCCATCGTGTCCGCAAATCGGTCCATAAAAGCAAGGCGCTTCGCGTAAACTTCTGCCAAACTTACTGTCACGGAATGCTGCCCCAAAAAGTCGTACTCGCCTGACAATTCGACGACACCGTTCGTTGGCAACTCAGCCAGAAGCAACCGTGCCGTTAGGGCCAAATCCTTCATCTGCCGCCAAAACTGTGGTCGCGGTTCTACAAAACCGTCGGGGTACGAGCAAACAATTCGAGAGGTGTAAGATTGCTTCGCATAAAGGACCGTGTCATGCCGTAGTTCCGTCCACGAGGCAAGTTGCGTGTTTAGCGTTTTCATCGCCCAGTTACGAGTCCGCATCGCCTGAGGGTATCGTGTATCGGTCGTTGGCGCCGACAGTTCGCGCAGACATGCAAGCCAGCTGAAATAGATGTTGTTTGTCCAAGCAGCTGGAGACTGACCATCGACTACGTTCCGCGCGGCGGCGAGGTTGTGTTGATACGGGTACCCATCACGCCAAGGGTGGCCATTGGTGCCGGCGATTCGTGAGGCCAACTCAGGCACAACTTGGTTGTTACCTAAAACTGAGAAAGCCACATCCAACGCGCTCGGCACGCGCCGTAGAACCTTGTCTTCAACACCTGGGATTCCATCCTCATCCCAAATAATGTCATCAAACACAACTTTGCTGAATGCCCAGCTATCGGGAACAAATCGTTGACCAATAAAAGTAAGAGACCGTGGCAGTTTAATCTGTTCTCGACTGAGAGGGGACCAAAAGTAACCACTGCGGATGTTCTGCGCACCCAATTGACCAGACATAAGTTGCAAATGCAATGCTTCCACGTCTGCGGCACGTGGCCAACCGAACGGGAGGGGAGAGGGTGGCATTTGAATATTCGCGACCACAAGTGTCTGGTTATTGATTGAACAGTAGCAACTGGTTATGAGAGTCGTCCGT
>CAZYYS010000349.1:0-5442 GCA_964651015.1 uncultured Verrucomicrobiota bacterium
AAACGACGGAGCGCTTGCTCGCAGGTGGCTTCGTTGAGGAATGTCTCATAGACGTGCAAACCGCGCTGTTCGCAAGCGATCTTTTTAGCAAAGTGGTTTGGCTCGAGGCCGACACAGAGTGGCTGGCCCCGCAACTTGAGTTGCTCCAGGAATAGACCGTCGTTGCAACCGACCTCAAAAATTTTGGCGTTTTGCTGGTGCGCGCAGAGCAGGTCGAGCTCCGTCTCGCGATGCGGCTCGGGCTTCCAGGCGCTGAAACAGTAATTGTAACCTTTGTAAAGTACTTCGGGTGAGATGGGATCGCAAATCTGACCGAGACCGCACTGCTCGCAATAATGGAGGGTCAGCGGGTGTTTGAATTCGGGCTCAGGTCTTTCGAGCAAACGGTGGGCGATCGGCTGGCGACCGAGATCCACCAACAACGAAAGGTTGGGATTACCGCAAAGACGGCAGTGGGGTTTGACGGCGACACTCATAAAGACGCGGCAAATAATTGCGCTCGACACATAAATCGGCAAGCGCGAACTCCGCAACCTAGATCACCTTGAGTTCAGGCAGCGGCAGGATGAAATGGCCGCCGTGCTCAAGGAAAGCCTGATTTTTCTTCATGATTTGCCCGGCGTATTGCCAGGCGAGAATCACGACGAAGTCCGGCTTTCTCTCAGCCAGCGTCCACGCGGGAACAACCGGGACATGGAAGCCGGGACTGAACAAACCTTGGCGGCGTGGGTCGTCGTCGACAATAAAGTCAATGAAATCCGCAAACTCAAAATGGTGCAGCAACGTCGTCACACTCGCCGATGCCCCGTATCCTGCAATACGCTTACCCTGCGCCTTAAAATCACGCAGCAGTCGGAGCAGATCTGCTTTCAGTTTGTCGAGTCTGGAATTGAGGTGATGGAAAATCTTTGCCTCGTGCAAACCTTCCTTGCCCTCAAGGGCGATCAACTCGTCCACGCACGGAGCTATGGAGCGCGGGCCATTGGCTAGTTGGACAAAACCGCGAATTGAACCACCTTTGCTGCGATTGCGTTCGACGTGAAACAGCTCCATCCCGTGCCGCCGGAAAAAAGCCTGAAATGGTTTCACTGAGTGGTGGCTCAAGTGTTCGTGATAAATCGTGTCAAAGGTGAGCTGTTGAACCAAGTCGAGCAGATAAACGACTTCAAACACAAAAACACCGTCCGGCGCGAGCAACTCGCGTATGCCATCGGCCATGTCGGGCAGAACATCGGAGTGGGCAAAAACGTTGTTCGCCGTGACGATGTTGGCCACGCCATGCGAATGCTTGAGCTTGTGGGCAAGGTCCGCGGTGAAAAAGTCGGTGACGGTCTCAATTCCAGAGGCGTTGGCCAGGGCGGCAACGTTTTGCGCCGCGTCGACGCCAAGCACGCGCAAACCGTGAGCCTTAAAGTTCTTAAGCAGTGCCCCCTCATTGCTACCAATATCCATAGCAAGGGCGCCAGACGGCGGGCGGAGCTTTTGGACGATTTCGTCAGCGTATTTGCGAAAATGTTCGAGCAGTCCAAGCGACACCGAGGTGACGTACAAATAATGGCTGAACAGAATTCGCGGGTCGACGACATCGAGTAACTGAACATGGCCGCAGTCGTGGCAAAGAAAGGTATCGAGTGGATAACAAGCTTGCACTTCGTTCAGTTTAGCGGCAGGAATGTAAGCGTCGGCAAGCGCGGAGGGTTTGATCGGGAGAACCAGTTCAAGGTTTCTGCTGTCGCAGAGCCGGCAAGTGTCGCGGCGGTGGCATTTTGGTTGCATGGCTAAAGAGAAATGGCGATCAACCTGCGAGCGTCCGGGCAAGGGTTTCGGTGGAAAGCAGATTGACGCCACCATCCACGAAAAGGGTTTGGCCGGTGACAAAAGAAGCAGCTGGGCCGCTCAAAAAGGCGATGACTTGCGCAATTTCCGCTGCTGTCCCCATACGACCCAGCGGGATGGTCTTCTGAAACAGCCGCTGCAACCTCCGGTTCTTCATGTAAAAATCCTGGTTCTCCGGCTTCAACACCGTACCAGGCGCGACCACATTGACGCGAATACCTTTCGCGCCCAGCACGACAGCGTAATATCGCGCCAACTGGTTAAGTCCCGCCTTGGCCACGTGATATGCGGCACTTTGTTCAGCTGCAATCAGAACGCTCGCCACCGAACTGACGAGCACGATGGAGTTATTTTGCTTTGGTTGGAACTGGCTGGCAAGTTGGTCAATAATTTGCCGGGTAGCGGAAAGAGAAGTGGCAATTTCGCCCGCCCACGGGTCACCGTCGGCTTTAAAGCGTTGCAAGCATACCAGACTGTTCAGCTTGCCGTTCTGCGCGACGATGGCCATCAATGTTTTTTGGAGTTGCCCAGCATCCAGCAGATCAACCGGCCAGACGCGAATGCCGCGCGGAAACTTTCTTCCCGGAACGCGTCGCCCGATTACCGAGACTTTCTGCCCGGCGCTGGCAAAATGTTCAGCCAGCACCCGGCCAATGCCGCGTGTGCCGCCTACGATGAGGCTGTGTGGTTTGTCGGCCATCTGGAGAAAATCAACCCTTGAGGGCGGTTGCCATAATAAATGCATCGACCCGGCCCTTCAACTGGCGAACGTAGTCCGCGACTGCGTCAAGTTCGGCTTCAGCCGGCGACCAATTTGCGAACTGCGTGTCTTCGCGCTTAAACGGCCCATTCGTGGTCTCGTGGAAGATTACAGTCGCAGTCCGCACCAATACAGAATGGAAACGCGGATCGGCCAGTCGGTAGAAAAAATTCCGGCCAGAAGCATAACAACCCATTTGAACAACGTCCTCGATACCGCCTTGATCGTCGAAGATCACCACGTCGAGTTCGCCTACAATGATGTGGAATGATTCGCTCTTGCCGGAATGCTTGTGCGGGCGGATATAGCTTGCACTCGACAACACAATGAGCATCTCGTGCAACGCATCGGAGGCGTCACGGTGCGCACAAATGCGGCTGCGACCACGGTTTGATTGTGCGAGCGCGGTCTGCAGTGCCGCTATGTCTGACTGACCCACACGAACAATTTTTTCGTCGGCAAGCAGGACCTCTTTGCTCTGTTGCTTCAATCGCATAATGGCAGGGGGAGGGAATTTGCACGGCCGGCAAAGATAGACCAGAAGGTCCCTCCGTTGGCCAGGAAATCTGCATTGTTGCGGGCAACTAAGGCCTCCGTTTCCGGACTCAAGGGTGAGAGGCAGATCTTAATGCCCCGTTGAGTTAGGGACTCCGAACCCAAGATGGGCAGGCGCGAGCCTGGCAAGTAAAGCCCGCGTTTTTTCGGGTGGTCATCCAGAATACAGTCAATATGCAGCTTCAATTGGAGCAGGTTAATGTACATGCAAGTTAAATGGCCAGCGCCGAAGAACGCGATGGGGCCGCATCGAACCCGGGCTTCCGTCAGCAAAGCCCTCATGGCGTTTCGCTTTTTGGGGAGCGAGTCAGCAAATGTTTTCATCCGGGCCTTTTCCACGGCGAGGATCTCCGTGGATAGGCCTTTTGTATCGTCAGCCATCGAGGGCTTGACCCGCGTCTGAGCCACCAACGAGTAGGGTGGTCGCTGTATCGACACCACCGCAAAGCCAGCCGCTTCCAGGCAGCTCCGAAAGGTCTCCGCCATGAAATAGAGGACATGCTCCTCCCAGAGGATGCTGTAATCGCAAGTCGCAAAGGCCTGTTCGCAGTCCGGCACTTCAAAAACGGCGAGGCCACCCGGTTTGAGCAGTGCGCGGATCGCCGCCAGGAACCTCCTCGGCGCGTGTGCGTGCTCAACCATGTGCCGGACCACAAGCAGATCAAACTGTCCCAGTCGCTGCACAATGTTGCCCGCAGATTCCGGGGTAAGCCGATCTTGGATGGTCTCTGTTCCCGCATTCCGGTCAACCACCCCGAGGTCCCGCTGCAGATCAATTCGCCAGGTTCGTTTGAACCCCCGTTGCTGAAATCGCAAGATTGTCGTATCGGCGCCAAATACGATTGCTCCGATCGAGGATTCACGGGTAATCCCAGGCTGGCAGGCCAGTTCCTCAACCAGCGCGTCGAGATGCCCCTCGGGTTCGTTGTAATTGATCCAATCCCAGCGTCGGCGAAGTTCCCCGACTGGCGTCGGGTGACTGATCTGAATCAGCCCGCACTGGTCACACTGGCTGATGATAAGCCGGAAAGTGGACTCGGGCGCGACCGGATCGACAAGGAAGCGGTTGCAAATCGGCTGCTGCCCACAATCCAGAATTTCGACCATCGCTTTCTGCTGACAAGCGCGGCAGATATTGGCTTCCCCTATCATTCAAAATAAATGAAAGAAAAATCGCCCGTATAGCCGGTATGATTAAACCACCATTCCCATTCTGCCGGCGTACAAAACATCGCGCACGTCAATTGCCAGTAAAGCAGGTTCGCTTTCTCCTCCTCGTTCCGGTAGGACTCGACGACGAGGTATTTGTTTTTGCCCACCCGCTCCATCTCCCGCAAGGCCGATTCCAGATCATAGCAATACAAGTTGTGCAATGTTGTGATGGAGATCACTAAGTCAAAACTTTTGTCACCGAATGGCAGCTGCTTTGCGTGACCGACTTGCAGGAAGGGTCGCACCTCCTCCTTCGCGTTCTCAATCGCGTAACTCGAAATATCCAGCCCGCGCACTTCGATGCCAGGCACGGCTTGGGTGAAATCGTAAAGCAGGAAGCCTTTCCCGCAGCCCACGTCCAGAATTTTGTCGCCCGCCTTCAAGCCGTAATGCTTCACCATCGCATCCGCCACCGCCCGCCATCGACCGTCATAACGCATCCCGCCGTAGCCCACCTTGCGGTCGCCGTCCCAATAATCCTTGCCGAATTGCCTGGCGAGCTTGGCCGCCTCGGCTTTGGGGAATTCATTCACCCGCGCGAGGTAGTCGCGCTTCGTCTTCTTATGGATTGCCGAGATAAAATCGATTTCTGCCATAGGTCGCAAAGGCGACACACTAGAAACGAAAATGGCGGAGTTGGCAATCTTGCTCTGCGGCGTGAACCACGAAATGGATAAACCGGAACGCGAAAGGAGAAACGAAAGAGCCTGACCAAGGGCAGCCCACCCGTGAACCGAAATGCCGAGGTTGAATTGCCACAAAAAAGCGCAATCGGCTTAGAACGCAGGAAGAGAATCAAACTTTGCTTCGCCCCCCGCCCCCGCCGGTTGCATTATTCATGTGCCCCCCAGAGCGAGATGGACTTGATCTGTTTGCGCTTTCTGTGCCTTTTTGTGGATAATTCACCCCCGTTTTCAGGACGAACCAGAGACCGACGCACCGCGGCGGCACTCCGAGCCGCCGGCTGGGGAGGTCCGTTCGCGGTGCTTTGGCTCTCGTCGGGCTTCGCTACGGATACCGCAAGCGGAAGTACTTGGTTTGATCCGTGATGGGCAAGGTGACTTTGAGCCGATCGCCCT
>CAZYYS010000350.1:0-5438 GCA_964651015.1 uncultured Verrucomicrobiota bacterium
AGCGAGGTGTTCCAAGCAGTACCGGTGACGGTTTCCCCTGTGAAGTTGAGGTAAAGCACGTTCGGTGCGCCCGGTCGGCTGTGGAAGACGAGAGAGCTGGGGAATGGGCTGACTGGAACGGCGACTTCGCCGATGGCCGGCGGCTCCGGTTCGGCAGGTGCTGGTTCTAACGCAAAACTATCCGCGTAGAAAACTCCACCTTCGGAATCTGCATGGAGAAAGTCAAGATCGAGTTCGGTAAAGTGGAACCCCTGCAACCGTTCCAGGGCGTGCTGCCTCGCGATTAACGGGAGGCGATCCAACTGGCTGCGAAAACGACCGCTCGGAAGGTCTTCGACGCGCTTTAGTGTCCCGGCCGGAAACTGACGGGACCGGAGCGACGCGTGCTGACCGAAGGCCGTTGTCGTCATGCCAATCAACGCCACGGCGCAGAAGCACAGCAGCAGCCCCCAATGCGTGACCTTGAAATTCATAATTACAACCTGTTAAACTTGGCTTGCATCGGGACGGTGTGCCTTCAGCCATGCCCCACAATGGGGCGTACGCACCAATCTCCTTCGCTTCATGATTCGCTTTCCCGCGAAATCAGCCACCATTTGAGTCTACAGCCAGAACCGTTCCAAACCGTCATTCAGGAGTTCCTAAGCAGAATTCGAGGGTCGCTTTGGATCAAACGAATATGATGGGACTTCTTGGTTCCGTTTGTCGGTACGCCGTTGTCGGTTCCCCTTGGCCACACCGACAATAGACTTCCATCGAGCGGCCCTCTGGCTTTGCAGGCAATCAACTGGAGATGTGTTCCAAATCCGCCTTTACTCAACAAATCGCGCTCCGCAGACTGATTTGAGAAAACCTGATGGAAATGAAGATCAAGATTGTCTGTCGAAAACAAATCACCGCAGCCTTTCTGCTGGCGCTCTGCGCGGTTACATCGCGGGCCCATGTTGGCCCCCATCCGTCGATCCACGACACAGTGGCCGGCGTTGTGGAGCGGATGCGGCGTGAACTCAGTCAGGATCAGTTGCGCGGTCTCACGGTGCTGAAAGCAGAGCAATTCCTTACCTCAAAGGAACGCGGGATCCTGAGCGCGGAACACGTTTCGTTTCGCGTAAATGTGCCGGTGACCGTTTCGATTCTCCGTGACGTGAAGCTGGGCAACGAACCATTCTGGCTCCAGGAGCGCGGTTTCAAAACAAACGGACTCCTACTGACGGAAGGGAGATTACAGTTCGATGTCTGGCAGCGGGATTTCGATGCTGGCTGGATCGGCTTGGGGATTCATTCGCTCAGTGGCGGCGGGAATCATTACTTGGTCGCACTGAAACCGAAAAGTGCCAACGTCAAACTTGAAGTCTCCGATCTTTACCCGGGGCACCTGCGGCTGGATCAGTTCAAAGCAGGCGTTAAGCCGTACGTGGATCGCGACGAGAAAGTGTCGTCCGTGCCGGTCGAACTGGAAGGTCAAATCCTGGTGCGGACGGACATGGGAAGCAGAGAGGATGCGCGGTTGGTAAATATTTTCCGATGGACGGAGCATCCGAGTTCGGATCGACCCGACCAAATCGTGCTGACCTGGAGCGATGATCCGAAAACCACCCAGGCAATCCAGTGGCGAACGAGCCCGAGGGTCAAGAAAGGCTTTGTGGCCTTTCAAAAAAAATCCGCCTTCAATCGCTTTCGTCCCAGCCCGACAAAACAGGTGAAGGCAGAAACAATGCGACTGGAAACAGTTACGATCTTCAATGACCCGGTGATTCATCGACACACGGTCGTTCTGCGCGGGCTGGAGCCAGGGACGACTTACGTTTATTCGGTGGGCGATGGAAGCAAGAATGGTTGGACGGAACTGGCCGAATTCACCACCGCGCCAAAGGGAACCAGACCGTTTTCGTTTATCTACATGGGCGACGCGCAGAACGGATTGGATCGCTGGGGCAGTCTGGTGCAGAACGCATTTCGCAGCCGGCCGGATGCGGCATTTTATGTCATGGCAGGCGACCTCGTGAATCGCGGCGCCGAACGTGACGATTGGGACAGCCTTTTCTCCAATGCCGAGGGAGTTTACAGCCAACGACAACTCGTTCCCGTGATCGGCAACCACGAATGCCAGGGCGGAAAGCCGACACTTTATTTGAAGGAGTTTGCTTTGCCGAAAAACGGCCCGGCGAATGTCGAACCGGAACGTGCGTACACATTCGAATACAGCAATGCCAAGTTTGTGATCCTGGATTCAAACCTCGATCCCGCTGGCCAGGCGCAATGGCTGAACGAAGAATTGGCCCGGACCAAAGCAGTTTGGAAATTCGTCGTCTATCATCATCCGGCCTATTCGTCGGGCGAAAATCGTGACAACCGCGAAGTGCGGGAAATCTGGACGCCGATTTTTGACAAATACCACGTCGATCTGGTGCTGCAAGGCCATGATCATGCATATCTCCGGACATACCCCATGAAAGGGCAGCAGAGAGTCAAGAGTCCAAAGGAAGGTACGGTATATATCATCTCGGTTTCCGGCACGAAGATGTATTCACAGGATAAACACGATTACACCGAGTTCGGCATGACCAATGTGGCAACGTATCAGGTGCTGGACATTCAAATCAGCGGCCATCGCCTCGTCTATCGCGCTTACGACATCGACGGCAAACTTCGCGATGAACTGGTGATTGAAAAGTAGCGCCACGGGCGATAAACATTGCACTGAATCAAACAACCAGTATGCACGCTAAAATCTACCTCTTTTCATCTGCCTGCGTTGTCACTCATATTTTATCGATGACTCTGTTTGGCGCGGAATCAACCGGCGCGACTAACGACAAACTTCTCGCCCAACCTGGATTCGTTGCAGCGGAGTTCATTTATGAAAAGGCGCCATTCCCGTCGTGTCATGCCTCGACGATTGTGGGAACAAAAAATGGACTTGTAGCGGCGTGGTTCGGCGGCACGGGAGAAAAGAATCCCGACGTGGGCATCTGGGTGGCGCGCCACGAAAACGGAAAATGGACGGCCCCGGTCGAAGTGGCCAACGGCGTTCAAAATCCCACACAGCGGTTCGCCTGCTGGAATCCAGTTTTGTTTCAGCCAGGAAGTGGACCATTGCAACTGTTTTACAAGGTTGGCCCCAACCCGCGCGAATGGTGGGGCATGCTAAAAACGTCGGACGACGATGGTAAAACCTGGTCCGAGGCGCGACGTTTGCCGGATGGCATCTTGGGCCCGATCAAAAACAAGCCGGTTCAACTCGCCAATGGCGATCTGCTTTCTCCCAGCAGCACGGAGCAGGACGGCTGGCGTGTCCACCTTGAGCGATCAACCGATCAGGGCAAGACATGGCAGAAAACCGGCCCCATCAAAGGGGACTTTGGAGTGATCCAGCCGAGCATTTTGAGTTACGCAGACGGACGTTTGCAGGTTCTTTGTCGCAGTCAGCAACGCAAAATCATCGAGAGCTGGTCACTAGATAACGGCAGGACTTGGAGCGAGCTGGCCGCTACAATGTTGCCCAACCCAAATTCGGGTATTGATGCGGTGACGTTGGCTGATGGTCGTCAACTGCTCGTTTACAATGCGACAACACGCGGCCGTTCGCCGATAAACGTCGCTGTTTCAGAAGACGGCAAGAACTGGCAGGCGGCACTGGTGCTGGAGAACCAGCCGGGCGAGTATTCATATCCCGCCGTGATCCAGACTGCGGATGGACTTGTGCATATCACCTACACTTGGAAACGAGTCAAAGTAAGACACGTTGCCATCAACCCCGCGAAACTCGCGCTGCGTTCAATGGCAGACGGTGAGTGGCCGAAGTGAATTGTTCAAGCGACTTACGCAACGCTGCCAAACTCTGCGGCCTGCGTCGCCATCATCAACAATGATCTCTTAAGAGCCCTTGGCATCAAGAATGTGGGGCTATCGTCGAGGGGAATGCCGGAAAACACCTGGCCATTTCTAACGTCTCCCTGTCTGCCCCCTCCGTTGGCCGCTTGTCCTCGCTGTGGCGCGTGAGTTAACGATGCCACAAACTCACGATCACCCAAACGCCCGGCCAGAAATTGTCACCGATTCGTAACCAGACTGACGCGCGGCTGTAATAGTCCCTCCCCACGATTTCGCCGATGAACAGACTTGTTGTCTCCTTCGCGCTGGGACAGGTCACGCTCCACTTCTGCGTAAACGCGTACGCTGCGACACCGATCACAGAGACTCGTTCAGTCTTGGAGAAATGGATCGAGACCCGGCAGTTGATTTCCAAGACCAAAAGCGACTGGCAATCGGACAAGGAATCACTCGAGCAGACTGTGGCGCTCTACGAGCGGGAGTTGAAGGGCATTGACGAGCAGATGTCCAAGGTGTCCACCAACAACACCCAGGTTGAGAAGGAAATGCGGGAGGCCATCGCGCTGCAGATGCGATCCGAGGAAGCCTTGAGCCGCGCGAAGCAATTCGCGACCGACTTTGAGTCCCGCGTGCGCCAGTTCTTGCCGCAACTCCCGGCGCCATTGCAGGACATTCTCAAGCCGCTGCTCGCCCGTCTGCCGGCCGACCCGGCCAATACGAAGATGCTCGCCGCCGAACGGGTGCAGGTGCTCGTGGGCATTCTCAACGAACTCGACAAGTTCAACAACGGCCTGAACGTGTTCAACGAGAAGCGCAAGAATCCCAAAGGCGACGAGGTGGCAGTGCAGACGATTTACATCGGCCTGGGTGCGGCCTATTTCGTGAATGACGCCGGTGACTTTGCGGGCACGGGCGTTCCCGGCACCAACGGCTGGGATTGGAGCGTCAACAACGAGATCGCTCCCGCTGTGCAGGAGGTCGTGAAAATCTATCGCAACGAGAAGACCGCGCGGTTCGTGACGCTGCCCGCCGCCATCCGCTGATGCCCGCTCAATCCTTTTCCCCGATGACAAAAGCAAAGATCAAATTCTGTCTGGTCGCGCTGCTGGCCTGGCCGCTGGCGGGCGTGGCGCAGCTTGAGGGTGTCGTTTCCAGTGCCGCCGAAGATTTGCAGAAAGCCACCACCGAACTGTCCACGGTGCGGCAACAGATCGAGGCCGAGCGCTTGCCGCTCGCGCGCAAAGTTGCCGAACTGGAACAGCGGCTCATCAACCGCAAGGCCGATCTTGCCAAAGCCCAGCGCTTCCAGGAAAACCAACTCGTTGAGTTGAACGCGCTCAAGGCGGATGCCCGACGCCAGGCGGACGAGGTCAAATACATTGACTCGTTGCTGACCGAATACGCCCGCGCCTTCCGCTCGCGCTTGAACTTCGTTGAAGAACCCCGTTACCAGTCCACGCTGGAAGCCGTGGATCAGGTGGCGGCGAACGCTGATCTGTCCGCGTCGGAAAAATTGAGCCGCCGTCTCGTATTGTTGAGCATGGCACTGGAGCGCGCGAATAAATCGCAGGGCGGCGATGCCTTCGACGGCCAGGCGCTGGACA
>CAZYYS010000351.1:0-5437 GCA_964651015.1 uncultured Verrucomicrobiota bacterium
CGAGGACGAAGTTGGCGAACACCGGCCCCTTGGTCGCGTGATATTTTCCGTCCTGTGGATTGTAGATCAGCGTGCCCACGATGTCGGCGGGCAGAAGGTCCGGCGTGAACTGAATGCGGTGAAACGACGCTTGAATCGCAGTCGCCAGCGTGCGGACGCAGAGGGTCTTCGCGAGACCAGGCACGCCTTCGAGCAGGACATGCCCATTGGCGAGCAAGCCGACCAACAGCCGGTCCACCAATTGTTCCTGCCCGACGATGACGCGGCCGATTTCGGCGCGCAAAGTTTTGATCCACCCCGCTGCGGCTTGTGTTTGTTCGTTCAAGTCTGTGCTCATCAGGCCGTGAATCTAGTTGGAGATCGAGAGGGAAACAAGTTATCTGCGCGGAACTTCCCGCGACACTATTCATGTCAACCGTTGACGGCGGCGGCACTTGGAACTAAAATTCGTGCGTGAACACGGACAATGGCAACAAAGGTGGATTTCTACGCCGTCGGCAACGGCTTGGACTAATGTGCTCCATCAATGCGCGGGTCTGGCTGTGTTCACGAACCGCCTGCGCGGCGAAACTCTTGTTGCTGCTGCTTATGACCCTGCCTACCGCAGTGCAAGCCCAATTCAATTACATTACCAATAACGGTAATATCACCATCACGGGATACACTGGCCCCGGTGGTGACGTGATTATCCCGGACATTATCGCTGGTCTGTCTGTCACCGCAATCGCCGATAACGCGTTCTCGAACTCCAGTTTGAGCAGCATCACCATTCCGAGCACTGTCACCAGCATTGGGAGCAACGCTTGCTACTTCTGCACCAGCCTCACTAATGTTGCAATCCCCAACAGCGTTACCAGCATCGGGGATTCTGCGTTTAGTCGCTGTGCCAGGCTAACTAGCGTTACGATTCCTAGCGGCGTCGCGATCATCGCCAGTGGCACGTTCGCATTTTCCTCTGGCCTCGCCAGCGTCACAATCCCCAGCAGCATCACCAGCATCGGAAGTAGTGCCTTCCGTTGGTGCGAAAGCCTCACGAGTGTCACCATCCCCAACAGCGTCACCAGCATCGGGGATATTGCGTTCGACCATTGCCTTAATTTGACTAACGTCGCCATTCCCAGCACCGTCACGAACATCGGGGTTTTAGCATTCGTAGCTTGCCGTAGCCTAATGGCCATTGCCGTGGATACGGCCAATTCATCCTACAGCAGCGTGGATGGAGTCCTCTTTAACAAGAGCCAGACTACGCTCGTTGAATGCCCGGGTGGTAAAGCTGGAAGCTACTTCATTCCAAGTAGCGTCACGAGCATCGGAAATGATGCTTTCCAGCAATGTAGGAACCTGACAAGCGTGAGGATCCCCGGCAGCGTCACCAACATCGGGAGCGGAGCATTCGCTAGCTGCACCAACTTGATCACCATCACGATCTCCAACGGAATCACAAGCATCGGGGAACAAGCATTCGTTTTCTGCACCAAGCTGCCCAGCATAACGTTTCCCAGCAGCCTTACCAGCATCGGACCCGTTGCGTTCGAACAATGCTCCAGCCTCAAAGGAATCTTCTTCAAAGGTAACGCTCCGATTGTTCCGTCATTTTTGGGGATTACTACTGCCACCGTCTATTACCTCCCTGGCACCACCGGCTGGGGCACGAAGTTGGGTGGTTATCCGACCAGGTTGTGGAACCCGCTGATACAAACAAGCGGCCCCAGCTTTGGCGCCGGGCCAGCCGGATTCGGATTCAACATTACCGGGACCACGAACATTCCTATCGTGGTCGAAGCCTCCGCTAATCTGGGCGATGGCCCTTGGGTTTCATTGCAAAGCCTCAACCTCACGAACGGCGTGTTCCACTTCAACGATCCAAACTGGACAAACCAGCCCACGCGTCTCTACCGCCTCCGCTCACCGTGAAGCGCATTCATTGGCCTTGCGAGCGTGCCACAATCATGGCACGGTCATGGCATGACGACTGAAATGACCTTGGACAAGAGCAACCGGCTGGTGCTCACCAGTGCGGTGCGCCGCGCCGCAGGCATCCCGCCCAAACAAAAACTAAAGGTGCATGTATCGCCGGGCCGCATCGTGATCGAGATTCCCGCCACCTTGACCGGCAAGGTGGTCAAACGCGGCAAGCTCAAAGTCTGGACAGGCGCCGTGCCGGGCACGCCGATCGAGGAAGCGGTTGAACAATCCCGCCGCTACACCCGATGACCTTCCTCGACACTGGTATCCTGGTCGCGTCGGTGCTCGCGGCGCATGACGAGCACAAGGCTTGTCTGGCGGCCGTTGAAGAGTCGGATCGCCCGTTCACCAACGCGCACGCGCTCGCTGAATCCTTTGCAACGTTGACCGGGTTTTACAAAGTGCCGACAGACGCCGCCACCGAGTTGACTTTGGGCTTGGTGGATTTCGTCACCGTCGAAGCGCTGGCACTCGCCGACTATCGAACTGCCATCCGTGAAGCGCGGCGGCGCGGTGTTATGGGCGGCGGTATCTATGATTCGTTGCACGCGACGTTTGCCCGACGCAAAGGCGCCAAGCAGATCGTGACCCGCAATCCGTCACACTTCGCCCACGTTGCGCCCGACGTGGAAATTCTCACGCCATGACGTTTCGCGGTCGCGTCCCCGGCGCCGCGTCACGAAAACCACAACATTGAAGCGGCCTGAGGTCCGCGCTCGCTTGCGCCGACGGACTCGCCGTGACTCCGGAATGTTTCCGCCTTGCCTGATGTCAGTTGCTTTGGTTTTCAAGCCAATAGGTTAGAGTTGAAATAACTCGCAAAAGCTCCCCGCAAAACAAATACTCATCCTCATCCGACATTCGGAGTTGGCCTGGAACGTCGGTTGATTGTCATGTTCTGGTTCAAAAGAGACATAGAAAAAAATCGCTTCTACCTGCTGCCCGGCATGGGCGGGCGCAATTTGCGCCGCAAACGCCGGGTCATTTTGAAATGGTCGATCCTCGTTGGCACGATTGTTTCCGCCATCCTCGCTTGCCTGATGTACGTAGTAAATCGCCGATAAGACCACGTCGGTACTCCGAATAAATCGTTCAGTAATTGAAGGGAGCTTCACTGACTGGCCTCGAAGAGGCCAAACGAGAATAGCCACAGGTGAAACCTGTGGTTTTGGTTATCCGATTTGTTCGGCCCTGTCAGGGCCGAACAACTCCTCCACCTCTGACCGTGGGATTCTCCCACGGCTATTCGAGTGGCGTCCCTTTTGGGACGCTGGTGGCAGTGTCAAATTGCGCCCTAAGCCAGTGCTGGACGATTTTTCGACTCGCTCGCACCTTCTCGTCCTATTAACCTGCCTGTTGGATGCGTTTCTCAAGACCATTCGGTTCGCTCACGATCTTTGCCGTTCTCGTCGCGTTGTTCGTCATTACCCGCAGTCGCGCCACGGAAGGGTTGAAGGCTTCCGCGTCGTCGTCCGCCGAAGGATTTGCCGCGGGCGGCGCGATTGACGCGAACCGGTTTTCTGGCGAACGAAACTCCGCGTGGAAAGGCCAGACGAACGCCACGCATTGGTGGTGGCAGGTTGAATTTGAGAAGCCCCGCACCGTTGGCGCGATTCTTCAGGTGGTTGGCGATCACGACTTCGTCTTCCACAACGCGCCACGTCGGTCGGTCTGGCAAAGCAGCAACGACGGACAGCACTGGTCCGATCTGGCGCAAACGGTCACGACGAACGAAACGCGGCTGTATCGAATTCAGCGGTTGCGCAAACCCGTAATCGCGCGTTACCTGCGGCTCGACATCACCGACGCGGCGGGGGAGTTTCCGACTGTCCGCGAGGTGGAGTTCTTTGCCAACCCAAAAGAACGAATCGCGTTTCCCGATTGGATCGTGGCGGTCAACACAACGCACTTTACAGCGCTCCCGACGCACGGACAGGAATTCATTCCGTTGGCGAAATCGTGTCCAGGTTGGGAACAGTTGCAGGCACAACAGATTTCCTTGCCTGATTTCGACGAGGATTTTCTAAGAGCCGAGCCACGTCCGCTCTGCGCATTTCTTTCTGGAAATTTCAAGGATTGGTGCGAAGTGGACCGCGAAATCTGGCGCGGCACTCAGCAAATTCTGGTGAACAAAAATCTGCCGATGTGGGCATCATGCGGTGGCGCGCAGGGCCTGGCACTTGTCGCCGACACGGGCGTGGACAAACCGTGGGATTGTCCGCATTGCCGTGATGCAAAAAATCCGAAGACACCGATTTATGGTCACATCGGTCACACGGCGCGGCGTCCGTGCGGAGATTACAGTGGTTGCATCATGGAACGCGGTCCCCATTGGGTGCGAGCCGTAAGTGACGATCCGGTCTTCAAGAATCTGGCAAAGGAATTTCAAGTGATGGAAAGCCATTGCGGGCAAATCGAATGGCCGCCCGCGGGTTGGAGTTTGACTGCGACCGCCGGAAAGGACACTAAAACAAAGACGCAATGCCTGCGCATGAACGACCGCCTTATTTACGCGGCGCAATTCCACATCGAGATGCAGGGCACGCCGGAGGCTTCCAAACAAATCATGGCCAACTTCCTTGCGCTGGCAAAATCGTGGGGTGGATACAATTCTCAAGGCGCTTCCGTTCCCGCGCCAGCCTCACCAACGAAGCCATAGCGGTTTCGCGTATCGACAATCTGCGTTGAAACTTTTGGTCGGATTCCCCATCTTCCCATCCATGGCCAGGAAAGATCCGCGCATTGATGCTTACATCGCGAAGGCCGCTGACTTCGCCAAGCCGATCCTCAATCATCTCCGCAAGCTCGTCCACGCCGCCTGCCCTGATGTGGAGGAGACGATGAAGTGGAGCTTCCCGCATTTCGACTACAAGGGAATGCTTTGCAGCATGGCGGCGTTCAAGGAGCACTGCGCGTTCGGTTTTTGGAAAAGCACCCTGGTTCTCGAGAAAGATGCAGCCCAGGAAAGCGCGATGGGGCAATTCGGTCGCATCGCCTCTCTTTCCGATTTGCCCGGCGACAAAATGTTGATCGGCTACATCAAGAAAGCCGTGGCACTGAACGATACCGGAATCAAAAATCCCACGCGGCCACGACAGAAAGTGAAAAAGGAACTCGTCGTGCCGGATTATTTTCTGGCTGCCCTCAAGAAGAACAAAAAGGCGCTGACCGCTTTTGAGAATTTTAGTAACAGCCACAAAAAGGAATATGTCGAGTGGATTACCGAAGCCAAACGCGAGGAAACGCGGGCCAAACGCATCAAGACCACCATCGACTGGATTGCCAAAGGGAAATCGCGGAACTGGAAATATCGGTAAGCCGCTTTGGCGGAATGGCGAAGCTGAGGAGAGTTTAGTATCCGCCTGGGACTTCCTCAACGGTGTAGAACATGGCGGGGGCCGCCGGCGTAAAGTTGTAGTTGGTGACCCCGGTGACCGTGGCGGTGAGTTGGACAACAGGAAGAAATGGCTGG
>CAZYYS010000352.1:0-5405 GCA_964651015.1 uncultured Verrucomicrobiota bacterium
GAAGGCCATGATCGCGAGAACGTTTGCCGCCGAAGATTACTTCGGCATCCTTAGCGGCCAACTGCAAGAGATCGGGATTGACCAGCGCGTCATAGACCACGACGTCCGCGCGCCCTAGCAATTCTGCGCCGCGCAACGTCAATAGTCCTGCATCTCCCGGTCCTGCGCCGACCAAATAAACCGCACCTTTCGATTTCACGCCGCCAATCTATTGAGAAAAAGAACTTACGGCAATGAAACAGGCAAAGTGCGATTGAGCAAGAGTGACTTTCCGAAGGTTGGGCTTTTGTTTCGCTGTTATGGATTGCGCCATCATCGCGCCGCGCCGGGTGTGGGTGGCTTGCCTTTCCATTCCAGAACCTGTTTGTCGGCGAGGAGTTTCGCCTGGAGTTTTTGAACATTTACTTTTTGCAGCGGGATTTGCTCATTTATGGCGAAGCAAGCCGCCGTAGCTGCCGATTGGCCCAATACCATGAACACCGGCTCCATGCGAATAGATCCATAAGCAATGTGCGTGGCCGACAGGCAAACCGGCACCAAAAGGTTTTCGCACTCGCTGGCATTCGGAGTGATCGACCGATACGAAATCGGGTATGGAACAAACCCATGAACCTGCACATCACCTTCATTTTCGGCGCGGCCATTTTTTACAATCCGCTGGCAATTGTGCGAGTCCATGCCGTACGCGCCCATACCGATGGAGTCTTCGGCTTTTGCCGTGCCGCGGCAGTTGTGCTCGGTCATGACATAACTTGAAACCATGCGACGCGCTTCACGGACGTAAAGCTGATGTGGCCAATTGCCGGTGTCGAGAAACTCGTCCCCGGCCGGTCCCCATTCTTGCATTTCTTTACGCATGTTCTCCGGCACGCGTGGACTGGTGGCGAGGAAATAGACAAACCCTCGCACGTAATTTTCGTGCGCCTTCCAAATCCGCGCGCGGGTGTAATAATCGGCGTTGGGGTATTCGTAGTTCGCGCCGATGAAATCGGTGGAGAAGCCGCCGTTGTTGTTGATGTCGGTTTTACCGTTGGGCATCCAGATGGGATTCCAGAACTCGCCTAGTTTGGGGGTACGACCGGCAGCGACGAGCGCTTCTAGGTATCGCGCGAGGAGTTCGTATCGCGCCGCGTCGTATTTTTCCGGGGGCGTGTGCGGGAGGCGGTTTGCCGGAATCTTCGTGTAGCAGAGACGAAAGTTGTAAGCCTGCACGGAACGGTCGCTTTCGCCTGGTTTGCCGCCGTCGCCGGGTTGAATCTGCGGCAGGAGGCCGCTATTTGGGTCGCCCGGTTTTTGGTACGGATCGACCGGTACTGTAAACTGGTGCTTGGGCGTCTCGGCGCGAACGCCGTTCAGAGTTTCATTGAATTGGGCGTTGGCCTCACGCCCGATGCTGAAGCTGACGGCTGCGCGCGCCATCAGGTCGCCTTCATAAGTCGCGTCGATGAACATTTGGGCACGAAAGACCTTTCCACTCTGCATCGCAATTTCAGTGATGCGTTCCCCTGCCTTCTTCACGGACGCGAGGCGCTGCTGAAAATAGACCGGCACTTTGGCTTCATTGATCATCTGAAAGAGAATGTTCTCCGCGACATGCGGCTCGAAGGTCCACATCGCGGCGCCGGGCAGGCGCAGTTCCGCCAAAGTGGAATGTCGTCCGCGCTGGGCGAAGTAATCTTCCGGTTTTTCAAAGTACCAAGCGGTGTCTTGGGCATAGTGCCGGGCGACGCGTTGATAAAACTCAAGCGCGACACCGCCGATGGCCGCCTTGTTGCCGATGTCCGTTGCGCCCAGCCCGCCGGAAGTCATCCCGCCCAAGTGGTTGCCAAACTCTGCCAGCACGGCAGTCTTGCCCATGCGCGCAGCTTGTACTGCCGCGACAGTGCCACCAGCGGTGCCGCCGTAAACGCAGACATCGGCTTGGATAATCTCGACGGCGTGAAGGTTGAAAGAAAAGGCAGCCAGCAGGCAGCCAAAAAATGATGGGATGAAGCTCTTGATGTGCATGGTCAATTTAGATTGTATGTTGTGGGGTCGCGCTTAAGGCATCGCCGTTTCACCTTGCGATTGCGGGGTGATGGTTTTCAACGTGTTCACCGTCAGCACAGCATTGCTACTGGCAGTCGTTCCGATGAAATTGGTGACGCGCACGGAGTAATCACCGGCATCAGACGCTTGAATATTGTCTTTAAGATAGGTGTGGTTGGTGGCCCCGGGAATGTTCGCGCCGTTCAGGTACCATTGATAGCGCAATAACGCGGTGCCCTTGGCCACGACTGTTAGGGTCACGGCGCTGCCAGCATGGGCGTTTTGGCTTTGTGGTTGGGCTGTAATCGTTGGCGGGGAGGGTGGTGGCGGGACGTAAACGAATTTGATGGCGTCCGCCATGACGTTGGTGGAAGTGCTTCCCACAAGTCCGGAAGTGTATGCATCGGTGATTTTGACACTGCTGCTGGTGCCCTTAGCCAAGACGAAAGTTCCCAGAAAATTCCACTGGCCACCGTTTACGGTCTGATTAACGCGAACTATTTGCACGCCACCCTCGTGCTGGATGATGTGCGGCGAATCCGTCGCGCGTTGATAACCTTGGGGGTGCCACTCGTAAATATGATATTCCCCGGGTACCAAGATCGTCGGCGTGAATTGCACGTAATTCGCACCCGAGCCGCGGGTGCTGCGGAAAAGGTAGTTCGTGCCGTATTCGTCCCTGGATACAACGCCATTGGTCCAGGCACCAACGACCGTGGCTGAGGAATTATCGATGATGATTTCCGGTACCATCACGGTCAAAGTCGTGAACTGATAATCAGCAGAAACGCTCTCGAGGCCCAAGGCGTCTTTGGATCGGACGCGATAATGGTAGGTCGCATCTGGACTAAGCCCGGTGATCCAAATCGTATGATAATAAACCGACGCAGTATTTGTGGCCGTGCTTCCATACGCGGTCGTCAAACCGTAATCCACGGTACTGTCCGAGGATTGATCGCTGGTCCAACTGAGCGTCGCTGAGATGTCGCTTACGCTGGTTGCTGCAACGTTCGAAATCACTGGCGCATTGGTTGAAATGCGACCAACATTATTGGTGCGCAAGGCGTCCTGGATTTCGATCGGGTGAAGCTCGGCCCGCCACCAGTTGACTCCTTGGTAGCCGCCGCCAGTCGCTGGATTCGAAATTGTGTTCAACGCAGTCGCGAACTCGGCCACTTGTGACGCCGTGATGGGCCCGCTTCCATTCCAGCCCTGCCCGACGGGAATGATCGGCTTGATCGCGTTCGTCCAGATGTCAGTGAGTGCACTTTGCCACGCCATCCAATTCGTGTTCATTCTGTAAACGACCAGGCTGGGTGATTCGCCAAACTCGATCCAATAAGCCTGCGGCATCGCGACGTCACAATAGAGGCCAAATTCCTTGTAGGGAAAACTTTTGTGAGCATGAATGTAGGCAAAGGGCGAGTGAGCCAGGAACTTATTGGGCCAGCGGGTACGGATGCCCTGACACAACCGGACAGCCAGCGCGGCGTTGTCAGGCAGGCTCTCGCTTTCCCACTCACTTTCGGCGTCGATCACGAACCCATCGGCGCCGGCGTTAAAAACGTAGTCGGCGATTGCGATTTCGCCGGGAATGTTGCGACCAAAGGAGCGATTGTATCCAAAAACCTTCAGCCCCGCCGCATGCGCGGCACCGACCACACTGCTGGAGAACTGTGGACTGCTGGCCGAAGGGAAAAGCCGGTCTCCGTCCCCGGCTTTGATAATGAGGTACTGCATCCCCAGGTTTTTTTCATAGATCATCAAGCTGCTCAGATTCGTCACGTTCGGAATCCGGCCGCCCAGTTGATTAATGGCGTGGTCCAAGATGTAAATCCAATCACCCTTGCCAAGGTTTGCCGGATCAATTTTGCTGTCCAAGGAATGCGCATTTTGTTCCGTCCATTGCCAGAGCAAAACCACGGCAAACCCGGCGAGAAATTTTCGTTGTCCGCGAAATTGCACGCGCCGGCTAAAATACCGTGTAGCGGTTGAAGGTCAACCGCGAGTGCAAGGAGAAAGCAGTCAAAAGTCAGACGGCTATCGGCAGCACAGGTCAATGTTTACGGTTTTTTTTCCGGCTAATTGATCAAGGACCAAACTACGACTTGGAGTTTGAGCACGGTTGGGGAAAGTCACAGAAGTGGATCAAAAGAATCCAACTCGCGCTCCTCGCCAGCCAGCCCTATGAGCAGGGACTCACTTGAGTTTTTTCAAGTATAAAGCCAGACGGGACTTCTTTCGATTTGCCGTTGCCCGGTGAACGACGCGAGTCTTGGCGGCTTTGTCAAAGGCGGAATGGACGACGCGCAATGCTTGCAATGCCTCATCCTTTTTGCCCGTGTTCACGAGGGACAAGTAATTTTTTTCCAGCGTGTGCAGGCGGGAAGTGACACTACGGTTGCTCAGATGCTTGCGGGCGCTGTTGCGCATCCGGCGTTCGGCTGACTTGGTATTCGGCATAATTAACTCGGTATAATAATTAAGAGCGGGGAACGGTAACGGATTGCCCGGCATTGTCAACGGCTTGTACATTCCCTTGTGCCCCTGATAAGGAGTAGCGTACTCTTGGACCGTCCAAAAACTCCAGTCGCCTGTGGGAACCAGTGTCGTCGCGGAATAATCGCCCGAAAAAAAACTCCGGCGGGACAGCGATGGTTCCAACTGAACTAAGTCTGGCGACCATACGCCGACAATCACCCCAGGAAGCGACGACGAAAGAGCGCCACACAAAGTCCACCCAAGCCCAACAAGACCACGGTGGAAGGTTCCGGAACCGCTGGAACGATCGCCGGTAAATTAAACAACGTGGGTAATGGGCTGGCCGTTGGCGACGTCAAAAACATCGGGATTATGTCTGTATGACCCAATTGTGCTGCCGGCACATTCGCCAAGCTCGTGCCCCAGACCGTTCCATCCTACGCGACCATCTGGACAAAGATCGTTTGACCAACACCTGCCCACGGAAGGATAATTTCTTGGCCGACAACACCGCCCGGCATATGTTCCACCGGCGTGCCTACAGGTGTCAGGCTGTCAGCAGTGAACCCTCCCAAGGCCTGCGCCCAAATGCCAGGGCCGGCTGGCGGACCTTTGGATGTACCAAGGTGGGTTGGCGCAGTGGTGTTGTCCAAGATGAAGGTTCTCCTTGAGCATAAGCACTGAACCCAATTGCGTAAAGAAGCAGGATTGCCTTAATGAGTGCCTTCATAATTGTTCTCCATGTTGCCAGTTGTTACTTGTGGGTGATCAGTCTCAGGGATTTGGTCTGATTTTGCCAATCACCGTTCCCCATCGCCCAACCACGACGCCTTGAAGGCCCTTGTGGGACCAAGTTAATTGTGAGACCAAAGTTTTGGAAAAGAGGTTGACACATT
>CAZYYS010000353.1:0-5369 GCA_964651015.1 uncultured Verrucomicrobiota bacterium
TTCAAAGAGGCTGCGCGATTTTCGGAATTCGTAAGGCATCGTGCTTTTCGGTAGTTTGTCCACAGTTTTCCTTTGCGTCTAGCTGATATGTTGTTGGTGGGATTGTCGATAGACTCGACGAGAAACCGACTCCAGCGGACACACGCATCATTGCTGGGAAATCTTGGCCTGTTTCACGGTCAAGGGTTCGGGCAAAAACAACTTGCCAACGTAAACAATTACCTAAAAAGTCCACACTCAGTTGTGCGAGTCAACTCATGATTATCGATTGCCACAATCACATTGGAGTCGATTTGTTGTTTTATCTACGCGGGGAATTTCCATACGCCCAACACTTAAGCACGATGATCTTGGAAGGGCGCGCGCTCGGTGTGGATCGATGGATTGTGTTCCCGATGGTGTCCAATCTGTCGCTCGATTTCGCGAAGATGCGCTCCGGTCAAATTGAGTTTCCCGGAGGCCATGAGCATGTGCCTTATGCTTTTGAGAACCGCCGAATGCTCAGGGAGATTTACGAACTATTTCCGCAACTTGGAAAATCGACCCTTCCTTTCGTCATGCTCGATCCGATGCGCGAAACGGCTGGTCAAGCCGCCGAGCTTAAAAAACTTCGCAGCGAATACAAGTTCTACGGACTGAAAATCCAAAGCACAATTATCCAATCCGATATCAAAGCCCTAACTCACCAGGGACGTTGTTTTCTTGAACTTGCTGAGGAATGGAACATTCCATTTCTAATTCACTCCAGCGTGAATCCGGCAGACATCTGGGCGCAGGCGAAAGACATTTTGACCATTGCCGAGGCGAATCCACGCATCCGATTTTGCCTGGCCCACTCCTGCCGCTTCGACCGGGAGTGTCTGGACCGAGTGAAGGCCTTACCGAACACCTGGTTCGATTGTTCGGCGCATTGCATTCATTGCGATTGCGCGGTGCAGGATTTGTCGGTGGTCGCGCCCATATCGCGCCGCTTCCATAGCGATTTCCAAAACCCGGCGCGGGTGATCGCTGATCTGGCGGCCGCGTATCCAGACAAGTTTATGTGGGGCAGCGATTCGCCCTTCTACAGCTACGTCGGGCAACTTGACGGTGGATTGTTAGCTCTGGTGAGCAGTTACGAAAAAGAATTGGCCGCGTTGAAAGCACAGCCGGCAAACGTCATTCAACGCATCGCACAGGACAACATTCTGCGATTCCTAAAACTACAAGATGAGAGCGTTCTCGCTGGAAAATAGTGCGGCGTTGGTCACCGGCTCCTCCAAAGGCATCGGCCTGGCAATCGCTCTTGGCTTGCGGGAGGTCGGGGCGAAGATCGTTTTCCATGGGACGAGTCCACGTCCAAAAGAGATCCCGAACGAGTGTGATTACGTCACGGCAGATTTATTCCAAGCCGATGGGACGCGAGAATTATTTCGAATGGCCGTGAAAGCACAGCCGGAAATGAATCTGCTCGTGTGCAATGCCGGCAGCTTTTTCGACAAGCCATTTCTCGAAATGACTGCAGAGCTTTGGAACAAGACTATTCAACTCAATGTGACCGCAGTTTATTTTTTGGCGCAAGAATTTGCCAGACATCTCGTGGCGCAAAAGCGGGCCGGCGCCATAGTCATCATTTCATCCACCAACGGCACGCAAGCGGAAGCCGATTCTACAGCGTACGACACTTCGAAAGGCGCACTAGTGATGCTGACCAAATCCCTCGCGGTGTCGCTCGCCGATTATGACATTCGCGTGAATGGCGTGGCCCCTGGATTGATACGAACGCCACTCACGGCCAGATGGATGGAGACGCGCGGTGATGTGATTGCGCACTATGAAAAAAAGATATTGCTTGGTCGCGTGGGCACGCCGGAAGATTGCGTGGGTGCTGCCGTTTTCCTCTGTTCCCAGGCGGCGGCTTATGTTACCGGACAAGTGATAACTGTGGACGGGGGGCTCACGACGGCTCAAGTTGGCAAAATGTAACCAGGGAAACGGAGAAACTCTGGCGTTCTAAACGAATGATGGAGCGCCTAATTCAGCATAACCCAAATCCAAACAAATGAACCTGGAACAAATCGTGAAGGATTTCGAACGTGACGGAGTGGTGCGCGTAAATCAATTGCTTTCAAGCGAAGAAGTGGAGTCAGTCCGTCGCGCAATCGCCGATTACGTCTGCGACATTGCACCCAAACTTGCAGCGAGCGAGGTGACGTTCGAAGCCGACGGCAAGAGCGCACGGAATCTCTGGCGGATGGAAAAGCACAGTCCGTTCTTTGAAGAGATATCCAGAAAATCGGACGTTGTGGATTTGGTCCGCCAGTTGTTGCATGATGATCCGATTGCGATGGGAGTCGAAACCTTCAACAAACCTGCTCTTATCGGTTCGGGTGTGCCCCCGCACCAGGACAACGCCTACTTCTGCCAGACTCCACCCGATGTCCTGACTGTTTGGATCGCAATGGATGCGGCCACTGAGTCGAACGGTCCAGTATTTTACGTGCGCGGTTCGCACAAGTTGGGGGTGTTACGGCACGAGGCGTCGGGCGTGAAAGGGAATTCGATGGTCCTCGCCAACAAACCTGACTGTCGTGATCCGTTCGTTGGTTTGCTTGAACCTGGCGATGCGCTCATTCATCATTGTCAGACCATTCACTATAGTGGGCCAAACAGGACGGATATGCCGCGCTGCGGTCTTCTCATCGTGTACCGCGCATCTCATACCCAGACCGACCCAGTGATGAAGGCTGCTTACGAACCTGCACTGGCTTTGGTTTCTCAAGCGTGACCCGAAGTCATGGAAGCTTCACTCGTTACCATCGCCGCAAAAGCCGGATGTCAATTAGCTGAAAACCCACTTTGGCACCCCGATGAACGGTGTCTTTATTGGACGGATATCCCTGCGGGCAAAATCTATCGCTTCGACAATGTGACGCATAAGTTCAGCGTTGTTTATGACGGTGACCCAGTCGGCGGTTTCACTTTTCAGCAAGATGGCGGTTTGTTGTTATTTCGTGTCAATGATATCGCCCAAATGAAACCGGATGGCAGGATCACCTCATTTCGGAGATTTTCTGAAGCTGGTATGGAGCGTTTTAATGATGTGATCGCCGATCCGGAAGGCCGTGTCTTCGCAGGAACCTACGGGGAGCATCCCAAGTGTGGAGTGTATCGCGTGGATTTGGATGGAACAATCACGAAACTGTTTGCTGGCACGGGCTGTTCAAACGGCATGGGATTCTCTCTCAACCACAAAACGTTTTATTGGACTTGCTCGAGCACGCGTCACATTTTCCAGTTTGATTACGACCACGCCACCGGAGCGATCGCGAACCGAAAAATCTTTTACCACGCCTCGGCCGGCGAAGGGATTCCTGACGGATTGGCCGTTGATTCGGAAGGCTGCGTCTGGTCAGCCCGCTGGGGTAAGGCTTCGGTTGTACGACACGACACAGAGGGAAGAGTGTTGGATTCAATTACATTGCCCGCGACGAATATTACCTCTGTTTGCTTCGGCGGAGAGCACCTGGATCGCCTTTTCATAACTTCAGCGCAAGAGGGTGGAAAAAGGAATGATTCAGCAGGTTCGGTGTTTCAGATTGATCTTAGTATTCGAGGCACAAGCGAATTCACATCACGAGTGGGTTTGGTGTGAGCATTGGGGCAAAACCAGACACTCGGGAATCGAAATTGTAGCTCCCCGAGTTGCATCTGGAACTGCCAAAGTTAAGCCTTGTAATCGCTAATAACGACCCATTTGTTGATCCTGTTGACCGGCAAAAGGACTGGTTTTTCTCCAGAGGCGCACCATTGGGGCTGTGCCTTCGATGGAGATGCTTCCGCCCCGACCATACCAGTGACGCCAGTGCCGATAGTCTCCGCGGACAGGGCTGCAGGTTTGTTTACGATATATCCATAACAAACGACTGCTCAAGCGACCTCTTGTCACTGTCAGCAAAAGCGTCAGCAACGGTGTACTGATGTGACGGCGTATTGACTCACGGCAAAATGTTACCGAAGGCGGGAGTCAATAGGACTTCGTTGCCCCACGATTCAGGTTACCCAACGCAGTGAAGAACTTCTTGAGTTTGATCTCAATGTTTTTCTTCAAGGCGAACGGATCCAATCCCGCGTGTTCGGTCCGCAACTTCGCCTTCGTCGCTTACGGGATGTCCGGGCTGGCCCGCAGGGATTGATACGGTGTCTGCGGTGTTTTCTCATAGATCCTTCACGCTCGCCAGATTGCTCTGCGTCAGCACCGCCAGTTCCGCCGCTTGTTCCTCGTTGAAGTTTTCCGGGTTCTTGCGCAGCAGCCACCGCGACTCCTTCAACTCGGGCCGTTGCTTCTGTTCCCGTCGCCGCACTTTCTCCGTGGCCAGAATGAGGTTGGCAATCACATGATACTTGTCATGCACCACCGTCGCGTTGCGGCAGGCCTCCCGCACGCCCTTGAGATAGGCCGGACTCAAGTCCATCGCAACCTCCGTCAGCGCATGGCGATGCCCGTTGTGCGCCTCCAACGCCTCGATAAACCGCGGGAAAACGCCCGCATCCCGGTACTCCGCCGCAAAGTGCACGCGCTTCTTGATCAGATCGGCAAAGACGCTGATATACTTGTGCCCCTTGCGCACGCTCATCTCGTCCACCCCGATGCAGCACACGTTGGAAAAGTCCGCCTCGGCATACGCCGCGTCCACATGTTTGTGCACCAGCCGCCACAGGCGCGGGGCGGTTTCGCCCAGCGTTTGGGCGGCGCGTTCCACCGCCATCTCCCCCAAGAGCAACAGGGCAAAAGCTTCAAACTCCTTGCTGAAGCCGCCCGCCTTGCCTTCCCACGGCGGCCGCACCCGCCAGGTGTGGCCGCACTTGGGACAGCGCCCGCGCGGCAGTCGGCAGACGATCTCACAGCGATACTGCATCACGTTGAGAGCCGCCAACGTAGCGGCTCGGTGCGGTCGTAGCCTTTGGCTTCGTCGCCGCACTTGGGACAACGCTCCAGTTTCCACACCTCCTCCGTGTGTTCGATCTGTAAATCCAGCTGGCTGCGATCCTTGTGGAAGACGCATTCCGTGACGCACCACTTGCGTCCCAACCCCAACAGTTCGGCAAAGAATTTCTCCGGTGTCATGCCCCACCACTTTGCCTGTTCCTTCCTCCATTACCCACCGAAAACGTTAGAGAACCTTAATTTGAGTCAACTCGAAGGTTCTTGCAGTGCCAGTGTTTGCTTTTGTCACCCATGAAAATGGCTATTATTGACCCGCATATGGCGCTTGAGGCGACCGATTCCAGCCCTCGCCTCCAATTTTTGAGCGGATCCAATCTTCGGTTTAGATCACAAGTGTCTGGTTATTGATTGAACAGTAGCAACTGGTTATGAGAGTCGTCCG
>CAZYYS010000354.1:0-5349 GCA_964651015.1 uncultured Verrucomicrobiota bacterium
CGTCAGTTCGATCCGGTGATCGGTGACACGATTTTGCGGAAAGTTATAGGTGCGGATTCGTTCATTCCGTTCTCCAGTGCCGACCTGTGCCTTGCGTTGGGCGGCGTACTTGGCATTTTCATCAGCAATTTTCTTCTCCAACAGCCGTGACCGGAGTACGGTCAACGCCTGCTGTTTGTTTTTTTGCTGCGAACGGCCATCTGCACAACGGACAATCAAGCCGCTCGGCCGGTGGATGATTTGCACGGCGGAGTCGGTGGTGTTAACGCCCTGACCGCCCGGTCCGGAAGCACGGCAAACTGTGATGTCCAAATCTTCGGGACGCAGTTGCACATCCACTTCCTCCGCCTCCGGCAACACGGCCACGGTGCAGGTGCTGGTGTGGATACGTCCCTGCGCTTCGGTCGCCGGCACGCGCTGGACGCGATGAACGCCGCTCTCATATTTGAGCCGTTTATAAACATCCGTGCCCGTGACACTGAAAATAATTTCCCGAAAGCCGCCCAGGTCCGACGGACTGGAGTCGAGCGTCTCAACCTTCCAACCGTGACTTTCGGCGTAGCGGGTGTACATCCGGTAAAGGTCCGCCGCGAACAGGGCGGATTCCGAACCGCCAGCACCGGCGCGAATTTCAAAAATCGTATTGCGCGAATCGGTGGGGTCGGGTGGCAGAACGCCGCGTTGAATTTCCTGCGCGAGCCGCTTTTCCTCGGCTTCGAGCCGTCCGATTTCCTCTTTGGCCAACGAGGAGAGTTCTGGATCGACCGGTTCGGCCTGCAGCAAGGCCCGGTTTTCGGCCAGGTGTGTCACGGTTCTTGTGTAGGCGTTACCGAACGCAACCAGTTCCTTGAGACGCGCGTATTCTTTGGACAATTCCTGGGCGCGCTGATTGTTGTCGAAAACCTTGGGGTCGCTCAACGCGGCTTCGACCTCAGCGAAGCGACGCGCGAAATTTTCAATATGTGGAAGCAAATCCATAACTGGGCCAGCACAGATACAACCTGTCTGTCATTGATGGGAGATGTGAAAGGCGAGTCTTGGACTACCTCATAAAAAAGAGTCCGCCCGCCGGGTGGAAACCTGGCGGGCGGATAATGTGGAAAGCGCTACTTCTTTTTCTTCCGGGTACTGGCTTCGGCCTGGGCGGCTTGAGTCTTGGCCATGCGCTGCTGGAACTTGTCCACGCGACCGGCGGTATCAACGAATTTTTGCTGGCCGGTGTAGAAGGGATGGCAGACGTTGCAAATACCGATGAGAATGGTTGGTTTCGTGGAGCGGGTCTTGATGACGTTGCCGCAGGCGCAACGAATTTCCGCATCCACATATTTCGGATGTATGTCAGCTTTCATATCAAAGGGGAAAAAACCTACCAACCGCCCGTCGCTTGGCAAGTGCTAAATCGCGCGAAATTTCATTGGTTGTTCGCTGCCGCGCTTACCAAGTGGTCATTTCTTGGGCGCAGCGGCGGGCACGGAGGCCGGTGACGCGGCCTGCGACGGCGACAAACTAGACGCCCCGGACTTGGTGACCGCTTGTTGGATGTTGTATTTGGTCAGCAGGCGGGCGACGTCCGTATTGGTCTTGGCTGCCGCATCCAATTTTTTAAGGAACTCGGTGATCATGGGGACGCTGACGTTTTCGTACTCCGCAACAAATTTCTGCGTTTCCTCGGACTGTTTGCTAACGAGGCTTACCTGGCGCAGAACAAAAAGATTCAAACTGCCGCTCAACAAAACGAGCACAGCGAGCGTACCAATGAAAAACGCTTGGAGCGTCCGCACCTGCTGTTGCAATTCTTCAATTGTGGAACCGGGAGTGTCGTTCATTTTCGTGTTGGCTTGAAATTATTTCGTCGCGGGTTTGACGGCGCCGGCGGCTGGAGGATTGGCGCCGGGCTTCGAGGTGATGGATCGCAGCAATGGTTCAAGGGAAGGATTTTTCTTGCTGGCTTCCTCCAACTCGCTGGCCAGCGCCTGCATGATGTTCCGATTGAAGTTTATCTGAACGACGACCGGTTGCAGGCCTCGGAGTTTCCGTAGAGAGGACACATAGCGGTACGTGAGCGCGGCGGTAAAAATGGTGCTTACCAGCAGCATGCCCAGAAGTGTGGCGGCCAAAGGGTTGTTTTTCATAAACACTGGCCCGGACTGTAGCGACTGCTCCACGATTGTCCAATCTGTTTTTGCGGGCGCCGGCACGGCTAGTTCGGCACCTCCAGTTTGAATCGCGGAATGCGCGTCAGCACCGCGCGCCCCGAAGCATCCACCCCCAGATAACTGCCCTCGGCCACCGCCGTTCGCGTGTCCACCAGGTGAAAGCTGTTGTAGCTGAACTTCTCTCCGGGATCGATGGTGGGAAATTTGCCGACGACGCCGGCGCCTTCCACTGCGGTGATTTCCCCACGTTCGTTGGTCACAATCCATTTACGACCTTTGATTGTGACGGCCAGTTTTGTGTCGTTATGGATGCTGAGGAAATAAACAAAGCAATGCGGGCGGGCGGGCGGGGTTTCCACGTGTGGTTGATAAACGACACGATCCACCGTCACGCGCAAGCCAGGCGGCTCCAAGAAATCACCACCGCTCATGTGCGCAGCCTATCAAATCGCTGCGCAGCCGCAAGAACATCATCACTCCAAACTCGACAATCGAAACCCGAACCGCATGCTTGATGTCATGCGAATTCACTTCCTCGGCGCGACCCGCACGACCACCGGCTCCATGTATTTGTTCGAGGTGAATCAAAAACGGTTGCTGCTGGAATGTGGTCTCTTTCAGGGCAGGCGGGATGAGACGATGGAACGCAATCGCCACTTTTCCTTTTCACCCAGGCAAATCGATGTGGTGGTTGTCAGTCATGCCCATATCGACCACGTGGGCAACCTTCCCAATCTTTGCAAGCAAGGTTACGACGGCAGCATTTTCTGCACATTCGCCACGCGCGACCTCGCCAGCATCATGCTGGAAGATTCCGCGGAAATTCAGCGATCCGACGCCGAATATGTTTCCCAAAAACGCGCGAAGAAAAAACTGCCGCCGGTTGAGCCGCTTTATCGACCGGTCGACGCGGAAAAGGCACTCCGCCAATTTGTAGCCATCAACTACGATCGCCCGATGCGTGTCATCGACGGCGTGACCGTAACATTCCGTGATGCCGGGCACATTCTCGGCGCGGCGCAGGTGGTGCTGGACATCGAGGAGGGTGGACGCAAGTTCCGCTATCTCTTCAGCGGCGACATTGGCCGCGGCAACGACGAAATCCTGCGCGACCCACAACCGGTCGAGAACGTCGATTACTTGCACATCGAAAGCACGTACGGCGGGCGCGAACATTCGCCGAGGGCCGATGCCAATGAGTTGGTCCACCGGTTGGTTTGTGAAACGCTGGAGAAAGATGGCAAGGTCATAATCCCTGCTTTCTCCGTTGGCCGCACACAGGACATCGTTTATGTGCTGAATCAACTGACCGAAGAAGGGAGAATTCCCAGAGTTCCGATCTTTGTTGATAGCCCACTCAGCGTAAACGCTACCGAGGTTTACCGCTTGCACCCGGAATGTTTCAATGAAGCCACCGTACAATTCCTCCGCGAAAAGGCCAACCCGTTTGGCATGGAGAATCTCACTTACATTCGCGAAGTGGCACATTCAATGAAGCTGAACGACATGAAGGAGCCCGCCATCATCATCAGTGCCTCCGGCATGTGCGAAGCCGGGCGCATCCGCCACCATCTGAAGAACCACATCGGCCAGCCCGAAAATCTCGTGCTCTTCATCGGCTATTGCGCTGAACATACTCTCGGCGCGCAAATTCTAGCGGGACAAAATCCGGTCAACATTTTCGGCGAACCACAGGACGTTCGCGCCCGGATCGTATCCATCGACGCCTTTTCCGGTCACGCGGACAAGATTGAGTTAAAGCGTTACGTCGAGAATCTGACGGGCGACATGAAGAAAATCTTCTGCGTCCACGGCGAGGAATCGCAATGTCTGGCACACGCGGCAACACTGCGCGAGATGAAACCGAAAGCGGAAGTCATCGTGCCGGAATACAAGCAGTTCGTGGAGATTTGACGGAGTGAATGCAGCCTATCTCCATATTAGCCATTTCACTCATCCAAATTGCATGACACTGGCAGTCGTGTTGCAGTCGAAGCAGCAAAACACATATAGCATCCCAACATCACAAAACATGTACTGCTGCTGATCAGACCGGGCATCAATAGAATGGGGATTATCTTTTGATTGGTGCTCAATCGAATCGAGTTGAGCAACGAAACTCATCTTCTCTTTGCATTCTGAGCAAGTCGGCGTCTCGTCTTCTTGGTCCCAATCTTGCGCGCCGCCCAGTTTGCTCCTCAATCCCAGCTTTTTGGGATCCGGAACAGCCTTTGCACCTTCAGGAACTCGTTCGAACATCATCCGGTACTCGCGTAGTGTTTGTGGCATAGTCGTGGTTGGTTTGATGGCCAACAGTAAGTCAGCTACAAATTTTTCAGTCTGTCTCGGTTCACACCTGGACTGTATTCCGCACGTAAGTTTCTGTCCAGCATGGTTGCCATCCCGCAATGAGTCTCGAACACGCATCGACAAAAGTTTCAAGCTTGCCGCAGGGGTAGTTGGTCCCAATCTGGAAGGCAAGTTGAAAATCAGGGTGCCGGACTTCGCCTGTCGGCTGAACACGCGTCATAAGATAAAGCTTGAACCACGACACTAATCCCTGAAATTCACAAATTGCAATGCCACGGGAAATTCTTTTGCCCGCACCACTCCGATGATCGCCTGCAAATCATCGCGGCTCTTACCCGTGACGCGCACTTGTTGATCCTGAATCTGAGTCGTCACTTTGAGTTTGGTGTCACGGATGAAGCCAGTGACCTGCTTCGCCACAACCGGATCGAGTCCCTGCTTGATCTTGATGGTTTGCCGCGCATGACCGAGCGGTGAAATGTCCGGCTCGCCTTTCTCCACATTCTTCAGGCTGATCTGGCGTTTGGCGAGTTTGCCGATGACGATTTCCTCCAGCGCCTTGATCTTGAACTGGTCTTCGGCGGTGAGTTTGATCTCGTCTTTATCAAGGGCGATCTCCGCCTTGCTCCCCTTGAAATCAAAGCGATTGGCCAGTTCCTTTCTGGCCGTGTTGACGGCATTTTCTATTTCCATCGAGCTGACTTGCGAAACAATATCGAACGAAGGCATGGAGGCAGCGTAGTTGGAGGCAACAGAAATGAAAACTCGAAATTGCGGCGGTGAGTGTGAGGCGACGCAACTTGACACTGCCACCGTATCGCCGATTTCCAAATCGGCTGTATCGCGGGTTTCCAAACCTGCACGCCGCAGGACTTCTCACGCC
>CAZYYS010000355.1:0-5317 GCA_964651015.1 uncultured Verrucomicrobiota bacterium
TAAAATTGTGATTGGCAAGGACACGCGCCTTTCCGGTTACATGCTCGAAAACGCCTTGTCCTCCGGCATCCTCTCGATGGGGGTGGACGTGCTGTTCATCGGCCCGCTACCCACACCCGGCGTGGCGTACGTGACGCGCAGCCTGCGCGCGGATGCCGGCATCGTCATCACCGCGTCGCACAATCCCTACACCGATAATGGCATCAAGTTTTTCCGCGCCGATGGTTACAAGCTCGACGACAAGATCGAGTTGCAAATTGAAGATCTGGTGTTTAGCGGCGAGATTGAAAACATCCGTCCCACGGCTGAGGAAATCGGCAAGGCTGTGCGCATTGATGACGCGCTGGGCCGTTACATCGAATTTGCCAAAGGCAGCTTCCCGCGTGGCATGACGCTTGAAGGGATGCGGATCGTAACGGACTGTGCGCACGGCGCCGCCTACAAGTCCACGCCGTGCGTCCTGCGTGAACTGGGCGCTGAGGTTTTCGTCTTCGGTAATCAACCGGATGGCAAAAATATCAACAAGGACTGCGGCTCGATGCATCCGCAGCATTTTTCCCAGCGCGTAAAGGAATTCCGCGCTGATCTCGGCATCGCCCACGACGGCGACGCTGACCGGGTCATCTTGTGCGACGAGCACGGTGCGCTGATTGATGGCGACGACATCATGGCCATCGCTTCGCTTGAGATGCTCGCGCAGGGCACGCTCGCCAATAGGACGCTCGTTTCCACGGTGATGAGCAACGCGGGGCTGGATGCCGCCATCAAAGCTGCCGGCGGCCAGGTCATTCGCACCGATGTAGGCGACAAGAACGTGATTGATGAAATGTTGCGCAGCGGATTCAACTTCGGCGGCGAGCAAAGTGGCCATCTGATTTTTCGCGACCATGGCACCACGGGCGACGGCCTCGTCGCCGCGCTGCAAATGCTTCGCATCATGCGCACCAGCGGAAAACCGTTGAGCGAACTGGCGAAATGCTGGACGCGCTTCCCGCAACTTGTTGCCAATGTGGTCGTCCGCGAAAAAAAGCCGTTCCCAGAACTCGACGGAGTGGGCGCATTGGTGGCGCAGGCGGAAGCCGAAGTGAAGCCCGCTGGTGGGCGTGTGCTGCTCCGCTATTCCGGCACCGAGCCAAAGGCGCGCCTGTTGATCGAAGGTCCCAGCCAGTCTGTCCTCGACAAATGGAGCAAGCAGATTTGCGAAGCGATCAAGAAGCAGATTGGTGCTTGAACGGTGAAGCTGGTGTCCAGAGGCAGGTTGGAAATCGATATGGAATGCAGCCTATTCTCGGCGTTAGACGTGTCTTGCATGTTTTCTAAATCTTTCGCGATAATGCTGGACAACAAATAACGCTGGAACAATACCAACGACGATCAAGATCACAAACCCGGTAAGCAAACTGCCCAGCGAACGCTTGTGAGCGCTCCATTGTGATGGATGGAAAAGCAAACTACCGTTTTCCCAGAACATTACCAACACAGCGACACCGACTGCTCCCAAAAGCGCAATATGCCAACTTGGTTGACGCCGTCGCATCGAAGCGAGTCGGCACCCAATGCTCGTCAGAAAAACGGCGGCAATTTCAACGAGAACAATGATTACGAAAGTTTCCATTCGGATCGAGTGGTCAACAGTAAGTTAACTCAAAACTTTGCAGCCTCTCTCGGTTCACAGTTGAAGCGTATTCTCAACATGAGGTTCTGTCCAGTTTGGTTCTTGTTTTGAAGTAAGCCTCGAACACGAGCGGACAAAGGTGACAAATCAGGCTGGCGCGTTCACGGCACATTAAGGATCTCCGATCGCAATCTTCCCACAAACTGACTCGGCATCCTTAGATCAATTGAGCCGGGCAGGAATTTTTCCGGCGCGACATGGCCGTCGCAGAACAGGACGTTCGCTCTTTGCGCATGGCGGAAGTGACCATTGGGATAATTGGTGGTGCCATCCACGTAATACCACTCTTCCAGCATCGGATTCGTTTTCGAAGCTGGCGGCTGAAAATCGTTCACTTGGGCGGCATCGGCGAGGAGCGCGATGTTCGCCGGGCGCGCAAGCGTGGCAATATTGAACGGTGGCGAGGCGGACAGGTTGAGGTTGTAGCCGTAGCCGTGCGCTGCGCCGGCGGCTTTGAGTTTGAATTGTGCCATCGCGTAATTGAGCGATGGGCAGATTTCCACGCCGCGACCGCGCAGGTAAGGATACAGCGCGCCGGTCGTTGCGTCGAAAGGCCGCTGGCCTTCCGCGCCTGGGCCGAGCCAGCCGAACCAGTAAAGTGTGCCACCGTTCGTCGTGCCGCTCTTGAAACGGAAGCAACTCCCGGTGTTATCGTCCCAATACATCTGTGCCGCGAAACCGAGTTGATGCAGGTTGCTGACGCATTTGATGCGTTGCGCGGAATTCTTGCTGCGCGTCAACGCCGGCAGCAACAGCGCGGCGAGAACCGCGATGATCGCTATGACGACAAGCAGTTCGATCAATGTGAAAGCGCGGCGTCGCATGTGGAATCTTGGATTCGCGGTTTGTGCGGTTTGGGAAAAATTGAATCCGGTTTCGCACTGTCGGGTTGACGGCCACCCCCATGAACTTCTTGTGGGTAGCCACCGACGTAAGGAGGCGGACCTTCACGGCACACAACCCTTTCCGCCTCCTTACGTCGGCGGCTACGGTTCGGGGTCTCAAAGCGCGGAACATCTTTAGGCGAATTCTCTCCCGGGGGAGAAGGCCGCGATGAGGGCGGTTGTTCGAACGCGTCTTTTTTCGAGTGAAGAATTCGGAGTGTATCAATTTGAAATGCGGTCACACATTCCCGGCAAATGCAGGCTCTGTTGCGTAGTTCCTTCGGAACACATGCCAGCAATTCGTCAGGAATGTTCAACGTCATGCACCAGCACGGACCTTTGTAGGCGGTGGTGGTGCAAAGCTGGCAGTGGTTGGGCTGACCACACAACGGACATTGGCCGGCTTCAACCACCGTGGATTCGGCAGCCGGTTTCATGGTTGTGTGGCGCGCACGCGATAGAACGCGCTGCCCGCCGGAGGATTTGCGTCCTGGAAAAACAGATTCGTGCCGTTGCCAGACAGCGTGGCGGAGACGCCGCTCCAAGTCGAAAAATTGGTCGAGCGTTCCAGCGCGTAGGTCCAGTTGGTGCGGCTGCGGAATTGCGCGTGCCAGATGTTGTTGCTGAACGCGCCAGTAAAACCCTGAACCGGCGGGATGAAAACAAAAATGTTGTCCACCGCGCCGTGGCCGAGAACGGAACTAAAGAAGTCGTTGTGGCTGCTGTAGCTGCTGATGGAAATCGTGTCCACGAAGAAATTGTCATTGGTGGTGAAGCTACTACTGGCGGGGTTGTCGGTCAGCACCACATCCCGCGGCTGATAAATCACCACGTTGCTCGTCGTGAGGGTTAGCGCCAGCGATTGATTGCGCGCGGTGTATTTCATTGCCACATGAACAAGCTGGTTCGTCGGCCACTCCAGTTCGTAGCAGGGATTGAAATATGTCGGCGCGTAGCCATAGCCGCCGCTGGAAACGAAATCACCAACCACCGTGGCGGGTGACGGAAATACGTCCGTGCCGAAGGTGTAGTAACCGTAGGGAAAATAATTGAACTCGGCGAAATTGGGCGAATAACCATAGTCGCTGCGACCAAAACCGGGCGCTGTGGCAACGGCGTGATTAAGTAACCCGATGCCGATTTGCAGCGGCCCGGTTTTGCCCGCCTCGTGGCCGCTACTGCAATCGGCGAGCGTCAAATCAAACTCGATTTGAAAATCATCGTAGCGCGTGACGGTGGTGCCGAGCGGGTGCAGGAAATAGCTGTTCGTTCTGGTGGAATCCCAGGTGACGCGGAGGTTTTGGTTCGTGGAATCCCAAATGAACAAGCTCGCGTCACCGGATACGCTCCAACCGCTGGTGAGCGGGTTGCCGGCAAAATTTTGCGAGACAGTTTCGGCGCGGGTGACAAACGGAGCAATGAACAGAAAGCCGGTCAACACCGGCAGGGTCAGGATTTTTTTCAGCATACTGGTCTTTCTGTAAATCCGTCACGCAATGCGGACGGATGGGTTTTGGTTTGGAGACCAGTGCGAAGGGTGAAGGCGGATTAAAGCAAAAACGCCTTTACCCTCCGGCAAATCAGAGAATAAAGGCATCAAAGAATTCCGTTCGCCCAAGCGAAACGGACTGGCCTCATCCTTCTCTTTGCGGAGAAGTGCCCCGAAACGTTCGAGGCCGACGAGCACAGCCAAACCGATATCCTGACTTCGGGCTTAACCTCGCTCCCGCCTTCCCAATCGCGCTTTCGCGCGGCCAGTGGCTGTGGGAGTTTGTAGTCCGTTACAGTGGCGCAACCGTCCCCGATTCTCACGGGGTTCCCAGACGCTTGGCTATGATCGGACGGACAGACGCCCATCCGTTTCAAAGAACCGAGGCTGTGTTATGCCGAACGGAAAAGGATGGCAAGAAAACTTTTGTAGAAATTCTTCACCTCAGTAGTAGGGGGCCAATTTGACAACGAAAGCAGGCCGTGTGGAACGCGGCTGTGTTACAAGGCCAGAGCTATAAGCCGCAGTTGTCCGAACTTCCTGCCGCTTTCAGCACTATCGCGCTCCGGCAAATTAGACACTGCCGCCTCAGTTCACCGGTTGACACTCAGAAAGCCGCTGCGCAACATTGTTTCGGATATAAATCGATACGGATTCTCACAATTTGTCTGCCGCGTGTTCGGATGAAAAAGTATTTCAGTTTTGTTAACGGTGAATGGGCCGAGTCCTCATCAGCAGCGACTTTCCAAACCCGCAATCCTGCCGACACAAGAGAAACCGTGGCGGAGTACGCTCTAGCCACGAAGGCGGACGTCGCCAGGGCGGTCGAAGCCGCGCAGAAAGGTTTTTTGACCTGGAGCAACACCACCTCGGTTGCGCGCGGGCGAATCCTCAGCAGAACCTCGCAGATTCTGGAGTCGCGCAAAAGTGAATTATCTGAGTTGCTTACGCGCGAGGAGGGCAAAACACTCACGGAAAGCCAGGGAGAAGTCCAGCGTGCCATCGATATCTTTCGTTTCTTCGGCGGCTTGAGTTATACGCTCGGCGGTCAAACCATTCCGCACGATTTGCCCAACAATCTACTTTACACCCGACGGCAGCCGCTTGGCGTCGTGGGTTTGATCACGCCGTGGAATTTTCCTATCGCGATTCCAGCGTGGAAACTCGCGCCCGCGTTGGTGTCGGGCAACTGCGTCGTGCTCAAACCGGCCTCGCAGTCACCAGCGATGAGTTTTGAACTGGCTCGCGCACTCGATGAGGCGGGCCTGC
>CAZYYS010000356.1:0-5260 GCA_964651015.1 uncultured Verrucomicrobiota bacterium
CAATCGAGTTCAGAACAATTTCGCCGGCCCCGAGCGACACGGCGCGCTTGGCCCAGTCCACGGCGTCGAGGCCGGTGGCTTTGCGGCCGCCGTGCGAGAAGACCTCCCATTTGTCCGAAGCGACGCGTTTGGCGTCAATCGAGACGACGATACACTGGCTGCCGAATTTTTCCGCGCCGTGCCGGATGAGTTCGGGATTGGCAAGCGCACTGGAGTTGATGCTGGTCTTGTCCGCGCCCGCGCGGAGCATTGTGTAAATGTCGTCCACGGACTTGATGCCGCCGCCGACGGTGAGGGGCATGAAGCATTGGTCCGCCGCGCGCTCGATCACGTCCACCATCGTGCCACGACCGTGCGCGGTGGCGGTGATGTCGAAGAACACCATTTCGTCCGCGCCCTGCTCGTTGTAGCGCATGGCAAGTTCGACAGGGTCGCCCACGTTGCGCAAGCCGCCCTTCTCGGCGACGCCGAACTGGACGCCGCGGGTGACTTTGCCGTCGTGAACGTCGAGGCATGGGATGACACGTTTTGCAAGCACGCGGTATTTGAACTTTGAAAGGCGCGGCAATCAATATCTTATCCGTCAAAAAACCACCGCAATTTGCGTTGGGCCAGCGCGAACATTGTGGTGAAAACCCATGGCGAATTTAACGTGGAATAGGATTTGCCCGCACCCGGAGTAATGGTAGGGTACTCTGGCGAATAAAGAAACGACCGTGACGTCGAATGAAAGTGCTGATTATGAGAAGGCTCTTGGCAGTGGTTGTGGCCGGTTCAGCGTTGATTTCTGCGCAGGCGCAACTTTTCAGCCCTGAAGCCGTAAATGGCGCGGCGCTGGGCAGTCTGATCGGCGGTTTTGCCGGGGGCAGCAGCGGTCATTGCGGCTATAACTTTTCGGGTAGTGGGGCAGCCATAGGCGCAGGCATCGGGTTGGCGGCGGGTGCGGTGGTCAGTGCGGTCAACCAGCGGAACGTCGAGTATTACCAGCCCAGTTATTATACGCCGCAACCGGGATACGGGTATGTTTACCCAGCACCAGTTTACGCCGTTCCGCCTCCTCCGCCCCGGCCAAATTATGTCGTGAGCGGGACGGTGGTCGGCGCCGCCTCTGGGGCATTAATTGGTGCAGGCAGTAACTGCCAGGCTGGTCAGGGTGCGGCCATTGGTGCTGCGTCAGGACTGGTCGTTGGCGGGGTTGCGGAATACGCAGTACGGAAGCGCGAAAAGAAAAATGCGGCCAAAACCCAATCCGTAGCGGTACCTCAGTCTCAGTCGGCCGCGCAGCCGCAAGCAAGCAGCAACTTTCCAAAGCACGGTCCATCGAATACGACTTATTATTGGACCACGCCGCCCGCAACGCAGTACCAGATCGCCGACGCCCCGCGCGTGCCGGATGCGCCAACGTTCTGACTTGACCGATGAACCTTCCAACCCACCATGTACAGAAAGAAGCTAGAGAATTTTATTCCAACGCATTTCTCTACGCACTTTGTGCTTTGGAGTCAGACTTAAAAAGCGTCACTCTTTAACCTGGTAACGACCAAACGTTTCGACGATTCAATAAATATGAAGACATTCACCAAACTCCTTATTCCTCTTTCCGCTGCTTTGTTTGTCGCAGGCTGCGCTTCCAAAGGCGTCAAGAATCCTTCCGGTGTCCCTGTCACACGCATGAACGCGGATGAGCAGGGATTCGTGGCCGGCACCGGTGTCGAGTCGCAGGACCTCGTCGCCGTCACTGATAAGATGTCGCGTAGCATCCTGGGCATCCCGCAGATTGCGAACGCTCCTAAGCCTCCAATCATCGTACTGGATCCAGTGGAGAACAAGACACGCTTCCCCATCAGCAAGGACATCTTCCTCACACGTATTCGTTCGGAGTTGAACAAGAAATCGGCCGGCAAGGTGGTGTTCCTGGCGCGTGACCGCATGGCCGCACTGGAAAAGGAGCGCAACCTCAAGCGCGAAGGCGCGGTGACTGCGGCCACAGATCCAAACGTGCAGGAATTCAAGGGCGCGGATTATTTCCTGACCGGCTCGCTGGAGGGATTGTCCACACGCGCGAAAGCGGGCACGAGCGACTACATCCTCTACGCGTTTCAACTTATTGACGTGCGTACCAGCGCCATCGTCTGGGAAGACAACGCCGAAATCAAGAAGCAGGGGCTGGAGGACGCGGCGTATCGGTGAAATGTGGCTAAGGGAGATGAAAGAACAGGACTTTGAGTTCAAGGCTTCCAATCTCAGCGTGGGCCGGACTGATCACCTCGGTAGGTGCAATTGGATTTTGGATTGCCGAGCAACTTACTGGTTTTGCTGCGTTTGAGTTGCTGACAATTCCTTTCAAACTCGCGCTGCTCGCTACTCCGCTATTCTTTCTTTCGGATCTGTCTAACTTGTTACACGGTCGTAAGTGGCTCGCGATAGGACTTGGAGTTGTAGCCGTCTCCATGACTCTCGGCGCAATGCTTGCCTATCTGCCTTGGCGCGATGCTTTTGCACAACATTTTAACAATGATGTCTATCGTTGGTACTACGACGACACAAACCCCAAGCGCTTTGGCAGCGAGAGTGAATTCACAGACTGGCAGAGAAGTTGGGCCCATCACGTTCCTCATCAAATAGAGGCAGCGTTGGTAGTTATTTACTACGGCCTACTGCTTACCACGTGTTCGGCTTTTCGACTCAGACGAATTGGCAGCGCCGTTGTTGCACTCATTGGCTATGCAGTTTTATTCCTCGTCCCGCTCGTAACCGGTCTGATCATTTGGGATTACGACACATTCTTACGTGGCATCGCTTTTGACAGCATCTCGATGGACTTGTTTCCTCCCGGTATTTGGTTCGCCGGTGACTACTCAATATTTCTTTACACGTTCATGTTCATTTTTTTTGGCGTTTGTTCGGTGTTTTTCTGGTCGAAGTCTCAATTCGGATCTGTGTTAGCTTCTCACTCTTCATGAAGCTAGGCTTTTTATTCGCAGTTATTTTTACCCCCTTCCTTCTTTTCTCCGGCTGCGCCACTACACCCAAGCATCATGTCGCGCTGACCGGTGACATCATGGTGGATGGGCCGAAGATGATTGCCGAAGGTCCACCACGCGACAAAGTCCTCTGGCAATACCGCACTGCCGCCGCCGCCATGCGTCGCGGTGATTTCGCCGCCGCCAAACCGTTGCTCGATGACGCTTTGCTCACACTCGGCGGTGTTTACGGTAAGGACGCCGAAGCGCGGAAAGCGCGTGGCTATTTCAACAAGGAGGCGCGCAAGACGTTTATCGGCGAGCCGTACGAACGTAGCATGGCGTATTTTTATCGCGGCATCATTTATTGGATGGACGGCGAACTGGACAACGCCCGTGCCTGTTTCCGCAGCGCGGAATTCGAGGACAGCGACGCTGAGAACAAGAAATACGCCGGTGATTGGGTGCTGTTTGATTACCTCGATGGCCTCGCCACAACGATGCTTGGTGGCGACGGTTCGGATGCACTCAAGCGCGCTCAAGCGAATAGCAAGGGCATCACCCTGCCACCCTATGACACCAAGGCCAATGTGTTGTTTATCCTGGAATTCGGCCCCGGCCCACTCAAGCACAGTTCCGGACAATACGGTGAGGAACTGCGCTTCACCGTGCGACCCTCGCCTGTGTTGTCTGCATTGCTTCAAGTGAATTCACTCAACATTCCCATCGCCCCGACGGATGACGTGGCTTTTCAGGCCACCACTCGCGGCGGTCGGGTGATGGATCACATTCTCGGCAACAAGGCGGTTTTCAAAAAGACAACCGACACGGTGGGCGATGTGGCCTTGATCGGCGGCTTGGCCACGGCGGCCGCGAGCAACAATCGCACAACTCAGAATGTAGGTTTGGGCATTGCCCTGGCAGGTCTTGTCAGCAAAGCGATTTCCGTCAGCACGACGCCGGAGGCGGACGTCCGTGCGTGGGATAACCTCCCACAGTTTCTCAGTTTTGCCGCAGTAACGCTGCCGACCGGTCAACATTCGGCCACGATTCAATTTCTTGGCAGCGATGGAAAGCCAGTCGCCAACCTTACCAAAACTGTAATCATCAACGTAACGACAACCGACCGCGACAAGGTCGTTTTTGTCAGCGATAGTTCCATAACTCCATTAACATTATGAAAAAGCAAATCGTCCTCATCCTCCTCGGTTCTGCCGCCGCGATGTTCGTCATCGGCTGCAAAAGCACTTACGACAAGGGCCCTTACCTTCCGCAGCAATCCAAAACACCGCCTTACGAAAGCACCGAGCCGGTCGTCTTGCTCGATCCCGGCGTGCGATACTCCGTCACCGTCACCGGCCAGCCCCTGGCTCGTTCGCTGGACGATGGCCGGACCGAAGTCACCGTCCAACTGCGCAATCGTGAAAACCGCCGCATCGAAGTGCAGGCTAATTGCGTGTTCAAAGATGTGAACGGCATCTCAGTCGGTGACGAAACACCATTCCAGACTGTGATTCTGACAGAAAACTCGACGGAACAGGTGAAGTTTACTTCCGCGAACAACCTGGCAAAGAAGTATACCATTCGCGTGCGTCAGGCGCGGTGAGTTCGCTGCCGGAGTTCCAGACTGCCTTCAATAATTTGAGTGCCGAGTTCAATCGACTCGACGCACCGGCAGTCTGCATTACGGCGGTTCTGTTCCAAAAAACTCTGGCAACAACGGTTTTTCTGGCTCAACATCGGGCTGAATTTTTGGCGGATTGCACCGCCTGCTCATGAAAGCCAAAATTATCATCACACCCAAGAAAGCGGTCGTTGATCCGCAAGGCAAGACTGTCCAGAACGCTCTCGAACACATGGGTTACAGCGGCGTTACCGGTGTTCACATCGGCAAATACATCGAGATCGACCTCGCGCCCGGCACGGACAAAGCCGCCGCTCATGCGACCATCAACGATGCCGCGCACAAGCTCTTGAGCAACCCGATTATCGAAGATTACAAGTTAGAGATTGAATGAACTTCGCCGTTCTCCAGTTTCCGGCCAGCAACTGCGACCAAGACGCCGTCCACGCCGTCCGCCTGCTCGGCCATTCCGCGCGACTTGTCTGGCACAAGGATTCGTCGCTCGGCGACACCGACGTCGTCATCGTGCCCGGCGGTTTCAGCTACGGCGACTACTTGCGATGCGGGGCGATTGCGCGGTTCAGTCCCGTGATGCAGGCGGTGAAACAATTCGCTGATAACGGCGGCATCGTGCTTGGGATTTGCAACGGCTTTCAAGTGCTGACCGAAGCCG
>CAZYYS010000357.1:0-5112 GCA_964651015.1 uncultured Verrucomicrobiota bacterium
CGGATCAACCAATGGTTGCGCCACAAGTTACCTCGCCAATCACTCTATCCACGGAAGCAAAACCGGATCGCGCGGTTTGGGCGGTGCTGGGAATCTTTGGAGTTATTATCGGGTTCTTGACGGTCGTCGTGCTTCGATTATGGCGACGACGTATCGGCGACACGCTCAGAGGTTCGCAATCGTTATCTCTTGCCCAATTACCCGCATCGGTGGAGCATGCGGCGGAATCCCTGACGATGGAGGAGTGGAGACAGCGTGCGCTCATCGCCGAGGCGATGGCCGGTCAACACGGACAAATTCTCCGGGAAAAGCTCATGCCCGAACTGATGGATTTCGCCAAGCAAAGCCTCGTGCAAGGACTTTTCGCCCAACGCGGGGCACTGCTCGAGACCCAGCAACTGGCGCAGAAAGCTTTGGCTGAATTGGAGGAAAAGCTTTCGTCGCTGCAACTCTCCCTGCCCGAACGCATCCGGGCTTACGAGCAGCGTATCGCCGAACTCGAAAAAGAAATCGCTTCGCAAGGAGAGCAAGTTCGCGATCTGGCGCGTGCGACCTTGGTGCTCGTGCAGCAAAAACTGGAATCCGAACGCGAGCGAGAACGCGCCAGCAGCTTCAATTGGCAGGGGAAGCGCAGTTAACACTTGCACACTGCCAGCTCCGCTGCAAAACTGGGTGCAGTTCACCTTAGTCATTGTTGCGACTTGCCATGTTATTCCGATTCAAGCGGGTTATTGCAGACCATCCGGTTGGTAGTCGATTGGCCTTCACCCTGATCGAGCTGCTGGTGGTCATCGCGATCATCGCCATCCTGGCCGGCCTGCTTCTCCCGGCGATGGCCCGCGCAAAAAACAAGGCGACGATGGCGAAGTGTATCAGCAACCAGAAGCAACAAGGCTACGGCTACGCGATGTACGCCGACGATAACCGCGACCTCTATCCTGTTTACCAGGACTTCGCCACCGTGGGTGGCAAGACCGGGCAGGTCACGATTCACGGCGGTCCGGTTCCCGTGGCGCAACGACCGTTGAACAAATACGTGGCGGCACTTGAAACCTTCCGCTGCCCGGGTGACAAGGGCGATTCGCTCTATCCGCAGGTCTTCACCGCGAATATCCGTTCCTGTTATGATGCCTGGGGCAACAGTTACTTGGCGGTTGGCGGCTACGACACGATGCGCATCAAGCACGTCACCGGCTTCACGACGGCTAACCCAGGCACGCCGGAAGGCAAACCGATGAAGCAAGCCGAAATTGCCGTGAGTGCGGCCAACAAAATCATTCAAGGTGAATGGCATTGGTACGCGGATCGCGACAAGAATGATTGGCGCAGCCAGTGGCATAACTACAAAGGAGAGCTCCGTCACAACATGCTGTTTGGCGACTCGCATTGCGAATTCAAGAAGTTTCCCCCCGAAGCCAGGAAATGGTACAACAGTGGCCCACCGCCCGATCCGACTTTTGAATGGTGGTGAAACGCCAATTGCTTCCGCTTGACAGTGAAAACAGTCGGGCGCAGGCTGACCACATGACCACCGCTACGAAACAATTCTCCCCGGGTTGCGCTGCGTCGCCAAGGCGGTTTCGAATCCGTGGCGTGTTCGACGGTGGTTTCACCCTGATTGAACTGCTGGTGGTCATCGCGATCATTGCGATCCTGGCGGGCTTGCTCCTGCCGGCGTTGAGTGCCGCGAAGGAGAAAGCCAGACGGGGAAATTGCGTCAGCAATCTGCGACAACTCGGCATCGCCACGCACGTCTATGCCCTCGACAACAACGAGCGGGTCTTTGATGGCATTCGCAATGGGGGCGATTCATATCTGATAAGTATTTCGTCGCTGATGTACGTAACCATCAGCAATACCTTTGGTGAAAAAGTCTTTGATTGTCCCAACCTTTATCCGGTCTCCCTGCCGGGTATCACGGACAAACCCAATGGCCGTTACCAGACCGGCACAGGTTATTACATCGGATACCACTATCATGGGGGCCGCGTCATGCCGAAAGAGGCGGGCTGGCAATCGGTGATCAAACTCACCGACAGTTTGACTCTCATTAACACGAACGCCCTGGCTGAGACGCAACAATTGGTGCTCTTTTCGGATCTGAATAGTTGGGCGGCCAACGGCGTGGGCGGCTTCAATTGGGTCATCGCACCGCACGGAAAGGCCGGGGCCATGAAACGAAAAGGGCACTTCTACCAATATCCAATCGTCCAACCCACCACCTCCCGCCAGGCGGGAGCGGTTGGGGGGAATGTCGGCTATGTCGATGGTTCGGTGACTTGGAAACGAATCGAACGGATGTACGAAAAGTACTGGACATACACCTTGGATGGCGGTCATCGCGGCGCCTGGTAGGCGCGGCGTGAAGAAACCACTACCAAACTCTGAAATCCGTTCTTTACAAACCGGAGCAAAAGCAATTTCCTATGAGAACCTGAACAAGTATTTTTTGAATTGAGAATGATACACTTCGACGGGAATCAACTTTTACGCCTATGAATGCGCTCATGCGTCGTCAAAGAGTCGGCTTCACGTTGATCGAACTGCTCGTCGTGATTGCCATCATTGCCATCCTTGCGGGCATGTTGCTGCCGGCACTGAGCCGGGCCAAACAGAAAGCCACCCAGGTCAAATGCGCCAGTAACGAGAAACAAATCGGCCTCGCGGTTTTGATGTACGCTGACGACAACAACGGGTCATTTCCGCAACCGCTGGATTGGCACGCCTCTGGCGGCACCAACGGTACCTACGGCGTCTTCGTTGCGGCCACGAACCGTCCCCTGAACAAATACACTCAAACGTATGAGGTATTCCGCTGCCCGAATGATAAGGGCGATGCCCTCAACTCGGGTAACATCAAAAATTGCTTTCTGAGCTACGGTACCAGTTACCTTCCGCAGTGGCAGCATGACTCCTTCCGCACCCGCCATGTCATGGGCGATGCCAACGCTGCCCGCGGCAGCTACGAAAATACCCCCATCAAAACCGCTGAGGTTGCCTTGGGTGCATCACACAAAATCGTGCAAGGTGATTGGGCCTGGCACGGCAACCGCGGAAACACGGACAGCAAGAGCGTCTGGCACAATTTCAAGGGTAGGAGCCGGTTTAACATGTTGTTCGGCGATGGGCACGTGGAGTTTTATCAATTCCCGGACCCGAGACAGATGGATATCTGGCTCTTCAGTCCGGCACCAAGCCGCGATTGGAAGTGGTGGTGAAAAAGAAATTCGTCCGCGAAGAAGAACATCTCCGGCCCCCGGCGATGTCTGCGGCGTTCACGCTCATTGAATTGCTCGTCGTCATCGCAATCATTGCCATCCTGGCGGGGCTGCTGCTCCCGGCGCTCGCTGTCGCCAAGGAGAAAGCCAGACGCGCAAACTGCGTCAGCAATCTCAAACAACTCTTTCTCGCGCACCAACTCTACCAGGACGACTTTGCGGGCAAATTCATCACCCTTAGGTCACCGGGCGATCCGAATAGTCCCGACGCCGGGGCGGTGGAAACCTATCACCGTTGGGCGGGGAAGCGGGGCATTGACGACTTCGGTTTCACCGATCGGCCATTGAACCCGTACGTTTTTGCCAAAGAGCTGGTCACCACCAACGACAACGAGGGCATCTACCGGTTGTTCCGTTGCCCAAGTGATAACGGCTCGAAGAAAGGCCGCTGGCCTTATGACGAGTTGCCAACTTTGTTTCACACGCAGGGGGTCAGTTACCGCTACAACAGCAGCGCCATCAACAATGACGGGACGAAAGGACTGTGGAACAAGAAATCTGGTGATATCAGGAATCCCAGCCGGGTCATTGTGATTCATGGCGAACCCTTTGTCGTGTATGGCTTCAACTGGATGGGCGCCTGGCCGCAACCGGCCACCTACGCCTACTGGCACCACAAGCAGCAATTGGGTTGGGCCAATGCGGTGTTCGTGGACGGCCATGTGCAATACCTTCAGGCCACGCACAACAAACCTGATTTCCAGCACGGGCCCGGTTGGACGGTTGTCTATGGCGATTAACCGGGATGACACTGGATCACAACTCTGCGTGAAAAAATCAACCGCCGAGACGCGGAGATGCTGAGAATCAAAAAAACAGTGGTTCGGAAAACTGAAACGCCGAGTGCCGTCTTGCAACGAATGGTTAACCGCTACGATATGTTCACAAATTTTCTGTCCGTCACCTTCCATTGATTCTTCTTCCTGCTCAATGTGTACTTGCTGGTGTACGAACTTAGGCCGGCCATGTAGACGTTGCACGTTACCTCGACTGCTTGGTCTGAGATCCACTTGAGATCGCTGAGCGTGAAAACTACGCCGCGTTGGCCCGTGGTTTTGTCAATTACCGCAAGATCGCCTATCTTGGCTTGAGAAGCTTTTTTAACTGAGGGCGTGCGACCACGAAACCGACTCATAAACTCGTCAGAAGGGTCAATGTCAAAGCGCGCGTTATTTGTCCATGTGCTTCCCAAGGAAAGAAAATAGACCTTATAGCCGTGCTGAGAGGCCGCCGCATTATAGATGAGGGATTTGAAAGCAACCTCGCGGACTTTGTCCACCTCGGCTTCCCGTTGTTTCTCTGCCGCAAGAGCGGTCAAAGTTAAGGCCTGTACTAAGAACAGTATCCGCATAATAACATGTGCTCCTCACGATCCAAGCACGTGGCACTAGAACTCTGTGCCCATTCGGTGAAAAAATCAACCGCCGAGACGCGGAGATGCGGAGAATCCAAAAACCAGTGATTCATAAAACTGAAGGGTCGAGCGTCGGTTTGCTGGCGTTCTCCGTAGCAATACTGTGGAGAGTGGAAAGAGTATGGCTATACGGCAAACATGGCGCATCTCATTGGGGCAGCTTCGGTGGCTTCCGCGATGGCCACGTTAAGCAAAACACACCCACCGCTCCGTAAAAAATGACGGGAAGAAGAAACCGCCAGCCGAGGTCGATCTCAACTTCAATGGCAGTCCATGCTCCGCTGTCTGACGAACCACTCCCGATCAACCGCGAATGTGAAAAGAATATCAGAGCAACAATCAACGCTAAGGTTGAGATGCTGGTCAGCAACAGTCCGAACCGTCGTCGTGTCGAAATACTCATAAACGTCATGCCGCCCA
>CAZYYS010000358.1:0-5071 GCA_964651015.1 uncultured Verrucomicrobiota bacterium
GCATGGCGGTGCTGTTTCTGGTCAACGGCGGTATTGGCCCGCAAGAGATTGCGGCTGGATGAAGTGTGCTCTTGTTCAGCGACGGTTGATCCGGACATTCAACATGCGACGGAACGACGAAGTAATTCTGGTATCGCGTACCCTGGCCTCACGGACTGCTTGCATCGGGCAGGCGTACCACTTTGAAGGTCTTGTCGTCCACCAAAACGACCTTGATGCCATTCCATTCCAGGAGCCTTTCAAATGCATGCTGCGCCTCGGCTTTTGAAAGGACTCCGGTGCGAAGATAGACCTGCTTGCCGGGTGAGGGTGACTGATCGCCTTGTATCCGTTCTCGCCCCAGCATCCGCCCATAATACTCAATCACCGTGTCCAGCGGGCTGTCCAGGTAGATTGAGCCGAATTGCGGAGAAGCTGACTCCATTTCTTTGGTAACTGGTTTGATGGTGTTTTCCATGGAAGTTGGAACCAACAGTGCAAACTTGTCGCCATCATTCACCGGGGCTATTCCCCGATCCCGGAAAACTGTTTCCAATGCAGCCGTTGCCTCCTTTTCGTTCTGGGCCCCAGCCCGGACCGAAACCGGCGACCAGATGACTCTTGGATGAAGCAACACCGTACGGCATTTCAATCGCGCATACAAATCCACCACGTCCTGAAACCGCGCCTTCTGAAGCTCAATGCCGAGCCTGGTGGAAAGCGCAACCGCATCAATTGACTCGAAGCCATAGGCAGTGTCCTTGCCGTTCTCTCGCAATCTGATGTGTTCTCCTCCGGGCCCTTCCATGTTGATCTGCAAAATCTCAAAGCTTACGTGCGCGCCTTTGATGGTTTTGTCCTCGAACTGCTCGCCCGACTTAACAAGCCGGGTCGTTGTGAAGATCGCCGGCGGTTGGTTGGAACGAGCCAACGAATGGTTCACTTCCAGCAGCGCGCCTTGCCACTCGGTCAAATTAATGAGCCCTCTCAAGTGAACCACGTGGTCAGCGCGGGCGGCCGTCACGCAAATCACAGACCACGTCGCCAGGATTGAGAAGCGAACCAGACTCATAGTGAAATCGCTTTGGTGCATGGCCGCGAAGGTGGATTCATATCTCAATCCTCGGTGTCATGGTTTGTCTTTCTCGGTAGCTGCTGTCGCCCGCCCGACCAGCCACTCAACGCTTACTTCAATTTGGTCGCGATACTTGATTGTGTAATCCTTCGCTGCGAACTGCGGAGGTGTAATGCCGAAATCGGTCATCTTGACCGGCAACTTCACGGTCAGCCTGAGTTTATCGTCACCCATTGGCAGGACTTCGAGCGGCATGGAAACGCGGTTGGTGACACCAGCCACAACCAGTTCGCCTTGGGCCTCGAAGCTGAAAGGTGCTCCGTTAGTATTCGGGGCCACTTTCAAGCTGAGCTCGCTGAAGTGAAACAGAATCCGAGGATGCGCTTCTGCTTTCAGGTGGTGATACAAGGATTTGTCCATAGCCGTCCCGACGCCGTAGTGCAACGAGCGGACCGGAATGAAGCCCTCGATACGAGCCGGGATTTTCCCAAGTTCGACTGATTTGGTGTTCAGCGTGTGAAAGTCAGTGCCGAATTCAGCCTCTCCTTGAATTTCTTTTCCTTGGATGTCGAAATCATGGATGTCGTTGCTGCCTTTGATGGACACCTTGCTGCCGGGTTGGGCAACGAAGCGCGTCATTCGTTCTGCTCCCGCGAGAGGCGAGACAAGAAGCAGCGATAAAACGACGAGCGAGGGAATCGTTCGAGCAGCGCAAACGCGGTTTGGATGACGCAGTCTGGTCATTGGACGCAATGTGATTGGTTGACGAACTGTAACCCGCCGGTTCGCGATTTCAACGGCTTTAGCATTCCTTGCACCGGCATACTCATGTTGTGAAGCCTTCATGGCCCGCGTTTCATCTTTGCCAACCGTTCTGCGAGTTTCTCTTAGAGTCCTGGATCATTCGTTGGCGCTGCGTAACGGTTCGTAGCTGTGTATTCAATCGCACGATCGTAATGACTCAGTAAGCCGGCATCACGAAAGCGGTAGTCCCAAATGGTTGCGCCTGGAACAATAACGCTTGCTGGTTTTGTAGAGGCGATAATGGACGTGACCCTTCCTCTGCCACCCATTCGCGGAACCAACTCGCCATGTTCAAAGTCATTTCGAAACCATTCGAAAGTAACCGGTATGTTCCACCCCAAGAAGTTGGTTGACCTCGTGACGGCATAATGGAATCGAAGAGCGCCTTCTGGGAAATCCCATTTGAAGCCTGAGGCGCCACGTTTCCATAATTCTACGTCTGGAGTGCCTTGAAAGACGCCGTTCGTGACCGAAGTCGGAAAGAGTGAGTCCGAGGCGAACAGGTCGACAGTTTGTGGTAGTCCCAAGTCGTCCTGGAAAGTCAGTGTCCTGTCAGAATAGGCGAGGCTGTCAGGCGAAGCGAGGGTGCCAAAAATCATCGCCGGCACCGGCAACGGGATCAGTCGTCCCTCGCGCTTGAGATAGTTCCCGGAGCAGAACGCCAACCAGGGCACGTTATGCATCGTCGCACCCAGCGGGCATCCGATGTAAGATGGACGTGAAGAGACGGTCACTCGGGAATTCCCCGACTCGAGGGTATCCCTGTAATAGACGTTGGTCCCATCGAAGCATAACTGTGTCTTCATACCCTTCCAAGAGCTTAAATCTATGCGCCATTCATTCGTTCCAGTCGTGCAAACCGCTGAAAAGGCCAGGTTGGTCAAGTTCACGGGATGTTCGATGTCACCGGTGGGGAATTCGAATTGCTCGAACTCGGCGGTGATTGTCACGAAGCGTTGGGTCGGCGCATTTCCCATGTTCGGCGCGACCGACTGCGAGTCTGCCTTTTGTTCCGCAGCTTGAAGTGACATGCCAAGAAACAAGATGGCCACGGTGAGCCGTCGGGTGGCTTGCCTTAAGACTTCGAATTTGAATACAGAGTGCCGTCATACGAGGCCGGGTGATGATTTATGCAAGCTACTTGAGCACCTCATGATGTCAATTCTTCATGGCCCTCGTTTCATCCGTGCGATGCGCTTCTCAAATTTCTCTTGAAGCGCTGGATCGTTGGTTGCCGATAAGGAGGCGTTTGTGGTTGTGTACGTGAGTGCATTGACCTTGCTGCCTTCATCCCGGAACCGCCAGTCAATGATTGTTTGCCCCATGGTCGGCACAAAGAGGTTCTTCGGTTTCTCCACGAGCCGAATAGAAGCGACCTTTCCCATGCCTTGGTGGAACCAATCCCCGTTTTGAATGTAATGGCGACCTTTTTGAAAATACTCGAATCGCGTGGGCAGGTGCCATCCAAGAAAGTTTGTTGATTCGGTGACTGCGTAGCGAAAGGTCAGGACTCCCTCCTGGAGGTTTGATGTTACACGTCTATAGTATTCCGCGTAACGGTCGCCCGAAAACCACTCCCTTGCGAAATCCTCGACCGAAGTTTGAAATAGCGACTTCGACGTGAAGAGGCTGACGCTGCGAGGCAATCCATAATCATCATCGAAGGTTTCGGTTTGGTCTGAATACGCGAACCGATCCGGGGTATGACGGAGCACATCGTGCGGGAGCGGGATGAGCCGGCCATTCCGCTTCAAGTAGTTTCCGGAACAGAACGCCAGCCATTGAATGTTCACTCCCGGATCGCCGAGCGGATGGCCGTCGGGCGATCCCCAGACATAAATCGTAACATTGGACACCGCCGCCCCAGTTGGTGACAGAAAGGGAAACTTTGCTTTCGTGTTGGAAACCAGTCCTTCTTGCTCCTCTGACTTCGATTCGATTGAACGAAGGCTTTCGTAAACGTTAGTTCCATCAAAATACCATTTTGACTCGCCTCCGATTACGAAGTCGCCTTCGATCCGCCACTCGTTGGTTCCCACGACGCAGGTGAAGGAGGTAATGCGGGAAGGTCCTTTCGCCGCTTCATTTGTTTCTGACCCTCGAAAGGAGAAAACCTCGATCTCACCCTTGATCTCGACAAAGCGTGAGGGTGCTTCTGCGACTTGCACAAAATCCAACGCCTCCGTTCGAGCGCGAACTGTAGCCGTCCGTTTCGGAGACTTAGGAATGTTTGCATCGCTGGTTTCGACAGCGGTGACCTGGGCTACAGCCTCTTGGTTTCGGTGGTGGACCATCCAAAGCCACAATCCTGTCACGCTCACCACGCCACCTACCACCGTCACCTCTTGAACGCGTGTCAGATTGAAAAGCAGTGCCAGCAGCGCGAGCAGACCGGCGAACGTTGGTGCTGCCGTTCGCAAAGCAGTCCTCGTCACACTTGCCGCCGTCCCAGCGGGCGCGGAAGCGGCCGTTTGATTCAGCGCTGCCGCAGTCGTGGCCAGCGTTGCCGACTTGAATCCGCGCCGTTGGAAAAATGCAGCGAGCTTTTCGAGCGCGCTGGCGACTCTCTTTTGCGCCGCATCTTCCTCAATGCCGAGCGCGACGCCAACCTCGCGCAGCGGCTGACCCTCGCAGTAACGTAGGAGCAATGCCGTGCGGTCCTGTTCACGAAGGGAGAGCAATGCCTCGTCCAGCAGTGGCACGAGTGCACCGAACGCGGATGATTCGTCGGAAGTTTTCATGGTCGTGCCCAGTTCGGCGGCAACGCGCTCGCGGCGACGGCGGCGCAGTTCGCGGCGCAACCAGGCTTTCGATTCGAGCAGGGCTGTTTTATGCAACCATGCCGGGAGGGAATCGTCCGGTGCAAATCGCCACGCCTTGCGCCCCAGCGCGCAGAAAACGTTTTGGGAAATCTCCTCCGCCGCGCCCGCGTCCACGACTTTTCGCAACGCCGTCGCATAGACCAGATCCAAATGGCGCCGGATCACTTCGGCCAGCGCGCGTTGGTCGCCCTCCTGGGCAAAGGCCCGCAGCAATTCAAAATCTGCGCGTCGCACGTTCATGGCTCACCCGATATGCTGCCGCAAAGCAGCAAAATCCGAAATGAATTTCCAGGTTCGTTGGCACCTATCGTTAGGGGTTGCTAAGGAGAAAGTGGGTGTTCTATCCAAACATCATTCTGCAGATGACGATCGAAGCAACGATACCCACGGC
>CAZYYS010000359.1:0-5066 GCA_964651015.1 uncultured Verrucomicrobiota bacterium
CGGTTGTGAATCGACCATACTTTGTGACTATGCAACGATTTGGTGACCGTACGAAGCCTTTTACTTTTGCAAGTTCCGAAACAATTCTCCCCCTGTCGGCAGTGGTAATTAGACCTAGGTCAGATGCACCGTTTGCTTCGCGGAGAGCCGTAGAGATTTGTTGATTCTGGCCTATTCGCTTGGCAGTCATGGATCGTACGAGAGGATCGACGGAATCTTCGACAAAAATAAGCTCGTTGGTAACGCCGCTGCTGTCGTTTGATCTTACGGGATCATTTGTCGAGTGTAACGGCGACGGGGAGAGCCTTGTACCGAAGGAAGAGTTCGTTTCAAGTGTACTCTTGGCGACTGTCCCTTCGGGCGAGCGCATGCAACCGCTTTGTACCAAGAGAACAACGAAAATAAGAAAGGACTGATAATGCTTAAAGAAAATCATATTCCACTTATTGCGACGCTGACAACACAACGACAAGCCGGCAGTTCTTCAAATGCTGGCGCGAGGCTTCGGTAAAGTCGTCGCCAGAAGCGCGCGGTATGGCGCGGTTCTTTATGCTGCGCTTTGAGCCATTTCATCCACACCAATCTATCGCAGCCGAAATCTATCTGGAAACAACTCTGGTTAAAGCGTAATTTCGAGGCGTGAACTTTTTCAACGGCATCGTCATTGGCTTCAAGGAAGTCTGGGCGCACAAGTTTCGTTCGCTCCTGACCATGCTTGGCATCATTTTGGGAGTGGCCAGCCTGGTCGCGATGGCGGCCATCGTCAAAGGCATGGAGAATGGCATGAAGGAAACCATGATTGCCATGGGCGGCGCTGACAAGGTGTTGCTGGAGCAACAACCGGTGCCGGCGTATCAGGAACATCTGGCGGAAGAGGCGATCGGACGAACCATTGCGGATGTCCATGCCTTGCGGCACAGCGCGCCGTTGATCCGGCTGGTTTCCCCGGAAATGGGTTTCGAAGACAACGTGACGCTGACGCACGACGGCAAGATGGTGAACCCATCCGAATGTGTGGGCGTGTGGCCCGCCGTCTTGGAGATGAATCTGCACACCCTGGAGCACGGGCGGTTCTTCAACGAACTGGACGAGGAAAACGCGAGCAGCGTGTGTGTGATCGGTACCGGAATTCGCGACGAATTATTCGGTTCGCCGGAGAAAACCGAGAAGGAAATCATCCCCATCGGCGAAGTCATCAACATCAACGATCAACCGTTCACAATCATCGGTATGTTCACGCGCTACGAGGGCGAGCAGGAACACAAAGAGCGCGCCCTGGCAAAACTGAAGCCGGCGGAAAAGCGATCCGGCCCCGAACGCCGGCGCGGTTGGGGTGGAGGCCGCGGCGGCTGGGCTTTTTATCGGAAAAACTACACGGTTTACATGCCGCTTAACACCATGTGGGTCAAGTTCCGCTCCGCCACCGGAACCAACGGCATCCCGGATCCACGGCTCACTGACATCGACATGAAAGTCGCCAGTCTGGACTTGCTGGAGCCGGCGTTGCAACAGGCGCGCAATGTTCTCCTGGTGACGCACAAAGGCATCGAGGATTTCAGCTTTCGCACCCAGGAAAATCAGATTCAAAACATCAACGACTCGATTCGGAGAGCACGGTTCAGCGGCGGTATCATTGCGGGCATCAGCTTGCTGGTGGGTGGCATTGGGATCATGAACATCATGCTGGCGAGCATTAATGAGCGCATTCGCGAAATCGGTATCTGCAAAGCCGTTGGCGCAACCGGCCTGGCCATTTTTCTGCAAATCCTGGTGGAAGGCATTGTCATCGCCGTGCTAGGTGCGCTTCTTGGATTGGTTGCGTCCTATGGCTTGGTGGATGTGGTGGCCATCATGTCCCCTTCCCAAAATTCACCGGTCATCACGCCTGAAGTCATGGTGGTGGCAACGCTCTTCAGCGCGCTGGTGGGAATCGTCGCCGGATTGTTCCCGGCCATCAAAGCCGCAAAGCTCGACCCCATCCAGTCACTTCGTTACGAGTAGCCAACCACTTGATCCAACGTCAATCATTGGTTATCCGAAGTTATTCAGGGGCGGCACGGGACCGAACGGCGCGGACTCGGATCGTTCCGACACCGTGGAGCGCCGCCGGAGATCAAAAGCAAAAGGCGAGGAGGCCGAGCGGACGGAGCGGGGCAATTTGACGGGCGGGTTCAACCACGGATGGAAAGACGCTCGACACAATCAGCTCAAAGGATTGGTGATAGCTCCTTCGATTGGCAACTCATTGAACCGCCATTGGAAGGACACGGCCTGGGTGCTGGTCGCGGTGACACAAAAGTCACGTCGGCAAACAAGCTGGCCGTCTGGCTTTTCGGCTGCACCGTAATCGTCGGCTGGCCGGAGCTGTCTGCTATGGCAGCGAGCAGCCAGGCGAGGCGAGAAGTTGGTGTCGTGCTTTCAAGGTGGTTGTAAAGGACAGGCCGGTCGCTCGGTTGTGATAACCGCCCGGATCATCATAGTGAAAGCGCACCATGGTTGGAGTGGCAGGTAGGTCTGCACCAAACTCAATTTCGGCAAGAATCCGCCGCCCCCTCGGAAACTCGCAGCTGCCGGCTTGAAAAGCATTAAAAACCCTCGCCAAGAGCGAAAGCCCGGCTGGTCGTCCTTTCGCGAAGCCAACGAAGATCGCGATTTCCTGGACTGGGCGTGCCCCCGTTGGAAAGTAACTCACCCTTCCGAGCCCGTGGCGTGGTGCGTGAGTCCCGCCACCGCTTCAACTCGCAATGGCCGTCGGCGAAACTAATCGCGCTGCCGTTGCGATGATAGTTCGCTGGCCAGTCATTGATTTGCTCACGCTCCATGTCCATCAGAAAAACGCCGTCGTTGATGCTGTCCGCGCGCTCATCCAGCAGGACAAACGTTTTCGAGGGAGACGGCTCGATCATATCGGTTGTTTTCAGGATGATTTTGCCCCCGGCCCATTCGCAGCGTGGATTCAGATAGTTGTTCATCGTATAGGTGCGCACGCGCGGGTGAATTTTCCCGCCGTGTTCCGATGTGGATTTATCCGAGGGACATCGCCATACGCCGAGCGCCCGATGGTACGGCCACAAGAGGCTCGTCTGGAGATAGATGGTGTTGGTGTTGTCCAGCGAATTGGAAAAGTTCAACCAGCCCATCACCCAGGTTTTCGCGTCGCTGGAATTCTCGACACTGTTCGGCGGCACGGCTTCGTTGTTATCGTGCGTGTAGAGTTGCCAAGACAGGCCCATTTGGTTGAGGTTGTTCAGACATTGGACGGCGTGGGCTTTGGCCTTGGCCTTGGAGAGCACCGGCACCAGCAGCGCCGCCAGGACGGTAAGGATGGCAATCACCACCAGCAATTCAACCAAGGTAAAGGCTCGTTGAAGTTTTGGTTTGGTATTCATGACGGTGTTCTTTCTTTTAAGTGTTCAACTCACCCTTCACCCGAGTGGGCAGAAGTCTTGATTAGGTCACGGCCCGATAACCTCGCCTCATTGAACATTGGCGCGGCTGAGTCTGGCTCGGGCGGGACGAATGCTGAGGGACGGGAGCAAATTGTTCTGCCTGACTTAGCGTTCGGTGTTTGGTGCTTTTCATAAGGATCAGTCCAAATCCGGTTTGGTCGCGGCCACCATCCAGATTTTCGATCACACTCTTTCCTACAAGGTCTGCGAGACCGTCCTTACAAAGGTTTTGAAGATTCCCCGGCGGTGGGGCAAAGGCGTAAAGCCGGGGAGGTGGCGGGCCGGTATTGGGCGGATGTGATCCTAAAAGCAGCAGAGGAAACCGCGAAACACACTAAATACGCGAACGGAGAGGGCTTTTGGAAAAGTCATGCTTCACCGGCGAGTGAAGGAGTCCGTCCGCCTCCCATCTCGTTCAAGCCTTCTGTTTTCGCGTGGTCTGCGTGGTTTGCGGTTCAACTCAACTGCCGTTTCAGTAGTTATTATTTCCGGCGGGTGGACCGCTCTTGCAGCCAGAGGATGTCCGGATTTCGGGGGGAGGGCACGTACTCCTCAGCGGGAAACAAGGTCTTCCCTTTTTGAACCGGAGGCACGGTGCGGTCATCCCGCCACTTCTTGATCTCGGCGTGGCCATCGGCAAAGGACACGCCGGCTGCCCGGTTGTGATAACTTCCGGGATAATCGAAGTGAAAGCGCGCCAAGGCAGGATTGTCAGGGTAGCCCGTCATGTCCGTGAAATTGTTGCCATAGTTGATGCGGTCCTCGCGTCCATCCATCAGCACCCAGGTTAGCGAAGGTCCCGGCTTGATCATGTCCGTAAACTTCGAATACACCCGCCACGCCGAGCCGGAACAGCCGGCATCAGTAACGGTCCCATCCGCCGACTTCCATCCACCGACCCAGATGCTCATGACCATGCTGCGCACGCGCGGTACGTTTTTTCCGGCGAAGGGGCCGCTGGCCGGTTTGACCGTGCTTTGATCCGCCGGGCATTTCCAAATACCCACGGCCTTGCCGGAATATTGCCACATTGGACTTTTCTTGATGTCCATTTCGACGTCCCAATTGGAACGGTTGTTGGGATTAAAGTCCAACAGTCCCTGCACCCAGGAGTAAGGCGCATAAGGGCCATTTGAATCAGCCGTCGCGTAAAGCAGGACGTCGCGATTATCCTCGGCATACATGCGCCAAGCCAGCATCAACTGGCGATGGTTGTTCATACATTGGATGCCCTGGGTCTTCTGCTTCGCTTTCCCAAGCACAGGCAAGAGTATCGCGGCCAGGATGGCAATAATCACAATGACCACCAGCATTTCGATGAGCGTAAACGCGCGCTGATTTTTTGGTTTCGTAATTATCATTCTGCCTTTCCTTGCGGAATTATCAAGCCACTGTTAGCCAGTTGTATGGAAACTCGGCCCCTTACGGATACGTGCATGAACGCTTCACCAAGACGGCGATTCGAGAGCGCGTGCACAGTGTCTGAAGGAATATCTGGCAGCCGGAAGAAACTGAAAGTTGCCGACGGTGTTAGCTGCATACGAGTTTCGAGGTGTAACCACCTGTCAAAACTCTTTAGAAATGTCCCCTTCTGAACTCAGGAGAAAATGTCCCCTG
>CAZYYS010000360.1:0-5043 GCA_964651015.1 uncultured Verrucomicrobiota bacterium
TGGCGTAATCGAGTTTCTGGAGTGTTGGGTTCGGTTGTTCATTCAACCGAGCCGCGACTCTTGCGGTCACTTTGACCGTCGTCGGCTGCGATAGTTTCAATTCACTCCCCTTCTCGCCCACAGCAACATCGTTGACCTTGAATTCCATCAAGTGACTTTTGCCGTCGCTGACATAGTTGCGGCCCTGGCGAACGCCTTCGCACCAGGCATCGTAATCAAGTTTGCCGTCGAGCCTCACGTAGGAACGGCCCAGTCCGACCTTTTCGCCGTAGATGCAGGGAAAATCGGTCTCACCGCTGACGCGGGTGCGGTAGCCGACGTTCAGGGTGTGATACCAGATGTTTAATTCCCAGACGTAGGGCGTATCGACCATCGAAAGAAAATCCACTGCCGGCAACAGTTTGCCATCCGGCCCCGGTAATTCATGGGTGACATCCACGATGTATTCGTTCGCGCCAATGCCGCTGAACGGCGGGATGATGTAATTGGGCAGTTCGTTGGTTTTCACTTCGAGGCCCCAGCCGGAATGCGCCGGCCCACAAACCGCGCCTTGCTTTTTCGCCCAGCGCAGCGTGTTCAGGCAAAGCGTAGGCCAATGGTCCTTGGAATCGCCGCCCGGATGGATTTGCTCCCTGAGCCGAAGCAGACACAGATGGCCGGAATTATGCGAACCGAACCCTGAAACCTCGATGTCGTACCGCAAGAGGTAAGGATATTTGGAAACCTTGTCCACCTCGCCGCAGAAGAATTGTTTCTGGTAATCGAAGCACGGCCCCCACGTCAGATTCGCGCCAATCTTCAAATCCTCACCCATGCAGTGGCGGATCATGTCGGACGCCAGCACGCCTTCGGTCGGTTTCACGTAATGCGCGCAGCCGGCGGCGTGAATGTGATGGTCGCCCGACCACCAACCGAACTGAGACGGATCAATCCAACGTTGGGCTTTGAACTCAACTTGCTTCGTGCGTTTGTCGACCTTGAGGTTCTGCGTTTGGGCGATGGATTCCGGCCCACGCGAAAACTCCACGGTGTAATCGCCGTCCGGTAGTTTCACAGTTTCGCCGTCACCGCGGTAGACCTGTGGATGAAACGGGAAATCGGGTGCGAGGCGTTTGGCTTGAGATGGATAGACCCGCCGCTGCGCGTCGCGGATCACAAACGACGCGGTGGTGGGCTGATTGTTCTCGTCGCGCACGTTCAAAGTAATCGTGCGCGCCGGCAGACAGGTGAACAGCATGTCCACTTCGTTGCGGAAGCCGATGTCCTGCGTGCCTTGGCCGACGTTGAATGAGATTTTGGCCTCGCGCTTGCCGGCGTCGCGGCTATAAAGCTGGATGATTCGGTATTCGAGGGTCAGCCCGCTTAACGACTTGCCAAGCGGTTGCTGGTCGTAAGTCTGCAGATCGAACCACAATTGCGCGTTGTCCGTGAGCGGGAGCGCCTCGCCCTTCTTGCGATAGAACTTGTCAGAGTCATTGTTCCGCGGTCCGACTCCGTCCTGCGAGTAAACAGAAATGGCGTTGGGACTGACGACTTGCAAAGCCTCCGTTGTGCCGGATTCGTTGATGACTTTGACGAGGAACTGCCGCCAGCCTTGCTCGACCAGCTCCGGTTTGGCCGGGCCAGGCGCAACCTTCACGCGCATTTCGGGATTGATTGAAACACCAAAAAGACAGTGCCGGTCCAGAATCGTCTGCAACCTTTCCGTGGCACGTTTTGTGTCCGTGTCCTTCATGGCGGCGTCGATTGCCTTTTTCTCGTCGGCGCTGAATGGCGAACCAAGGTAATCCGTTGCTTCGACGATGCGGGTTACCTGCGCCGCGAATGGCTGCCATTCGACATTTTTTTCGATAGGCAAAGCTGCCGCCAGCAGGATTTGCGACGTGAAGACAAACAGTGCACAGCCGGTCGTTCCGATTGGGCAAAATAGATTTAAGCGAGCTTTCATGATTATTCCTTTGCAAGGCTTGTTGACCAGCAGTTTAGCAAAACCAACTCCGATGGCGAGTGTTTAATTGAGGCCATTGAGGCGATTCCAGATCTTTCGATTGAAGACAATGCTTCAATGAAGAAATGAAGTCTTGGGTCCTCGAGCCGTGCCAGTCGCGTGCCACGCAAGCTTCCCTCCTCAATCCTCTCGCTTGGTCACTTGCTTATGCCACGTTCGCTGCCGCGAACAAACTTGACCAAGTGTTGCACTTCCGGCACCGCGGGCACTTCCGCTTCAATCCGCGCCAGAGCATTGGGAGTCGTCAGGCCTTCCCGAACCAGTATTTTGTAAGCCTGCCGCAACGCAGTCTGCGCCTCCTCGGAAACGCCGTTACGATCCAAGCCGACCTTGTTGATCGTGCGCGTTTCAAACGGGTTGCCGGCGCCAATCATAAACGGCAGCACGTCCTGGGACACGCGGGAGCAGCCGCCAATCATCGACATTTTGCCGATCCGGCAAAACTGATGCACGGCCGCCAGCCCACCGATGACCGCGTGGTCTTCCACCATGACGTGCCCGGCGAGCGACGCGACGTTGGACATGATGATGTGGTTGCCGAGAACCACATTGTGGGCGAGATGGCAGTAGGCGAGGATGTGGTTATGGGAGCCGACGACCGTCGCCTCGCCATCGCCGGTCGCGCTGTGAACGGTGACACCTTCACGGAACGTGTTATGGTCGCCAATTTCGGTTCGCGTGACACCGCCTTTCCATTTCAAGTCTTGCGTCTTCAGTCCGATGCTCGCAAACGGAAAGATTTCATTCCCGCCCCCCAACCGCGTATGGCCGTCAATCACGACGTGGGAATGCAAACGGCAGCCATCCCCTAGCGCGACGTGCTCGCCGATGACGCAGTACGGTCCGATTTCGCAGTTCGCGCCAATCTGCGCTTTGAGATGAATAACGGCAGAGGAGTGGACCATACAAAGGATAAATTGCCAGTTTCTCCGGTTAAGCTCGTCAGTCGTCCACCAGCATGAACGTTACCTCGGCTTCGCTCACCGTTTCGCCATCGACCGAGCAAACTCCTTTGGCTTTGCCAATTTTCCCACGCGATTTGGTCAATTCGACATTGATGGTCAAAGTTTCCCCCGGTCGCACGGGCTTCCGCCATTTCACATTTTCCGCCGACATGAAATACGCAAGCTTGCCCGCATTTTCCACCTGCTTGAGCATCAGGATTCCCGCGGCCTGCGCGACCGCCTCTAATTGCAAGACACCGGGCATGATCGGGTGATTCGGAAAATGCCCTTGAAAGAATGGTTCGTTGACACTGACGTTTTTCAGGGCTGTGATATTGTTGCCGTCAATCTTTATTACCCGATCAATCATCAGGAATGGGTAACGATGCGGCAAAATCTTGAGTATTTGTGTAATGTCGAGCGTGGCACCGTCCTGGACCGGGCTTTCTGCAAACGCGCGTTCTGTGGTCGAAGCTTTCGGTGCGAGAGGTGGCGGGGCGAACGCCTGGGCGGCCATCAGTGGCTTGCGCATTTGCGCGCAGATTTGCCGTGCCAACTCGCAATTACCCGAGTGGCTGGGTTTGATCGCAATCAAGTGCCCGCATAAAGGACGGCCGACCAGCGAAAGATCACCGACAATGTCGAGGATTTTGTGCCGCACGAATTCATCGGGATATCGCAACGGCTCGGTCGTCAATACGGCATCCTCGCGAATCACCACGGCGTTTTCGAGGCTGCCGCCCTTCACCAGACCGTTATTGATGAGAAATTCAATTTCCTCAAAGAAGCAAAACGTGCGGGCGGGCGCCAGTTCCTGCTCCCAGGTTTTTGGCGACAGTTCCAAACTATGGAACTGAGTAAATCGCCCCTCCTTGTCCGCGCTGGTGCAGCTGATCTTGAAGGAATCATGCGGAAAAATGGACATGACCGTCTCGCCCATTTGCAACTCGATGGGCTCCGTCACGGTGTACGACTCGCGCCTCTCAGCTTGAGGCACGATCCCGGCTGAGGTAATCATCCGGCAGTACTCGCGGGAACTGCCGTCACTGATTGGCGGTTCGTTAGTATCCAATTCCACAATCGCGTTATCAACTCCGCAACCCGCAAAGGCCGCCAGCACGTGTTCCACGGTCTGAACTTTGAAATTGCCCTTGGAAAGCGTCGTTGAACGGTTCGTTTCACTAACATTTTCCACACGCGCTTCGACTTCCGGCCTGCCTTCCAGATCCACCCGACGAAATCGAACGCCGGAATTCGGCGCGCCCGGCAGGAAAGTCATCTCAACCTGATGTCCACTGTGCAACCCTATTCCCGCGAAGCTGACAGGTTTACCAATCGTCTGCTGTTGTAGCACAGCGGCATTTAACAAACCGGGCTCAAGCTTGGCAAGCGGGTAGATGTGTAGCCGGTAGATGTGTAGCCGCCGAGATAACGAGGCGGACCCGGGAACGAGCGAAAAATCGCTTCCTCGCCTCCGCAACAACGCTCACCTCCGCCCGTCGTACCACGGCTGGCAAGCGGCGCGACTTTTTGCCGTACGGAAAGGGCGGAAAATCATTTTGGCGGAAAACCGCAACATCTCGGCGGCGGAATAAAGCTGAAGTTTGCGGGGCGATGTAGTCAACGGGTGTCGCGATAAAATGACCACTTTTTTGTTGGCCGCCTGCGCCAGTTTTTTAAGGCGACGGCTCAGATCGATTTCTTCCGCCACAAACAGCTCAAGGTTGAATCCGCCAATACTCCAAAACGCTGTTGCCTCGCAAAAAATAAACGACCCCGCCGCCCAACGGGTAATCCGACTGACCAGATTCCATCCCCGCATCATCAATTGAGCTGACAGGAAATCGGTATCCATCCGAACCAAACAGCCGCCCGCCAGAATGCCGCCTTCCTGGATTGTTCTCGCCAATTCACTGAAGAGTTCCACTGAAGGAGACGAGTCCGCATCGATGAACACGAGCCAGTCGCCGGTCGCGGCCTCGGCACCGCGATTACGCGCGCGCCCAATCTGATTGATCGGTTCAAAGACAACCATGGCGCCCGCAGCGCGTGCCCGTTCAGCAGTTCGGTCGGTTGAATTATTGTCGCAAA
>CAZYYS010000361.1:0-4967 GCA_964651015.1 uncultured Verrucomicrobiota bacterium
TAATGGCAATGACGACCAAGAGTTCAATAAGCGTAAAGCCCAAGCGACGGGCAGCGGTGGTTCTCATGGTTGATGAAGTTTGTACCATAGCCGCCAAAGTATGTCAATCGGCGAACTGGCTCTTGTGGTCACTTCAATGGTAAACAGTCTTTGGCGGAAAGGAATCCGGAGTTGGTGATAGTCGAATGACGGAACGGATCTTCATGGACCGTTGATCTGGTTATGTCCGGAAGTCATTGGTAAAAAAGTCCACCTTGGTTTTTGGTTCGCTTCCAAATAGATTTTCCAAAATGAAAACGATTCCCCTCGGGAACAGTTCGTTGAAGACAAGCCGGCTGGCCTACGGATGCTGGCGAATTGCCGGCACCTGGAACCCCGCCGAGGTGACACCGGAACGCGAGGCCGCCGGCCGGCGCGCGGTGATTGCGGCGTACGAAGCGGATTACATGCTTTTTGACACCGCTGATATTTATTGCCATGGCGTGACCGAGCGCATCTTGGGTGATGTGATCAAACAAGTCTCCGGGATGCGGGAGCGGATTGTAGTCGCGACCAAGTGTGGGATTCGCTCGGTCGGCGATCCACGCCCTGATTCCCCACATCGTTATGATTTCTCCGCGTCACATATCATATCATCCTGTGAACGATCCTTGGGCCGGCTGGGCGTGGAGACGATCGATCTCTATCAACTCCATCGCCCCGACTACCTCGCAGACCCGGAAGAAATTGCGACGGCCTTCATACAACTGAAACAGGCTGGCAAAGTCCGTTACTTTGGCGTGAACAACTTCCGCCCAACTTTGGTGACCGCCTTGCAAGTGGCTTGCCCGATGCCGTTGATCGTTCACCAGGTCGAAATCAGCCTTGCGAAACTCGATGCTTACACCGATGGCATATTGGACCAATGCCTGATCGAAAAAATTACACCTTTGGCGTGGAGCCCACTGGCCGGAGGGTTGCTTGGTCATGGCGCAAAGAAACTTTTGCCCGCCCAAGAATCATATCAGCCGCAATCATTGTTGCCAGTGCTTGACGAGGTTGCCAAAGCGCGTGGTACGACCCGCATTGTAGTGGCATTGGCGTGGTTGCTGAAACATCCAAGCAAAATCGTCCCGATCATTGGTTCGGCTGATCCGGTTCATATTCGTGAGGCAGCAAAAGCCGTCGATTTGGAGCTCACGCGTGAGGAGTGGTATCGATTGCTGCGGGCTGCGCGCGGAGAGCCTTTGCCATGAAAGCAGAAACGGGAAATCATAAGTCAGAGGTGGGAAAATGGCCGACCCCGGCGGAATTGGGGTATCGAATGCCGGCGGAATGGGAACATCACGCGAGCACCTGGTTTACGTGGCCAAGACCCGACGGAATCAGTTTTCCAGACAAGTATGACAGCGTTCCACCTGTTTACGCGGAGCTAATCCGCCACTTGGTTCAAGTTGAAGAAGTCAACATAAATGTTTGGGATGCAGAGATGGAAAGCCGGGTGCGAGAGCTGTTGACGCAAAACCAGACGCCGCTAGACCGCGTGCGCTTTCACCATTTTCCGGCGTACGAACCGTGGTGTCGCGATCATGGCCCGATTTTTCTCGTGCGCGACCAGCAAGGGAAACGCGAACGGGCAATTGTTGATTGGGCCTACAACGCCTGGGGTAACAAATACCCACCGTTTAATTTGGACGATGCCGTTCCGCGACACATAGCGAAACTGAGAGGTCTGCAATTGTTTTCACCCGGCATCGTTATGGAGGGCGGCTCGATTGAAGTCAATGGGTGTGGAACTTTATTAACGACAGAGGGGTGCCTGCTAAACCCCAATCGCAACCCTGATCTGACCAAAGTGCAGATTGAAAAATACCTGTGCGATTATCTAGGCGTATCCAATGTGCTCTGGCTGGGTGAGGGGATTGTTGGCGACGATACGGACGGACACATCGACGATCTCACACGATTCGTGAACCCAACGACAGTGGTAACGGCAGTGGAAGATGATCCAGCCGACGCAAACCACCAGATTCTGGAAGATAATTTGCGACGACTCCGGGGATTGAAGGATCAAGCTGGAAAACCGTTACGGCTTGTCAAGTTGCCGATGCCTGGAGTGGTCGAACACCAAGGCCAGCGGCTGCCCGCCAGTTACGCAAATTTTTACGTCGCCAACAAAATTGTGCTGGTGCCGACCTACCGACACGTCAACGACGCGAGGGCACTGGCGATTTTGCAGCAGGAATTTCCGGACCGACGGGTCATTGGCGTCGATTCTACGGAGCTGATTTGGGGACTCGGCTCGTTCCATTGCATCAGCCAACAGGAGCCAGCGTAGGGAATGGTTTGTTCGCGCATGCTTTTAAGGTGGTGGAGCGATGGATTCAATTTGTTTGCGTTAACAAATCGAGCTCAGGTTTGGAGAACGCCTTTAAGAATTGCATAATGCAGCCGTCCGTTCCCAGTTACAAGGCGACACAGGCCATTCGCGCGTTTCTGGCGCTGCCGTTGCCACGGGAAGTGATCGGGCGACTGCAATCGCTGCAAAAAGAGTTGAATGCGTCGCTTGATGAGGTGTCTTGGTCGCGTCCCAATGCGCTTCATTTGACCATCCGGTTTTTTGGCAACATGCCGGTTGAACTCATCGACGAGTTGAAACGAGTGATCTGCGCAATCTGTTCAAGTGCGTCGCCATTTCGCCTAAATGCGATGAACGTAGGTGTGTTTGGCGAACGTGTTGTGTGGGTCGGCGTTGGCGGGGCAATCAAACCTTTGGAAGAGCTGGAATCTCGTATTGGCCAAGCCACACGCGAATTCGGCGACCACCGGGAGGATCGTGCATTCCGACCACATCTGACGATTGGTCGAATCAAAAAGGGTCGCAGGAGCAGGATTTCAATTGCTGATAAACTCGTCGATTACAGCAATGTGAAGTTTGGCGAATGGACGGTTGATCATCTGGAATTGATGCGCAGCGACCTTTCACCGCAGGGCGCAGAGTACAGCTGTTTGGCCAGGCTTCCGCTGACGGGGAAGGTTGGTGGGGCAGGGGATTCATAGGCCGTGATCCTTCGCGGTGTCAAAGCATCGCGTATTATCCTTCCGGGACGTCATTCCAGTTTTGAGTTGTTCCTTGCTTCACCGACCGTTACAAGTGCAGCGGATTATGTTTGGCGAAATCAGAAATGCGCAAGGCGAACGGTTGGACTACACCTTTCACGCCCGGGGGGGGAGTTCAAAAAATATTGTTGTCATTGGACACGGCGTTACCGGCAACAAGGATCGGCCATTCGTGGTGGCTTTGGCGGAGGGTTTGGCGCGCGCGGGTATTTCGGCGTTGCGATTTTCCTTTTCCGGCAATGGCGCGTCGGGCGGCAAATTCGTCGATTCAACAATTTCCAAGGAAGTGGAGGACTTGGGCGCGGTGCTGGATGCACTAAGCGGTTACACCGTCTGTTATGTTGGTCACAGCATGGGTGGAGCTGTGGGCGTGCTACGCGCCAGCCGGGACGAACGAATCAAGTTTCTGGTTTCACTGGCTGGCATGGTTCACACGAAAGCTTTCGCGCAACGTGAATTCGGCGCCGTTAAACCGGGCGAAGGATTCATGTGGGACGAGCCCGCCTGTCCGCTGTCGCAGGCCTACATGGACGACCTGACCAAGATCAACAGCCTGGTTGATCGCGCTCCGCAAATTCACGCCCCGTGGCTGTTGGTCCACGGAACAACGGATGATGTGGTGCCGATCCAGGACTCGCACGATATTTTCGCCAAAGCCAACGAGCCGAAACAACTTATCGAGATCAAAGACTCCAACCACGTGTTCGGTGGCGAATTTACCCCGATAATGGTTGAAAAAGTCACGACCTGGGTCAAAGCCCGCTTGCTCTAAGCCGACGGCTCGCCTAATAGGGCCGCCACCTCTGTGCACAGGAAGGTTGTTGCAAGTTACGAGGACAACAACTTGGTCAAGTTGCGCTTCTCGCAAACTGTACACAACCTTGTTCAATTTCGGTACACTCAAACCGCCTCCAGTTCCCGAGTGAGCGCGAATCACGCGACGCTCACCATATGTCAATTCTCCTTCGGTTAAGGGGATTTGCGGACTGGATGACAGGCACGACATCTGCGTCCCTGGCAGATTTATGGGTAGTAACTTCTACATTGCTTGTGATCTGGGAGCGGAAAGTGGTCGCGTGATGTTGGGAAGCCTTCACAAAGGCCGGCTCATAATGAGCGAGGCTCACCGGTTTCAAAATGTTGCCATCAAGGAAAAGGACTCACTCCATTGGAACATTCCGCAATTGTTCCAAGAGACGCTGCACGGGTTGCGCGGAATCGGTACCTACGATGAACCCGTCGATGGGATCAGTTGCAATTCCTGGGCGGCGGATTACTTGCTCTTTGAGTCGGATGGTTCGCTGATCACTCCGACCTACCACTATTGTGACGCCCGCACCGATGCGGGTATGAAACACGTGTTCTCGAAAGTGCCGTGGAAAACCGTCTATAGCGAAACCGGTGTCCAACGGCGACCGATCAGTACGCTCTTTCAATTGGGAGCGGAAAAGTCAAAACGCCTTACCCAATCTCGGCTCCTGCCGGTTGCCGATGGGTTCAACTATTTATTGGGCGGCGTGCCGCGGATTGAGATGTCTCTCGCCAGCCCGACGCAGCTTTACAATCCGGTCACAAAAAGCTGGTCGGCTGAACTGCTCAACGCGCTTCGGTTGACGACGGATCTGTTTCCGCCAGTCGTTCCCGCGGGTACCGTGCTCGGGGCACTTCGCCCGGAAATTGCCCGGGACACCGGATTGCAGGACACCCAGGTTGTAAGCTCTTGTTCTCATGACATCGCAGCCGCACTGGTTGGGCTGCCCGTCGAGAAAGGAGAGATCTGGGCTTTTTTGCAGTTGGGCTACTGGAGCGTGATGGGAACGGAAATCGCTGCGCCAATCATAAACGACACCAGCCGGGAGATGAATTTC
>CAZYYS010000362.1:0-4915 GCA_964651015.1 uncultured Verrucomicrobiota bacterium
CGCGGGCGGCTTCGTAAGCGGTCGTGGCGCGATTGCTCAATTCGTGAATGCCGCGGTGCACATTGGCATTGTCGCGTTCGTAGTAATGGACGAGCGCGTCAATGACCACGCGGGGTTTCTGCGACGTGGCCGCGTTGTCGAAATAGATCAATAGCTTGCCATGGACCTTTTGATCGAGGATGGGGAAGTCGGCACGGAGCTTCTGCCAGTTGGGGGCAGCGGACGTCATGGAGATTGCAAAGAGGGAAAAGAAAAAGGCGGCAGAAGGGAGGTGAGCCTTCGTATGTGGGCTCTCCTCTTCTCCTCTGCTCCTTTTCTCCTCCGTTTCATGAAAAAGTTAGAGCCTCCTCACGTCGGCTGCTACATTAAGCCCAACTGCAGTTTCGCCGCTTCGGTCATCATGCTTTGGTTCCATTGCGGTTCCCAAACCAGTTCCACATTTGCCTCGTCGATTTCTTCAATCGACATCAGCCGGTTTTGCACATCCTGCGCGAGGGTCGGTCCCATGCCGCAACCGGGCGCAGTCAACGTCATCTTGACGTCCGCCTTGTAACTGTTGCTGGCGCCGACCGGCGTCAAATGGCAGTCGTAAATGAGGCCAAGGTCCACGATGTTGACCGGGATTTCCGGGTCGTAACAATTCTTCAGTTGGCTCCAGACTTCCTTGTCCAGATCCTCCCTGCTGCGCGGAGCACCAGCGCGCGCGACCGGTTTCGCCGCGACCTCAAGACCAAGCGCGTCGGCGTCCTTGCCGTCGATGCGAAACATGTTGCCGTTCACGATGACGGTGTAGGTGCCGCCGAGTGATTGCGTGACGTAAGCCTGCTCGCCCTTTTGCAGTGTAACCTTCGTGCCGACGGGGACGACCGCTGCCTCCACGTCGCGAGTCAAAGTTTTTGACGCATTGTCATTCATGGAAAAACTATAATGGATAAATTCATAATTGTCGCGTGAGTAAACGACGCTTCACGTCTGCTCGTTTTCGGTCGTCACCGGCTTCGAATCCCCCTTGAGCGCGGCCATGATGGCGTGCCAGGAGAGAACGGCGCATTTGACGCGCGCCGGATATTTGTGAACACCCGCAAAAACCGTCAACTTGCCGAGATCACCGTTCGCCTTGCCGGTCAGCACCATGTCGTGGAACCTGGCGAACACCTTTTCCACCTCGGACCGCGTCTTGCCCTTGGCAAATTCCGTGAGCAACGACGCCGATGCTTTCGAGATGCAACACCCGGAGCCGACGAAACTGATGTCTTTAATGGCGTCGCCGTCCAGCGCGAGGAAAAGCCTTAGCTGATCGCCACAAATCGGATTGTGGCCTTGGGCGGAACACGTTGCCTGCGGCAATTCATGGAAATTCCGCGGCTGCTTGCAGTGGTCAAGAATGACCTGCTGGTAAAGATCGTTCAGGTCGTCGAACATATTCTACTTGGGGATACGAGTTGCAGCGTCCATAGCGTCGCCGACCTACGCTAATTCTTTTCGGCAATAACGGGACTTTGCTCGAGCCGATCCCACACCAATCTATCGAGTTCCTCGCGAGCTGGTTCGCACTTCACCCGGTCGATGATTTCGCCGGCAAAAGCGTGCATCAACATCCGCCGCGCCTGTTCCAGACCGATACCCCGGCTGCGCAGATAAAAAATAGAATCTTCGTCCATCTGGCCGATGGTCGCCCCATGCGTGCATTTCACATCATCAGCGTAGATTTCCAATTGGGGTTTCGTATCGATGGTCGCCTCGTCCGAAAGCAGGAGGTTTCGGTTGGTTTGTTTGGCGTCGGTCTTTTGCGCAATTTGTTGAACCAGGATCCGCCCATGAAAAACACCCTTCGATTTGTCGTCGAGAATTCCGTTGAAGTATTCGTGACTGGCGCAGTGCGGTTGCGCGTGCTCGACAATCATGTGATGGTCGGCGAGTTGTGCTCCCTTCGTCAGGTAAAGGCCGTTCAAAATACATTCCAACCCTTCGCCGGCGAGGTTGGCGCGAATGTCGTTCCGCGAGAGCCGCGCGCCCAAAGCAATCGAGTGCGAAGTGAAATTGCATTCCCGGCCCAGGTGCGAATGGAGCGTGGCCAGGTGAAAGGCCGCGAGGCTCTCGTCCTGAAATTTGAGGTGTTCGACGACGGCCTGATCGCCGATGGCAAATTCGCTAACCGCATTCGTGAAGTAGGGCGCGTCCACCGTGCTGACATAACTCTCGATCACGGTTAACCGGCTTCCTCTCTCCGCGATGATCAAGTTGCGCGGATTAATGGTCGCGCCTGTTTCCTTGGCCGTGGAAATGAAGATCAATTGAACCGGCTCGGGTACGATCTTGCCGGCGGGAACGCGAATAAACGCACCGTCCTGGAAGAAAGCGGTGTTCAGCGCGGCAAAGGCGTTTTCATCGGTCCGGGCGTAACGAGTGAGGTGCTTTTCAAGCGTTCCGGAATCATCAGCCAGTGTGGCGGCAAGGCCGGCGACTTTCACGCCATCGGGGAGATTGGCGACTTTCGACAGTTCCTTTGAGAAACGACCGTTGACGAAGACGAGCCGGCTCCCGGTCAAGCCAGCGAAGGTAAACCGGCTCAACGTTTTGGCCGTAACTGCGTGGTCACCGGCTTCCAACACCGGGCTGAACGGCAGTTTGGCGATCGGTGCGACGTTGGTGAAGCGCCAGTCCTCATGCCGTGTCGTCGGAAAACCGAGTTCGGCGAAACGGACGATCCCGGCCTTGCGAAGCGGGTACAGCCAGGCTGGATGTTTCGTCTCCTTCTCAAATCTTTTGAACTTATCCAAAAAAGGATCGGGCGCTTTCGTATCTTGTATGTCTGTCGCTAGAACCATATTTGTGTGCTCAAAAATTGTCCCGCAAGCTGGGTAACTTGCAAGAATCATGCTCCCACGCCCCATCGGAGAACGCAAGTACATAGCCATGTCGGCAGTGGCACAGTTTGGCTTTCAGCGTTTGGGATGGGGGATTTTCCCCAGTTGTGCGATGCCGCCTTTTCCTTACATTGGCTTAATGAGTTTATGCCACTACCGACCTGTCCCCTCCAAATGATAAATGGACGTGGTCCCAAAGTTGAACTATTGTGGTTGCACATGGAAAAGCTCCCGGCGAATCTCCTCCTTTGGCTCGGACTCTTGGTCACCTCGACACTGAGTGTCACAGCAGACCCCTTGGATGTCTGGCATCGGCGGAACCCCCTGCCTCAAGGGAACGACTTGCGCGGGATTACCTACGGCACAGACCGATTCGTGGCCGTTGGCGATGCAGGGTCAATTGTCACTTCGTCCGATGGCATCAATTGGACCGGACCGGATTCAGGAAAACCTGAAAACCTTTATGGGGTAGGTTTCGGCAACGGCCTCTTTGTTGCCGTGGGTACGAACGGAACAATTATCACATCCATCGATGGATATTCATGGAGCACCCACGACAGCGGAACAACCAATGCGTTGCATGGCGTCACCTATGGTAACGGTTTGTTTGTTGCCGTCGGGAGAAACGGCACCATCCGGACTTCAGGCGATGGCATCCAGTGGTCCAACCAGGTTTCGGGGACAGTCTCACATTTAAGCGCAATCACTTTTGGGGACGGCTTGTTCATTGCCGTGGGTGGCGTATCTCTTACTCTAACGTCAACAAACGGCGTCAACTGGGTCACAAGAAGCCCTGGTGCCGCAGGCAATGGAATTACTTACAACAACGGTTTATTCGTCGCCGTCGGAAGTACCGTTCGGGTTTCGACCAACGGTATCAACTGGGCAACCAAGACCAGCTATGCTCCCTTACGCAGCGTTACTCATAGCGGCGACACGTTTATGGCTGTTGGGGATAGCGGCGTCATTCAGTATTCTACCAACGGCAATAATTGGAGCGCGCAGTACTTGGGGCTCTCGGGAATGGCAGGCGATCTCAACGCCGTAGCGTACGGCGGTGGCCAGTTCGTTGCGGTAGGTACGAATGGAGTGATTCTGCGATCAACGTACGGAACCAATTGGAGCAACTCGACTCCCCAAAGCTACCCGCTCCTCAGTGATGTCACATATGCGGGTGGTCAATTCGTAGCTGTCGGCTGGGGGGGATCCATCATGTCGTCAACGAATGGGAGAAACTGGATTGCCCAAGTCTCCGGAAATACGAATGACCTCAGAGGAATCACGTACGCTCAGGATATGTTTGTCGCAGTGGGCAGGAACGGAACCATCCTCTCGTCCGGCGACGGTGTGAATTGGACGAACCAATACGCGGGCACGAATGCGCTACTTAATGATGTCGCCTATGGCAATAGCCTATTCGTAGCTACAGCCTTTGGAACTTTCGGTGGAATCTACACCTCACCAGACAGTGTCACATGGACTCGCCAATTAACTGACAGTAATCTTGAAAGCGTGGCCTTCGGTTCAAGCACTTTTGTGGCTGTGGGACAAGGGAACACGACTCTGACCTCTCCGGATGCAACAAACTGGATGGCTCGGTCCGCAGGCACGGGTCCCAGTTATCAATGGGTTGTTGGTTATGGAAACGGGACCTTCGCTGCCGCTGGTTTTCCCGGCACGTACATTCGGACCTCAACCGACGGGGTGACCTGGACCAATCGCGTATCAGGATACCCAGGCTCAATATCCGGACTCCTTTACGCCAACGGCACGTTTGTGGCAGCGGCGGATGATGGCGTGATTCTCACTTCAACTGACGCAGCGACATGGAGCCGTCGCCCGCGCAAGGCAGACAAAGACCTCTGGGGCGTCGCCTTCGGTCAGAGCAGTTACGTCATCGTGGGAGAAAACAGCACCATTCTGCAATCGGCCAACACAAGGGTACCGGTCCTGTCCGGGAGTAGCCTTCCCAATACCAGCGGTTTTCAATTGTCAGTGGGAGGTGAGATTGGCCAGCCGTATCGCGTGCAAGCCGTGTCAAGTCTGGC
>CAZYYS010000363.1:0-4912 GCA_964651015.1 uncultured Verrucomicrobiota bacterium
ATCCATTTTTTACCCGTTCCAAGCCGAGTATGCCCACCGCTTTATCGCCGAGTTTGGCAGGCATTACGGAAACCGGTCATCGCTGCTCGGCATCCGGCTCGGACCGAGCGGGGATTTTGGGGAGGCTCAATATCCGGCCAAGGGGCCTGGCTACAAGTTTAGGCGGGACGGTCACACGCACATCGGATATTGGGCGGCCGACAAGTACGCTCAGGCGGCATTTCGCGATCACCTTCGTCACCGATACGGCGATGTGCACAAACTGAACGCAGCGTGGGGCAGTCGATATGGTTCGGTTTCCAAGGTGCGGACCTTTCTGCCTGAAACAGCCACCAGCCGCCGGCAGCGGCTGGATTTCGCGGACTGGTACATGGGTGCGATGAGTGATTGGTGCGGGCGGTGGGCGGAGTGGTCGCGGGAAGTGCTGCCACACACTTCCATACACATGTCGTCAGGAGGATGGGGAGCCGTGGAGATCGGGACCGACTTCACCACTCAAGCCCGCACGATGGCAAAGGTGGGTGGCGGTTTGCGTCTGACCAACGAAGGCGACGATTTTCCTGACAACTTCACGATTACGCGCATGGCCTCATCCGCGGCGCGGTTCTACGGTGTTCCACTGGGTTATGAACCCGGCGGGTTTGGCAGCAAACGCGGAGTCATGGCGCGACTGTTCAACGCAGTTACAACCGACGCAGTGCATTTATTCTACTACCTTGGCAACCTCACCGGCAACGATCAGGCCATCGAAGCCTGGTTGAAGTACGCCCCGTTGATGGATCAACGCGCCAAGCCGATGATCGATGTAGCTGCCATGTATCCTGACACTGCGGTGAAACTGGATGACGAGGTCGTCCGATATCGCTGGGGTTCGATTCTGTTTTCGGTGGCCCGCACCATGCGCGAGGAGATGGACTTCGACTACGTGAGCGAACCGATGGTCTTGGATGGGGCGCTGGAGCGTTATCGCGTGTTATTGTTCCTTTGGGGAGCGGTGTTTGAGAAGCCGGTTTTGGAACGTATAGATCATTGGGTGCGCCAAGGCGGCACCCTGGTGTTTGCGGTAAGCCCGCGAGGTTACCCGGGGACAGTCGAAGGCGATACGTCATTGGCCGGAAAATGGCTGGCGGGCGACACGGGTTCCGGTCGCGTTGTGCTCTGGCGTGGTGACTTGGTCCCCTCGCGGGACTATGCAGAGTTTGTTCGTGAACTATTATTGCGGACCGAATCCATCCGGCCTCCGATTCGCGCCGCGCTTCAGATGGAGAAACCCGCGTCCGTGTATTGGAGCGTGCTTGAGAATGGCCGGTTGGGGCTCCTTAACTTCGACAACCGCCCCGCCACTGTGCGCCTCGCCAGCGGAAAGACCATAACAATTCCGCCTTACGAAATTGCGATGGAGTGAAGACTATTCGGAAACCATTGACGGCGAAACTGGTTTCTTGTTGATCCAGTTTTTTTGAGCGACCCGCAACTATTCAGGGGACCGTTGTCGGCTTCAGCTCGGGAACCGAAGTTGCCGCAGCCGTTGGTGGTTTCTAAACCAGAAAGCGCCGCCCAAAGTGGAGCGGCGCTTGATGTATGAAAACTTCTATTTCGCTCCTTGATCAATCCAGGCGCGGATCACTCCGACCTGTTCTTTTTTGAGAGCGGGATACTTCTCGCGTTTGTCCAAGGGCGGCATTTCCATGTCTTCGACCAGGTCGGCGACGAACCAGACCATCGGGCTGTTGTCGCTCTTTCCCGGAATCACGGCAGCCTCCTCACTTTCGCCCCCTTTGATCAACGCTTCGCGGCTATCCACACGATACTTGGCCTTCGGCTTCTCCGCGCCGTGGCATTTCAGGCACGAACTCTCCAGGATCGGCTTAATATCTTTGTCATACGTCAGGCCCTGCTTGTCGGATGGCGGCGGGAGTTTGCTGACATCGACCTTTTTTTTGTCGGCGGCGCCGGCAGTATGCAACGACGCAGCAAGCGCTGCAATTGCGCTAAAAACGAGGATCGGATTTGGTTTCAACATGGTATTTTGATTTTGTTTTTTGAACATGATTTCTAAAGACGAGATGAACGTCAAAAAGATTCATTTGAGCTTTGATACTTTTTCCCACTTGTTGGTTTTGGCCGATTTCAAGACCGCGTCGCATACATATTGCGTTTCCAAGGCGTCACGGAACGTTGGGCTGGCCGGTTTCTTGTTGCCCAAGCCGTTAAAGAAATCGGCTACCTGATGGACGAACGTGTGCTCGTAACCGATTTGCAACCCCGGCACCCACCAGTTACCCATGTACGGATGATCGCCGTCAGTGACGTGGATCGAGCGCCAGCCGCGCACGCGGCCCTCGTCTCGATGATCGAAGTATTGCAACCGGTGCAAGTCGTGCAGGTCCCAAAAGATAGAGGCGTGCTCGCCGTTGATTTCGAATGTGTAAAGCGCTTTGTGCCCGCGCGCGTAACGGGTAGATTCAAACGTCGCCAGCGAACCATTGCTGAACCGGGCGAGAAACGCGCACGCGTCATCGATGCCAACTTTTTCCACCTTGCCGGTGAGGTTGTGCTTGCGTTTCTTGATAAACGTCTCAGTCATGGCATTTACCGTGTCGATGCTGCCATTGAGCCAAACCGCCGTGTCGATGCAATGCGCTAGCAAATCGCCGGTGACGCCACTACCGGCGACCTTTACATCAAGCCGCCAGAGTCCTGCGCCACCTTGTGGCAGGTCTTTGGAGATCGTCCAGTCTTGGAGGAATTTGGCGCGATAATGGAAGATACGGCCTAACTTACCTTGATCGATGAGTTGTTTGGCCAGCGTGACGGCCGGAACGCGGCGGTAATTATACCAGACCATGTTCGGAACTTTTGCCTTCTCCACCGCTCTGACCATATCTTCGCCTTCCTCGCCGTCCATCGAAAGCGGCTTTTCGCACAGGATCATCTTGCCTGCCTTGGCGGCCGCCGCCGCGATTTCCGCGTGTGTGTCGTTCGGGCTGGCAATGTCGATGAGATCAATGTCCGGGCGTTCAACGAGCCGTCGCCAGTCGGTTTCGACCGATTCCCAGCCCCACTTGGCGGCGAAGGCGCGCGCCTTCTGTTCATCCCGGGCGCAGACGGCTTTGAGAACGGGTTGATAGGGAAGGTCGAAGAAATTGCTGACCTTGCGAAAGGCGTTCGAGTGAGTCCGGCCCATGAAGCCGTAACCGACGAGTCCAACATTTATTTTTTTCATAGGAAAATTTATTGGCGAGAGAGTCGTAAAAACCGGTGGCTGCTGCAAGCCCGAATGTGCTCGTTTCCCTTGAGTTTTTCCCTTATTAGGACATTGGGTTAGAATGCATGTAAAACGCCAAACAGCCAACTCCTGGTGGACTACTCCCTCTGTCCGGGGAACAAAAATCACTCTGGCTCCTCCTAAACGTAAACGGCAAACCAGCGAGTCAGGTATTAGCCCATAATAACCCCATGAGATTTCCAATGAACGTCCGCCAGGGTCGCTTTGCGACGCTATCTCCAAACTTCGTCGCGTTCTGCAAAGATTTTTCCAAACAGCAATGGAGTCAATTCTCCCTTTCCCACATTCCCCCTTTCTCCCATTCGCCCAGACAGGCGAGACGCTCTATCCTACTTTGGTTGCGGCTTCGCCGCGCTGCGTTGATTGCCATATATGCTCTTTTGCTCGCAGGGCGGTGCGAACCAGCATCTGCCGAAACTGCCAAACTGGTTGCAGTGGCGGACACAGGATTGCGCAGTTCAGAACCCAACAATAATCTTGGTGGCCGGCCCAATGTGCCACTGGGCGTGGGGGGGATGGGTGGGAGTGTCACGAATCGCGGTTTGTTTCGCTTCGACCTCACGGCCCTGCCGGTGAACGCGCAAATTACCAATGCCAGCCTGCAGTTGATTGCGATTCAGGGCAACGGCTCCCCGCCGGCCAGTTTCCAGTTGCATCGAGTGCTCAAAGAATGGCGTGAGGGTAACAAGTCCACATCCCAGACCGGCCAGCCTGCCAGCGACGGTGAAGCCACCTGGAATGCGCGCCTGCACCCCGCTCCGCTGTGGGCGTCCGCTGGTGGCGGCAGCGGGAGCGATTTTGTCGCCACCGCCAGCGCCTCGGGAACATTGGGAATAGCCGAAAGCACAAACGTCTTCAACTCCGCCGGCTTGGTTGCAGACGTGCAACTATGGGCAGGTGACTTCGGGACAAACTTCGGTTGGATTCTGATTGCCAGTAACGAATCTTCTGGCGGAGAGGCAAAGCTGGTTGGCTCGCGCGAATCGCCATCGATCGCTCCAATATTGGTCGTGCAGTACTCCTTGCCCGGCCCGCCTGCGCAACCTCCAAACATTTTTGGAGTGGGCCTCGTTGGCAATGCCTTCCTTTTTTCGTTCAATGCGGAATCAAATCGCAGCTATACGGTGGAATCGAAGGGTTCGCTCGCCGCAACCAACTGGAGCATGTTTGGCAGTTTTCCAACTCAAGCAGTAGCGACAACGATCAGCATCACCAACGCGATTTCCACAGGGGAACGCTATTTTCGCGTCGCCACACCTTGAGGTGATGAACTCCCGCATTGGAAGCACACAAAGCAGACCGGGGTGATGCACCCAGTTCCCTGCTTTTTTCGGGACAGCGTTTTGAAAACCGTTCAAATCTGTTTTTCCCCCAATTCTGCCATTGCTCCGCACCATTGCTTTCCCCAATATCTGCCGCTCTATGGCAGGCAGCCGACGACAATATCCGTTTCACCTGATCGAACCCAAGTGGCAAAAAACCTGGGACGAGCAGCAGGCTTTTCGCGCCTTCAATCCAGGCCAGGACATTCCCGCGTCGCATCCCTTCGCCCAGCGTCACGGGCTGTCCGGCAAGGTCATCGCCAGCCAGTTACCGCCGAAGTTTTACATCCTCGACATGTTT
>CAZYYS010000364.1:0-4630 GCA_964651015.1 uncultured Verrucomicrobiota bacterium
TTGCGGCCAAAGCTCGTGGATAAATCGATCCAGGCTGTGCCATGAACGAAACCTATCTTCCCACCGCACGAATAAATGCCCTTTGGTCGTCACCAGTTTGAGCGGATAGCCCAACCGCCGGCCGATGGCAACATGCAGCACCGGCAACGAACTGCAGGTGCCTTGCGGCTTTGGTCCGGTAAGCCCATGCAGAAACACATCGCGAGAGTCAGCGAAGAATCCGTCTCCCAGCCGGGCGTCAGCCGCATTGCTAATCTTGTTCGGCTTATACTGGACCTGAAAATCCTCGGCCAACACGAGCGCCAGCGCAAAACTATGTTCCCCAGTCTCAACGAATACACGACGCTTTTCGGCCTGAATAAAACACGCCTCGCGAGGACCAAGCCCGACTCACTCATCATGCACCCCGGTCCTGTGAATCGCGGCGTGGAAATTGACAGCGACATCGCCGACAGCAGTCGCTCGCTGATTTTGGAGCAGGTAACAAACGGGATTGCCGTGCGGATGGCGGTTCTCTTCCTCGTGAACGGTGGTATTGGTCCGCAGGAGATTGGCACGGGTTGAGTCGAACCCTGGAGGAGCTGAGTCACCGCGGTGTTGACTTCTCCGTCTGCGTACGCGGCGTTCACGTCACTTGACTGTTGGCTGCTTCCTTTTGCGATCACGCTCTTGCTGGCGGGCAATGAACTCATCGTAGTTGATCAACTTCCCGTCGGTTGTCTGGTATGTGAAGTAATGAGTTCGCGACTTTTCATCGCGGAGAGAATAGTCAATCACGTTGCAGCGCTCCGGAAGGCTTGGCGCGAAGTTGGTTTTTGTCGTGCCCAAAATGATTGAGTGGGCTTCACCGACCATCATGTAGGCAATCCTCAGTTTCTTCTGCGACTGATCAGAAAGGTCGGGTGCAAACGCAACAAGCTCGAATTTTCGCGGCAGCGTGTAACCCGCCAGATTGGTCCATTCGATGGTTCTGTAAATGGTGTTGGTGAATCCAGTGTCGAAAGGCTGCGGGAATGGTCTGACTTCGACTTGTGTTGCTTGCTTCTTGTAACTGTTGCCATCGGAGAATTCAGCCATGAAATTCAGCGAGCCCGGACGCTTGCTTTCAACGACCCAATGAGATTTCACCTTCAGGCCTGATTCTCGAAATTCATCTCCGACGCACACAACCGGAGAAACCAAACCCTGCCCGCTTTGTCCGTAGTGACACCGCGAACCGTAGGCGAGCCATACGACTGTGAGGGCTTCGAATCCATACGGAGGGAGCGGGTCGGGTCTGACGGACACCGTGCCCTGGTTCCATGGGCGTTGCGGCTTCTCCAGTGTTTTCGTTTCGGTCACGCCAAGGTTTACGGACGTGACGTTAGTGACCCACAAATCGTCGCGATAGCGAACGAGCAGCGTGCTGTTCGAGCCCTGGCAAGAGTATTCGTGGTAATCCGCAGCGTAGTCAGGGTCATCGTCCAGCAACAACTTCGACCTGATCCAAGTGTTGCATCCGGAAACAGCCACCCGGTATGTGCCGAAGTAAGTGTTCGTGCCTGTCTCTTCAAATGTCGTGCAGCGCACTTCACCGGCGGTTTCAAACGAGAACTCTGTCGAAGCAGCCTGTAAACTCCGATCCGTCGCCAAGAAGAGAGCAATTACAGGCAGACGACTGACGTAACGCGCAAATGTGTAGCGAGCCATCATTTTCTCACTTTCCTCTGAATCTCATCCGGAAGTTTCGGCTGTTTACCAATTTGAATCGAAGCGACGTTCCCCACCAAGTCTGGATCTCGGCGGTATTTCGACTTCGAGTGAAATAATCTTCTTCCGCCTGGGTTCTCCCCATTGGCCCGGCCAAACCCATTCTCTGAGCCACGGAGACTTCGCCACCAACCTCTCGGCCCTTGGACCTGACCTTCCCACTAATCGTTCCATCCAAGTGGCGGGCGGATACATTAAGCGAAAACTGAAACGGAGTCGGCAAGCTTCCACCCCCTCAGGTACGCAAAGCGGCTGCTGGACTGTCTCGCCCGCTTTCATGTTAACATCGCCAAAAGGTTGATCCACATCGATCCACTGGCCTCGAACCTTGGCTTGAAAATCAACCGGGTTGAACACGATGGTAACGCCGTTCTGATTACTTATGCTCAAGGTAAGTAGCGTGAACTCCTTGCCATTCACATTGCCAACGGGCTTTGAACTGACCAGCTTGAACTCGACTGGAGAGCGCGAAGGAGAAGCCGACAACACCAGGAATGCGGCGACGGCAGCAGCGGCGAGTAAGAAGACTACCTTGACCTGTTTCATTTGGACGGTCCGTCTGGAATTTCGGAAGCGTTGCCTTCCTTGATGGATGTCACCCTGCCCTTGGCCGTCAACTGCAGTTCCCACGAATTGGCATGCAATTGATCTGGTGAGGTTTTTGTGCGAAGCCGGGCCGGTCGATACTGAACCAAATAAAACTCCAATGGAAAATTCCAGCCCAGCACATTCGTGGACTGACGAACCTGATATTGGAAAATGAGTTGTTCTTGAGGAGTGAACAACTCGATGCTCTTCGGCAGATCGAGGCCATCGTCGAAAACCGAAACTTTGTCGATGAACCCGGAAGGAGCGGCAACAAGTTCCTTCCAAAGATCGCTCGGTGGGAAAAGGCGGCGGCCCTCTTGTTTGAGCGCGGAGCCAGAACAAAAGGCCAGCCAGCAAATCCTTCCCTGCAAATCCATCAGGTCAGTTACGCGCATCGGCCTGCCCGGATTGCCATCGCTGGTCTCGTATTCTCGCGTGAACTGCTCACCCGCACCATAGGCTCTCTCTGCGATCCCGGTGAATTCCGAGAATCGCTTCATAGTCGCAACGGGAATCCCCTCGGTGATCACACCGCGTTCCATGATGTTGGTCCCATTGAACCAGCGCGTCACATTCGCGTTCCGTCTGAACCGGCCTTCCATCATCCAGGTGTTGGTGCCGACCACACAATGCACCGTCGCCAGTTTGGTAAAGATACTCTTCGGCGCTCCGTTTAGGGCCGACAGGCCATTTTCGTCCTCGAAAAACCAGTAGGACCAATCGTTGATTTCAATTTCGGCCGAGAGTTCGATGTAGTGCTGCGCGATGGCCGTATCCGAGACGAGCAGCAGGCTCAAAACGAGCATCCCAGCGGCAGACCGTTTCGTTTTCGCGGCAATAAAGCGAGGACTGCGCGTTTGAAAACAGGAATTCGTCATAACAAGACGGGATGGCGTTGGAGCACGTGCATATTATGCTGTTATGGACCGCGTTTCACTCGTGCCAACCGCTCTGCGAGTTTTTTTTGCAGTACTGGATCATTTGTTGGTGCTGCGTAACTGTTCGTAGCTGTGTACTCAATCGCACCATCGTAAATACTCAGTAAACCTGCATCGTGAAAGCGGTAGTCCAAAATGGTTACACCTGGCTCAATAACGCTTGCTGGTTTTCTTGAGGCGATAATGGACGTGACCCTTCCTTTGCCGCCCATTCGCGGAACCAACGCGCCATGTTCAAAGTCATTTCGAAACCATTCGAAAGCGACCGGGATATTCCAACCTAAGAAGTTTGTTGACATGGTCGCGGCATAATGGAATCCAAGAGCGCCATCCGGGAAATCCCATTTGAAGCCGGTGGACCCACGTTTCCATAATTCTACGTCTGGAGTGCCTTGAAAGACGCCATTTGTGACAGAAGCGGAAAAAAGCGAGTCGGAGGCGAACATATCCACAGTCTGTGGCAGCCCCAAGTCGTCTGGGAAGGCAAGTGTCCTGTCAGAATAGGCGAGGCTGTCAGGGGAAGTTTTGACAAAAACCATTTTCGGCACGGGCATCGGGATAAGTCGTCTCTCGCGTTTCAGATAGTTCCCGGAGCAGAACGCCAACCAAGGCATGTTATGCATCGTCATGCCCAGCGGGCATCCGATGTAAGACGGACGTGAAGAGATGGTCACTCGGGAATTTCCCGATGGGAAGATATTGTTGTAGTAGACGTTGGTCCCATCGAAGCATAACTCTTGCTTCTCACCCTGCCCAAAGCTTAAATCAATGCGCCACTCATTCGTTCCAGTGGTGCAAACCGCTGAAAAGGCCAGGTTGGTCAAGTTCGCGGGATGTTTGATGTCTCCGGAAGGGAATTCGAATTGCTCGAACTCTGCAGTGATTGTCACGAAGCGTTGAGTTGGTGCGTTTCCCATGCTCGGCGCTGCCGATTGCGAGTCCGTCGCTTGTTCCGCAGCTTGAAGCGACAAGCCAAGAAACAGGACGACCGCGGTGAACCGTCGGGTGGTGGCTGCCTTGAGAATTCGAATTTGATTACAGAGTGCCATCATACGAGGCCGAGTGATGAGTGATGATTTATGCAGGCTATTTGCCATTCACAAGTCCTTTTGATCCAGCTTTGCGGATCGTCACCCAAGTGCCCAGGAAACACTTGTCTGTCATAACAAGACGGGATGGCGTTGTCATAGAGGCTACGCCAACCCACAATTGTGTCAATCCACCGGGTCGCAATTAGTCCCTCGCTTTGTCTTCACACTACCCGAACATCATCCGGCAAATGATGATAGAAGCAATAATGCCCACGGCATCGGCAATCAATCCGGCGGGGACGGCATGGCGCGTGCGGCGCACGT
>CAZYYS010000365.1:0-2589 GCA_964651015.1 uncultured Verrucomicrobiota bacterium
GGGTCGCGGCGGCGAGGGAGTGATGATCTTGCGAGCGTAGTATGAGATTTTGCAAATCCTCATCGACAATGTTATGCCATTGATGCACCCAAAGCGCTTCGGTCATATTATGCTCGTAATCCTTGTCCTTCGGGTCGAGTTTCGCAGTCCATTTCTTCAGAACCGCAATGACTTTTGCGCTGTCATGTTTGCTCAGTTCGATCTTTGCGCGCGTGCGCACGTCGTTCTCCGGTTCCTTCAGCAGTTCGAGCAGTTTCTCGATGGGCTGACCGTCGATCTTCGCCGGCTTGAGCAATGCTCGCCCTTCGTAAGTGATCCGGTAGATGCGGCCGTGCGACTTGTCGCGGTGCGGGTCGCGGATGTGATGCTGCATGTGGCCGATAAGCTCCTTGGCCCAATCCAGGAAATAAAGCGACCCATCCGGAGCGACACCGACCGCCGAGGGGCGGAAGTTGGGAATCTTGTCGTTGTTGCCTTTGACCAGATCTTCGATGGTCTCGCCCTTCAGACCAGAGCCATCTTCGTTGACCTTTACCCGGAAGATGCCTTGAAAGCCAATCACGTTGCAGTTCAGAAAATTGTTCTGAAATTCCTCCGGGAAATGGCGGCTGGAGAGAATGCCAGTGCCCGGGCATGGCCGCGAAGGCTGCTTCCAGAATTCCTTCATGGTGCCGTGCTTTGCGGGATAATCAAGATGGCCGCTGAAGGCCGGCGCGAAGTAATTCTGATTGCCAGTTGCGTCAGTGATGATGTCCGTGCCCCAGTAATCGAATACGCGACCGTGGGGATTGGCAAAACCGTAGGGGACGTATCGCTCGAATTTATAAGTCAACGGTTCGTAGCGGTAGATGGCTCCGTCATTATTACGAATCGGACCGATTGCGGTTTCGACCTGGGTGCGATGAAAAACGCCATCGCTCAAATAGATGGCGCCACCGGGGTCGAGCACCAATGCGTTTGCCGTGTGATGGGAATCCGCGGAGTCCATGCCCATGAGCACGCGCTCTTTCCAATCGGCCTTGCCGTCCCCGTCGGTGTCGCGCACAAACCACAAGTCCGGTGCCTGCATGACTAGGACACCGTCCTTGTAAAACTGGAAACCCGTCGGGCAATTCAGGCCATCGAGGAAGGTCTTGACCTTGTCGGCCTTACCATCCCCGTTCGTGTCTTCAAAAATCAGCAACTTGTCGAAGACTTTGTCGGTGGGTCTGAGTTCCGGGTAGCTGGGCCAGGCGGCCACCCACAGGCGGCCTTTGGTGTCGAAGGCCATTTGCACCGGGCTGACGAGTTCGGGGAATTGTTCCTCGCTGGCGAACAGGCTCACTTTGCAACCCTTGGCCACGGTCATGTGCTTGATGGTTTCTTCGCCGCTCAGAAACGGTTTGATCTCCGGCTTGTTTGATTGGAGCGTTCGGACCGGTGGCAGATTCGAGTCATCCACCTTCAAGTCACCACCCTTGGCCACGGCCCAGACTCGCAGGTCGCGGTTGGCCGTTTTGACATCGCGCTGCGACATCTCATCCTGCATTACGTCAAAGTTGGTGATCTTCGGGGAATCCTTGCCCGCCGTGGGGAATTCGAGTTTGGAACGGCCGCCATAGACGTTATAGCCGTCCACTGTGCGGTAGCGCGCGTGCCACTCGGCGTTCTTTTCATTCACGGCGCCGCGAAGTTTCTTGAGATTGTCCGTGGACGGTTTTGCGTTAAACAGAGCCTGAAAAATTTCCAGGGCGAGCGCCCTGTTGCCCGCGTCGGTGAGGTGAATTGTGTTAAAAGTGAGGGGCTGGCCTTGTTTTGCCGCCTGCGCGTAGAGCCGTTGGGAAATCGTGAACAGGTCAACAAAAGGAATATCATTGGCCTTGGCCACGTCAGCCATCGCTGCGGTGTATTTCTGCAGGTTGGCGTTGTTCGCGGTCGGGTCGGGCAGATTGGGGTCGTTGACTTTCTCGTTGGCAATCGGGGAGAACAGCACAAGGCGCGGCGCTCCTTTGCCGCTGTAGTTTTGCGCCTTGGTATCTTTGATGAATTTCTCCAGGTCTTGCTTGAATTTACCGAGTCCGGCGTCGCCCTTGAAAGATTCATTGAAGCCGAAGAAGGCGAAAATCACATCCGCCTTGGTCTTGGTGAGCCAGCTATCCGGCGAACCAAAGTTTTCCGAACGATGGCGGAAAACGACCTCGTCGCCAGCGACCGCGAGGTTACGGAAGACGAGGTCATCATTGGGAAATTTCGCGACGATGAGCGTCTCCAACCAGCCGTCATGTTGCATTCGGTCGGCGAGCGTGTTGCCGATGATACAAATGTGGTCGCCCTTTTTGAGTTCAAGCGGCGCAGCGGCGGCATGATCCGGCCGGAACAAGGCGATGGACAACAGGAAGCTGGTCAGTAAACAGAATGATTTCATATACGGCAAAAGCATTGTCTAAAATGCGAACCTTGAATAGAAAATTCCACTTCTGGCGTCAGCTAATCTGTGGGGGGATTACCCTGGCGTGACAGTAGTGCACGCGAAGAGCGCCCCCCCCCCCACCCCACCCCCCGGAAGGGGGTGGGGGCGGATCCCCGCGGGGAGGGGCGAATACCGGGGTA
>CAZYYS010000365.1:2599-4515 GCA_964651015.1 uncultured Verrucomicrobiota bacterium
AAGATTTCATATACGGGCAAAGCATTGTCTAAAATTACGGCCTTGGATAGAAAATTCCACTGTTGGCGCTTTTTGCGATTTCGTACTTCTTCTAGACGCAAATGGGAGTTGCTGATTCAAGCCAGGTGAAAAAATCAACCACGGAACTCCCGGTGTTCCACGCGCCGGGCGTCGGCCTTCTCATCTTATCTGGTTAGGTTGCTCACTCCCGATACTCCCATACTCCATCCGCCAACTTCCAGATGCTCCAACTCCCGCGACGTGGTTGAAAGCCCGGCGTCGTCGCTGACGGAGCGACTAGCAGACCGTGGTGGTCGAATCCGCCCGTGACCCGCACATCGACCATGAGCACGCCGTCGAGTCGAGTGATGGAAACTGCCTGCGGCTGAAAGGAAGCAATCGCGGACGGGAAATTGGTGGAACGTGGCATCCACACATACTGCTGCCCCGAAGTCTGCTCGTGCAGGCGGAGAAAACCAGCGCACTCCTCCTTGAGTGCGGCTGCTCCTCCACTTCTTTGGAGTTTCGCGGAAAAATGCGGGCCGCGCCGACAACCAGAGGCAGCTACGAATAGCGCCAGCAAAAATGATGGTGTGAATAGATGGGCGCACGAGAGAATGGGGCCTTGCCACGTTTTCATGGCGGCTTGCGATCAGTGATGGGTTGGACACTGGCCGGGTTCAAGAGCCGCATTTTCTGCTCCTGTGTCAGTTGGTCAGTTTCATTGTGGTTCTCCTTAAATGTGTACCAGACCCATTTCGGGAACCGTGCGTGATCTCGATTCGCCTCATCCATCTTGCCACGACTGAATCGGTACAACTGGTAAACCCAGAAATTGTGATCCCTCCCGTCCTTGGTCTTCTCGTCGCCATTGCCGATGAGGTCGTTGTGTATGAAGTAGCAGGGGCCACCCTTCTTGAATCTGACAATGTCTTCTGGCCCGAAATCGAAACTGTAGTAGTCCGTAGCCACATAGCCTGCGCCGGATGACAGAAGGAATGTGGTCGTCGAGCCTACCGCAGCTAATCCACAACCTCCTGTCCAGATGTTCACGAGGAAATCTGTTTGGCCGTCCTGGTTCAGGTCTGCACTTTTCACGCTATAACTGTAGCTAGTCATGTAGTTGGTTGCTGGCGTGGATATCGGTCTTCGTTTGCGGTCCAGAGCCGTAATACGCCAGCAAGGAGAATTCGCCTCAACTAATCGTTCCATCTTCAATACTGTCCGTGTGGAGTCGCGTGGTGCGGTGAAGTAGAGGATACTTGGATAGTCAGGAAAGTCATCAGCCACGTATTGCTCTTTGACGATGGAGCAATCCAACAAGGGCACAGGCTGAGGTGCTTCTCCCTTCTGGAACGGGGCATAATGTTTCGGATAGCCATGTGCGACCCCGCACAATGCCATAAGCCCTAGAATAGCGGTCCATTCTTTGCGGAATGTCATGTTCTCAAGCGGTATCCGTCATTTTTCCGCGATGCAATAGAGGTTCTGGTGACCGCGAACGAAAAGTTCATTGCCCGCAAGTGCCAGCGACGCGTCAGTCTTGTCGTCAAGCTTGTTCGTGGCGAGGACTTCGAGCTTTGGGCCCTTCTTGAGCACCAGGCAGGTGCCCGCGCGCCCAAGGACATATACGCGGCCTTTCGCGGCGACGGGTGAGGCATAGATGCCGAAAATGCCTTCCAACCGTTCACCTTCGAAGTTTGCCTTCCCGGTCTTGGTGTCGAAGCACGAGAGTTTGGCGTCGTTTTTTGATCCGAAATAAAGCAAGCCGTCCATCAGCAGAGGTGACGGCACGTAGGGTGTGTTTTCAGCGTGGGTCCAACGGATGGCGTCGGTGCCGCCGAGGTCGCCGGTGCGGTCGAGCCGCAAGGCAAACAACGCGCTGCCGCGAAAGCCGCTGGTCACATAAACGGTGT
>CAZYYS010000366.1:0-4201 GCA_964651015.1 uncultured Verrucomicrobiota bacterium
CGGGGGCCGCGACAACGGGTAACCAGTTCTTCCTGGCAGATGCAACGACCGGCACATGGCACTTCACCCTGGACACAAAACCCCTGAGTGTGGGGACCTGGAAACTGGCGGCGACGCTGTCCGACGGCAGCGTCCACGAAGTATGGATCAGCATCAAGAAGTGAGCTGCGCTCCAATTGTCCTCCTCGCACTTCGGATTGGCGACCGGCATCGTATGTGGTGTCAAAAACTCCAGCCCGGTCGTAGCAGCCGACGTTAGGAGGCTCAAACTATTTTTTGGAAACCTCTATAGTCAAGAATCAGAGCCTCCTTACGTCGGCTGCTATTTTTCGAAAAGGCTCAAGAATGAGTTTGGAGTTTATTTGATCGGCGAGTAATCGGTCGCTTTCAAATAGACCGTCTTTACGCCGTCCTTGGCGGTCAGCGGGCCACCGGCTTTTTCTTCGGAAGCAGCTTTGGCCTTTTTCCAATCCGGATCAGAGGCAAATGCCTTCCAGGAATCAGCGGCAGCCGCCTTGCTCTTGTGGGCCAACATGTAAATCAGCGTGTCGTCCGCGCCCTTGTCTTTGTCCATCGGTACGCCGTAACCGATATTCGTCATGCCATGCTTCTCAAACAGTTTGCACGTGTGATCGCGGAAACGGGAGTTCAGGTCGCCCAGTTTTCCGGGGGCGGCTTTGTAAGTGCGCAGTTCAAAGACGCGCGGCTCTTTGCTTGCTGATTTGTCTTCTGGGGGCGAATAATCGGTGGCGCTCAAGAAAATGGATTCCGCTTTTTTGACGAGTGTGCCATTGGCTTCGGAAGCTTTGTACGCCTTCTGCCAATCCGGGTCGGCGATGAATTCTTTCCAGGATTTTTCACGGGCTTCGCGGGTGGGATACGCCAGCAGGTAAATCAGTTTACCGTCGGGATTCTCCAGCGGTACCCAATAACCGATATTCTCCATACCATGCCTGGCGAAGAGTTTGCAGGTGTGATCGCGAAAACGCGCGTGCAACTCGTCGAGCTTCCCCGGCGCGGCATAGTAGGTTCGCAGCTCATAACACCGCGTGTCCTGCGCGGCGAAAACGTTGGGAGAAACGGTGGATGAGCAGATTGCCGCCAGGAAGAACGCGCAAAAATTCACGGGTTTGAACATGATTGGTGTGGTTTGAAGGTTCTTTTCAGTTCAGGAATCTCACTTTGGACTCAGCACGCTGTCAAAGCAAAAAAGTTGTCACAAACAACCCGCCCACCTAACATGGTCACCAACAATCCGCGTTGAACAACGCGCATCACGGACTGCCGACGACAGAGTACATATGGATTCTTTGGGTATTATCGCCGGGAACCGCTCGCTGCCACTGATCTTCGCCCAGCAGGCGCGGCGCATGGGCGTGAAACGGCTGGTCGCCGCCGCCTGTGAAGGTGAAACCGATCCCGGGCTGGCGGCGTTCGTCGATGAAATCGTCTGGCTCAAAGTCGGTCAACTTTCCAAACTGATCACCACGTTTACGGATCGAGGGATCAGGCAGTGTGTCATGGTGGGCCAGATCGCACCCAAAAACTTGTTCGATCTCCGCCCCGACCTGCGCGCGATGGGACTGTTGCTCAAACTCAAGGAGAAGAATGCGCATACGATTTTCGGCGCCATCGCGGACGAATTAGAAAAGGACGGCGTCGAATTGGTCGAAGCGACGCCGTGGCTGAAACCATTGATGCCGGGCGAGAGCTTCCGCCTCGGCCCGAAACTCTCCGAAGACCAACGCGCCGATGTGGCGTTCGGCTTTCGGATCGCCAAGGAGGTCTCGCGCCTCGAGATTGGCCAGAGCGTGGTCGTTAAAAACGGCACCGTGCTCGCGGTAGAAGGATTCGAAGGCACGGACAAATGCCTGGCCCGTGGCGGCGAACTGGCCGGCAAAGACGGTGGCGCCACCGCCATTAAAGTGGCCAAGGAGAACCATGATTTGCGCTTTGACATTCCGTGCCTTGGCCCGCAAACGTTGGAAACCTGCGGCGCGGCGAAAATCTCTGTGCTGGCATTGGAAAGCGGAAAGACGTTACTCTTGGAGCCGGAAATTTGCGAACCACTGGCAAACAAATACAGAGTCACAGTCACAACCGTAAATTGAATGAATCCGGCCTGGCCTGGAATTGGAAACCCACTAAATGCTGACCTGCCACGAACTTTTCGGTTTTATGTCACCGGCATTGGCCGGAGAAATCCTCCTGCACGCCTTCGAAGCGGACAAGCTGCTTTACCGCACGACCCTCACCGCAGTTGCGGAAGCGCGCAAGCTGCGGCCCGTCTTTCTGGAACGCCAACCCCGCGAACAACGGAACGCCAGCATACTCGCCGCGCTCACCAAACCGTCCATGGAACCTGCCGCCGGCAATCTGATCCGGAGCTGGCTCGTGAAAAAGCAACGCGGACTGCTGGTCGATTTTCTCGACGCTCTCGGTTTGGCGCATGAAGAGGGTGTGGTCGAGGAACTGCCGCCATCCGTGGACGACACCAAACTCCGCGCCGCCGTGGATGGTTTGCTCGCCAAACATTCCCCGGAAGCGGTGGCCGTGTATTTGAACGCTTTCAACGACATGAATGGCGCGAACTGGCCCAACTTGAAAACCATGTTGGAAACCGATCCACGATTGCAATTGGGAGCGCATGTTTGAGGTGAGCCGAAGTTCAAAAGGCAACTCACCAGCAGCGAATCGGGATTCAAAGCTCTCGCCCAGGTTGATAGTCCTGGGCGGCGCGAAACATTTTCTGGTGCGTGTTTCCAACCCTTGTATCGTGCGCCTGACAGTTTAGAAGAACAACAACATGGAACCCAAAGCGGATATTGCACTCATCGGTCTGGCCGTCATGGGCCAGAATCTCATCCTCAACATGAACGATCACGGCTTCACGGTCGTCGCCTACAATCGCACCATGTCCAAGGTGGACGATTTCCTCAACCAGGAGGCCAAAGGCACCAAAGTCATCGGCGCGCATTCCATCGCCGAGATGGTCGGGCATTTGAAACGCCCGCGCCGCGTCATGATGCTGGTCAAGGCCGGCAGCGCCGTGGACGAATTCATCGAACAACTCATTCCTCATCTCGAAGCGGGCGACATCATCATCGACGGCGGAAATTCGCTCTTCGAGGACACAAATCGACGGACGAAATACGTGGAATCGAAGGGGCTGCTGTTTATCGGCACCGGCGTTTCTGGAGGTGAAGAAGGCGCGCGCCACGGTCCCAGCATCATGCCGGGCGGATCGACCGCAGCTTGGCCGCACGTCAAAGACATCTTTCAGAGCATCGCCGCCAAGGTCGAGGACGGTTCACCCTGCTGCGACTGGGTCGGCGAAGACGGCGCGGGGCACTATGTGAAGATGGTTCACAACGGCATTGAGTACGGTGATATGCAACTTATCTGCGAGGCGTACAACTTGATGAAAACCGGCCTTGGCATGAACGCCGACCAAATGCATCAAGTCTTTGCTGAGTGGAACAAGGGTGACCTCGACAGTTACCTGATTGAAATCACTCGCGACATCCTTGCTTTCAAAGACACCGACGGCCAACCCCTCGTGGACAAGATTCTCGATACCGCCGGTCAAAAGGGCACCGGCAAGTGGACTGTCATTTCCTCGCAGGAACTCGGCATTCCGATTACGCTGATCGCTGAAGCAGTCTATTCCAGGAGCATTTCCGCGCTCAAGGATGACCGCGTCTCCGCCGCGAGAAAACTTAAAGGCCCGAACGCGTCGATCAAAGGCGATCATGTCAAATTCATCGAAGACATTCGCCGCGCGCTTTACGCATCGAAGATCGTTTCCTACGCGCAGGGTTACATGCTTATGCGCGCCGCGGCGAAGGAATACAACTGGAACCTAAACTACGGCGGCATCGCCCTCATGTGGCGGGGCGGCTGCATCATCCGCAGCCGCTTCCTCGGCAAGATCAAGGAAGCCTTTGACAACAAGCCAAAGCTTTCGAATCTGTTGCTCGATCAATTTTTTAAGAAGGCCATCAAGGATTGCCAGCGCTCCTGGCGTAACGTCGTGGCTGTGGCCGCCAAGAAAGGCATCCCCACGCCTGCCTTCTCGACTGCGCTGAATTTCTATGACAGTTATCGCGCCGAGCGTTTGCCTGCCAACTTGCTCCAGGCTCAACGTGACTACTTCGGCGCGCACACCTACGAGCGCGTGGACGACGGGCGCGGCAAGTTC
>CAZYYS010000367.1:0-4198 GCA_964651015.1 uncultured Verrucomicrobiota bacterium
GGGGACTTGCACCCCGTTGTGTGTACGCCTCCACAGGCGCACGAGCGCGGCTGTCTCAGCCGCAGCACTACCGATTAATTTGCATGCGCGAAAAGCGTTAGTGACTTGAGTGCAATCGAGGCGGCTGCGGCTGGGACAACCGCGCTCCGTTTTAGCTTGGCTGCGCCGCGCTACGACGTCGTGCTACCCACCCACTCATCCACAATGCAGGCCGTCACAACGTCCGCCGCGACATTGAGGACGGTGCGCGCCATGTCCAGAAATCGCTCCACTCCCAGAATCAACGCGATCCCTTCCGGCGGCACGCCAAAATTGGAGAGTAGTCCGACGATCAGTGGCAGCGATGCGCCGGGCACGCCTGCCACGGCCACGGCACTGAGCACCGCCAGGACCAACAGCGTGAATTGTTGCGCCAGTCCCAGATGAATCCCGTAAACCTGAGCGATAAACAACACCACGCACCCTTCGTAAAGCGCCGTTCCGCTCATGTTCATCGTGGCGCCCAGGGGTAAAACGAAACCCGCGGTGCTGGCCGAGATGCCCAGATTCTCCCGGCTCACTTGAATCGTCGTCGGCAACGTGGCGTTGCTGGAGCTGGTGGAAAACGCCGTCACGATGACCACGCGGATGGCGCGGAAAAACTCACGCGGTGAGCGGCGGGAAAACAGTTTGAGCAACAGTGACATCGTCCCAAACAGATGGATCGCCATCACCACCAAAACACCGAGGACGAATTTCAGCAGAGCCGCCAGGAAATCCACGCCAAGTTTGATCACAATGCTCCCCAGCAACGCGGCCACCGCAAACGGCGCCAGCAATAAGGCGAAGTGAACCAGGGAGGTCATCAGTTCAGTGACGATTTCCAACCCCGTTTGCAATTTCAGCCGGTGGCCTTCGCGCAGGCTCGTGCCCGCGGCGCCGACCAGCAGGGCAAAGAGGATCAGCGGCAGGACTTGGAAATCGACCACCGACTTCAGCAAGTTGCGCGGCATGAACATTTCGACGAAGGTCGTCAGATTGATCCGTGGTTGTTCGGCAGCCTTGGTTTGGATGTCTTTGGCGGAGACGCTGAATTCAGCAATTAGCCTGGCCTGGGTTTGCTTATCGACGCTGTCACCGGGGCGCAACAAGTTCATCATCACCAAACCGAGTGCCACACCCACCGCCATGTTCACCGCAAAAAGCAGAAACGTGCGACCAGCCAGCGGACCAAGTCTATCCAAGCGCCCCAGTTGCACGACACCCAACGCCAGCGAACTGAAGACCAACGGCACCACGACAAAGAAAAGCAGACGTAGAAAAACCTGACCAAACGGATCGAGCACCTCTCTGGAAAGCCAGTTTACCGGCCCTGTGAAGCCAGGCTCCAATAGCAAAACGCCCCGCGTCGCCAGACCAAACACCAGACCGACGCCGAGTCCCCACATGATGCGTCGGGCAAGTTGATCAGCGGAGTTGGTTGGCACGGTCATGAGGCGAGATCGTGCAAGCGAATTCAAGAATTTCAAAGCGGAAAGACCGCAAGGAGATGCTGCGCCTAAGTAACACTTTCGTCGACCCAGCAAGTGATTGACAACTCGTGCCGTTGATTTACGGTGGCTCACGATAAAGTTTCGACTCGAAATAACAAATGCAAATCAACAAACCATAGCAGCCGAGAGGCAAGGAATTTCATGAACACATTCCGCAAGCACACCTCGTTACTGCCTGTCGCGCTTCTGCTGGTCGCTGCCCACTTGACTTTCGCCGCCGACAATCTGGAGCCCGGCCTGATCGGAGAATATTTTGACATCGGTAGTGCCTTGGACGATTTCCCCAATGTCCCGGAGGACAGGAAACCGAGCGTCAAGCGCGTGGACAAGAACATCAACTTCGAGAGTACTCAGGATGGGTTTCACGGCACGGACCTGGTTGAATATTTTTACGTCCGCTGGACGGGCAAAATGCGCGTCCCCAAGAACGGCAATTATACTTTCTTCCTTGAATCCGATGATGGCTCACGGTTGTTCATCGACGGTAAGGAAATTGTTTACAACGGCGGTCGTCATCGCATGACGGAGAAGAACGGGGAAACGGAACTGACAGCGGGCGATCACACAATAAAAGTTGAGTTCTTCGAGAATGAAGTTGATGCCGGCTGCATTCTCAGGTGGCAGCCACCCGGAGCGATCAAGGAAACTGTTCCCGCAAAAGTTTTGTTCCACCTTGCTTCGTCTCCCACGACTGCCGCGACTTCAAGCGGCTTGACAGGTGAGTACTTTGAGCTCGGCAGTTCACTGGAGGATTTCCCGACGATTCCCGCCGACAAGAAGCCGGTCGTGAAGCGAGTGGACAAGACGGTCAACTTTGAAAGCACCCAAGAGGAATTCCACGGCACGCAACTGGTGGATTTTTTCTATATCCGATGGACCGGCAGAATCCACATCCCGAAGGATGGCAAGTACACTTTCTTCCTGGAGTCGGATGACGGCTCACGCCTCTATATTGATGGCAAGCAGATCATCGATCACAACGGGCTACACGCGATGGAAGAGAAGGACGGTGAGGCGGAATTGAAGGAAGGCAAGCACAGCATCAAAATTGAATTCTTTGAAAATGACGTGGATGCAGGCTGCAAATTCTTCTGGCAACCCGCCGGAGCCACAAAAGAAATTGTTCCGGCCCGGGTCCTGTCGCCACAGTAAGACGACACCAATCAAATGCTTCTGGTCATCGACAACTACGATTCCTTCACGTACAACCTCGTTCAATACCTTGGCGAATTGAAAGTGGAAATGCAGATCCATCGCAACGACCAGATTTCGCTGGACCAGATTCGCGAACTGAAACCCGAGCGGATTCTTATTTCGCCTGGCCCTTGTTCCCCACGCGAATCTGGTTTGTCCAACGACATCATCCGAACATTCGGGGCGCAAGTCCCGCTCTTCGGCGTTTGCCTGGGTCACCAATGTATCGGTCACACGTTTGGGGCCGAAGTAGTCGTTAACTACCGAATGATGCACGGCAAAACCTCGCCAATTAAGCACAACGGCAAGGATTTGTTTGAAGGTATGGCCAATCCATTTGTCGCTACTCGTTACCATTCATTGGTCATCAAACGTGATACGATACCGGACTGCCTTGAAATCACGGCCGAATCAGACGAGGGCGAAATCATGGGCGTGCGGCACAAGGAACTGCCCATCTGGGGCGTGCAATTTCATCCCGAAAGCATCTTGACGGAGAATGGCCGCACCATCATGAAGAATTTCTTGAAACTGAACTGAGCCGCCACAGTTGCGACGATTCAGTGATTTCAGTGTTGGAAGACCGGCATAATAGCCGCCAATGTGAAGGTTTCACCCGACGGTTGTAAGGAGTTCGGCCGACTGGAAGCGCCCGACGATACAGACGATGAACTGCAAGGTCTAGCCCCACCCGGTCGCTGGCAACAGCAAGCTCTGACCTGAGGCATCATGACCTGTTGTTCCGCTTCAACCTGATGATGGAGGGAGTCGCTCCGTTCCAACCACACATGGCAAGGCAACTTCGGCGGTGTAATTTCACCGTGCAAAGTCGCCACGGATGCCACCACTTCTTGCCCAATCATCACGCTCAAGCTACCCTCCAGTTCACTAAATGGCGCACACTCCTCGCACTAATCAGCCGCGATCCAGAGTTGTTCTCCTATACACTGTTTTTTTTCTCTCCGGCGCTTGCGGTCTGGCTTACCAACTGGTTTGGTCGCGCATGTTCGCAATTGGCCTGGGCCATGAATTGCCGGGTGTGCTGGCAGTTGTAGCTGCGTTCTTCGGCGGACTGGCGCTGGGAGCTTGGGTGCTCGACCGGCCCATCAGTCGCAGTCCGCGTCCGGGACGATGGTACGCTGGCTTGGAATTGCTCATCGCTTTCTGGGGTTTGCTGACGACCGTCTTGATTCAGAGGGCCAATGAATTCGCGATAAGATTCATCGGCTTGGAAGCTTCAGCATTTCATCAATGGAGCGTAACCTTTGTCATTCCTTTTCTGACGCTGCTGCCGGCGACGATTGCGATGGGTGCAACTTTTCCAGCAATGGAACGGTTCCTTTCACCATCAATGCCGGAGGGCAGATGTGTCGGCACACTTTACGCCAGCAACACGCTCGGTGCCGTAGCCGGCACATTGGCGAGCACATTCATCGTTGCTCCAGCGATTGGATTTCGCGCGACGCTTTTGA
>CAZYYS010000368.1:0-4174 GCA_964651015.1 uncultured Verrucomicrobiota bacterium
GTCGCGGCGACAAAGACGTGGCGCAAGCCGCGGACAAGATCGGTTTGCAGATGCCAAAGTGAGAAGTCGTGAATGCCTTTGGTATCGATATCAAATCGGAACGTAGCCAACGTCAGATTGGTTATCTGGCTTTAATTGGTGGTTTGGTCGCCGTTGCTGGAGGAATGTTTGGAGTGTGGATGCAAGGACGAACAATGTATGACGGCAGTGCTTTTGCTAACATTGCGGATGTTTTGTGCCCTGAGGAAATCTATCTAAGCGTTAGTTTGGCATCGCTGGCCATTTCAATTGGAGGTTTCTCGCCTCTTGGGTGATTCTCGCGAGCAAACTCACAGAAAAATTCTCAGCGGCTAAACGAAATGTTTTGTTCGTAGCATTTGGAATTGTTTTCTTGGCAGCAATCATGGTCGCTTCAAAAATTGCCACCGACCAAGCTTGGGTACGAGCTCAGGCCGGTTCCGCTTCGCATTTCAAGAGTTTACAAACAAATGCTCTGTGACTCGGCCGAACAAAGTTCACCAATAAGAATCGAATTGACGCATGCAGGCGTGTTTGGATTTCGCCACCGGCGAAGATTTGGCTGAAGAAGTCTGCAAATATGACATTCCCGACTTCTCCAACTGGAAGAACCACGACGCTTTTGAAGCCACTTTTGCCCGGCTGGAGTAGTCCAATTGAGGCATTGATTTTTTGGAACGGCGGTACATCATTCGAAAAGTGATCCCGACATCGACAGATCAAGATATGACGCGACTTGTCCGACCACGACGCGTTGGAGGGTTCACTTTGATTGAATTGCTTGTGGTCATTGCCATTATTGCCATTCTAGCGGGGCTGCTGTTGCCGGCGCTCTCCGCTGCGAAGCTCAAGGCGCAACAAGTCAATTGCGCCAGCAACCTCAAGCAAATGACCTTGTCCAGTTTCATGTATTTGAACGACTACGGGAAAACTTTGCCCTACGACCCCGGTGGCGGTTTCGCGCTCTGGATGCAGACACTCATCAACTACCATGCCCAGGTCAACAAAGTGCGGGTTTGCCCGTCGGCGCCGGAGAAAACTCCGCGCGTAGATACGGCTGGCACCTCCAACAGAGCTTGGGATTGGACTTCCACGCCGCCTTATCGGGGCAGTTATGCGCTCAATGGCTGGCTTTACTCCGGCGATCCCTATTTCAACAGCTCAAGTGATGTGCTCAGGCGCTTCACCGGCGAGACGAGCATCCAAAAACCGCCACAAACTCCGGCTTTCGTCGATTCCGTGTGGGTGGATCTGTGGCCCTACGCAACCGATACACCATCGCGCGATTTGTACAACGGCGAACTCAGCATTGGAAGTAATGCCGGGCCGATCGGCCGATGCACGATTGCCCGGCATGGCGGACGCAGCGCCGCCACGGCGCCGCGCAAGATGGCCGTCGGCCAGAAACTCCCCGGCGCCATCAACGTGGGCTTTGCCGACGGCCACGTCGAAATTTCGCCTTTGGAAAAGCTCTGGAATTTGTCATGGCATCGGGATTACGTGCCGCCCGCCACGCGACCGCAGTGATCGTCGCTGGGGCCGCGAACGACGTTAAGCTGTGTTTTGTTGGTCAATGTTGGAATGATCGCGCACAACTCATGAGGATAAGGCTTCGTCATGCTCCACTCCGCGCGCGCGCGGTGATTCACAGTGGTTTCACCTTGATTGAGCTATTGGTCGTCATTGCCATCATCGCCATCCTCGCTGGCCTGTTGCTGCCCGCGCTTGCTCTCGCAAAACAAAAGGCGCACTTGACCAAATGTATTAGCAACCAAAGACAACTCGGCGTGGCGCTCTCGCTCTACTTGGATGACAGCAACGACTTCTATCCGGCTTATCAAGATTGGGCGGCGTGGGGAGGGAAGAAAGCAACCAACAGCCTGGCCAGCAACGAAGTGCCGGGGAACAGTCTGGCTGGCGGCAACGTCGAGGAAACCAACCGTGTCGTTAATCCCTATACGAAAGCCGTGGAGGTCTATCACTGCCCGACGGACAAGGGTGATCCGTATTGGCCAGCCGTGAAAGGCAACTGTTGGGACGCCTACGGCAACAGCTACCTGATGCAATGGTACACCAGCGTCTATTCGGTTGAATTTGTCGGCGGCAAACAGGTCAACGGCGTTTCCCACGCAAAGCCAAATAAGGGCAGTCGCGTGGCTCAACGACCGGCCACCAAACTCATTCTCGGTGATTTCAATTGGTATTCTGCGCGCGGCGTCAACGACCCCAGAACGGCTTGGCATCGGGTCCGGGGTAAACGGGTCTTTCCGTTGCTCTTCGGCGACACTCACACGGAGAACTTCAAGTTCCCGCCCGCATACGAAACTGCCGCCTCAGATAGTCCTCCGGATATCAATGGAAAATTCTGGTGAAAGTTTTGTGCGAGATGGCTGCAATGATTCCCTGACTCAGTCCAAACCATTTTTTTGCTCCGATGAAACAACCAACCCATGAATTGTGTGCTGGTGTAAGCGCATGCAATAAACTGCCTGACGACTGTAGCTGGCCCTGCAAGGAAGCGGACGTTCAGCATGAAATTTCGAGCCGGTTATGTCTCCTCACGTCGTCGGCTACACATTTCATCCGTGCTCTGGCCATGCTCGCGCTGTTGATTGCTCCGTTCCCCTTTGGCCAACTCCATGCTCAGGAGTCAAAACCTCGTTTTGGGGAGTATGCCTTGCCTGGCCCCGTCTTTGGAGGCGCGAAAGGCAGCGGGCGCATGAAGCTTCTCTCCAAGGAAGTGTTCATTCGTGGTCAGGACAAACGCCCGCCTGCCACGGGATTCGTCACTTATGTCAGCAAAACGAAGCCCATAATCATGCACTGCAATGGGTGGGAAGATTACTCGGACGGCTATGACGATTACGGCGTCAGCCTGAGCTACGACAATGGCAAGACCTGGTCGCGGCCGGAGGTGTGCTGGAGAAGCAGTGTCGTTCCTGAAGGCAGAATCCGCTATGCAGAGCCGGCGGCGTTCTTCGATCCTGACATGGAAAAGCTCATCGTGCTGGTGGATAAAACCCTTTATCCCAAGGACAAACTGAATGTGGACACCGACTACGGACTTGAATTGAACATCTACGATCCGAAGAAAAGGAAGTGGACCGAGCGGCGCGAACTTCATTTTCCCGGACAACGCACGCCCGCGATGAGCTTCTCCTTTCCGCTCAAGACTTCGCGCGGTCGCCTTTTATTCCCCGGCATGAGAAAAACCGTGGATACCGACGGCAAAGCCGTCCACTACAAAAATACCTGGGCGCCCGTGGATGAAGCGGTGACCGTTATCGGCGAATACGATTCACGCGGCCACCTCGACTGGCGGCTTGGAAAGGCACTGAATATCAGTCCTGAGATCAGTTCACGCGGCCTTGACGAGAACGCCATCACGCAACTCGAGGACGGCCGGATTGCCGCCGTGTGTCGCGGCGACAACAGCGCGTTCCCGGAGAAGCCCGGCTACAAGTGGCTCAGCTTTTCCCGTGATGAGGGTGAGACCTGGTCGGCGCCGGTGCCTTTGCCTGCGACCGGCGGTGATCCCATCGAATCCGGCGCCAATGGTTCGGCATTTTTTCGCTCCATCAAGAGCGGCAAGCTCTATTGGATGGGCAATCTCGCGTTGCGCGGCGAAAGGCCGAAAGGGAACTGGCCGCGTTCGCCATTAGTCATCGTGGAGGTGCAGGAAGAACCGTTTGCCTTGAAACGCGAAACGATTTTCGCCATCGACGAGCGAAACTATAACGATTCGCCACGCGTGCAGCATTCCAACTTCCGGTTCTACCAGGACCGCGAAACCGGCGATCTGGTTGTTTTCCTCTCACGCTATGGTGAGTTCAGCGAGAAAGAGTGGCAGGTCGCGGACTACTACCGCTATCGCGTGGAGATGCCGTAAAGCCTGGAACATCTGCATGACAGATTGGTAGCCGAGGGTTCGAAGCGTGCTTTGTTTGAAATGAGCCTTGTCGCCTCGGCTGCCACGTCGATGGACGAGAACCAGCACCACCGCCTGTTCTGCCGACTTCACGACGTCCTCGAACTCCCACTCATTTGTCTCCGGCGAAAGCAATCTAAACACAACGTCGCAAGTAATTACCTATGTTAAGTGACCCCGCAGAGGCGAGACAACGTGGTGTTCGGACGAGACCAGGCACGAAGGCAT
>CAZYYS010000369.1:0-4044 GCA_964651015.1 uncultured Verrucomicrobiota bacterium
CGGACGACTCTCATAACCAGTTGCTACTGTTCAATCAATAACCAGACACTTGTGTTTCACCATAAAGCCACAGTTGACTTATTGTTGCTGCACATCCAGCATTCGCCTCGACTTTCCAGACATGCGCTGGACCCGTACAACCTTCGGCATGGCCTTGACGCTGGTGATCATCGCTGCGTTGATGATTTACAGTTTTCGGAGTGGTCGCCGGGAGGAAACGCAGATTCGGACTCGCTATGAGCAGATGAGGCTCGCCTTGTCAACAGGGGATACGAATGCTGCGAGAGCCCTCTTCGCTCCGGAGTTTCGTGGGGGTGACCATCACAGTCTTGACAGATTGGTGACATTTGCGAAACCGCTCGGACGCCAATCGTCTGTGAGGTTTTCGACCGCCAGGGCTCAGGTTTGTCCGGAGCGCATTTATCATTATTATCTCCTACCAGGTGGCCATACGATCGACATGGTCAAAGTTGATGGTCGGTGGTTTTTTACTGGCAACGTTCACATTGATTGAGAGACGGCCCGCGTCGCTCAGTTCAGTGCGATAACACAAAGCGGGAGTACACGACCCAGCTTGTTTAATAGCTGAGATCATCCACGGGCGAACTTCCGACGTTCGCTTCACTGCAAAGCAGGATTTAGTTCCGGGCAACTTTGGTGGAAACATCCAGACAAATGCCCTCTTTGGTGCTTCGGGCGTAAATCCGGCCATTAGCCACAATCGGAGTGCTCCAACATTTGCCCGTCAATACCTTGGCACGCGCAATCTCCGTGTAAGCTTTGGGTGACGCCTCCACCAACACCAATTGCCCGGCATCGCCTAACACCAGTAAAGCGCCATCCACCAGAATGCAGCCGCCAGGCCCGAATCCCTCTTGTGACCACGCGACTTTCCCAGTGGCCAACTCGACGCACTTTAGCGGACACTTGCCATAATCTTTGAAACCAAACAGGCCGTAAAGATACCCATCCTTGTAAACGGGCGTGCTCCAATGGTTGTTGATAACGTTCGCCGGCTGAAACCAAAGTTCCTTCGCGGAAAAATTGTCGCCTGACTTGGTGATCTTGTAGGCGCCTGAACCGACGCCATAGCCCGCCGAGCAGTAAACAACGTCACCCGCCACAATCGGTGTCATCGCGGTGGAAGTTTTGTAAGCGAACGGTTGTTTCCACAGCAGGTCACCCGTCTTCTCCGCGACAGAAACCAAGCCGCTTTGCGTGAAGAAAATAATCTGGCGCACGCCGTGAATGGTCGCGGGTACCGGCGTGGAATGGGTCATTTTTTCATCCTGGCTCTTCCAAACTACACTGCCATCGATCTTGTTGAGGGCCAGCAACGACTGTTCCGGTCCACCACCGGCGACAAAAATCAAGTCGCCATCAATCAGTGGTGAGGCAGCATTTTGCCACGTGATATTTCGACCAGCGTTGTCGGCAATCAGATCTCGTTTCCAGATGACCTTTCCCGTGGCTGCGTCCAAACAATGAAGGACCAGCCGCGCGGAAAAGGCATAGACCTTGTCTCCGTCAATTGTCGGCGTAGAACGCGGGCCATCACCCCCCTTGTTGTCGCTGGTACCAGAATCACCGCCACCGTCATATTTGGCGATTCCCAACTGCACCGCCCAAAGTTCCTTACCGCTGTCTGCGTTGAGCGCGACACACACTTCCTGGTTCGCACCATCAATGGAGCGTTGCACCAGGCTGAAAGCTCGTCCCTTACTCACTGTGAAGGAGCTGAAACCATCCGTGAGTGGAGCTTTCCATAATTGGCGCGGCCCTTCAGCCGGCCATTGTTTCAGTATTTTTTCGGTTGAAGTACTGTCGTGATTCGGGCCGCGGAATTGCGTCCAATCGGCGGCTCGGATTACAGACGAATTAGCGATGAAGAAAATGGCCAGCGAGGTGGCCAAGCAGTACGCTGGTTGAAGTCCCCATCGGGTTATCGCGCTTTTTTGCATATATCACTGATTAGCGGTTAGCTCTCGGCCTGTCAATTGCAAGTGCGCACCAGCCCACCCTGTTCATTCGCGGATGCCGTCATCAAGGTCATTGAGCGTCGCAAATGACGACGTCGAAATTCGACGGCCTATTCACCAGTCATTCTCCGAACCGGAAGGAACAAGGGACGTGAGGCGGCGTCGCTTCGAACTGTTAGGCCGATCACTTCGCCGGTTCTGCCGTCGTGGCACGGCCCTCTTTTTCTTTCACCAATGTGGCACCTTTGCCGAGGCGCTTGCGCAAATAGGTCAGCTTGGCGCGGCGGACAGAACCCTTGCGCTCCAACTCGACCTTTTCGACTCGCGGCGAATGGACGGGGAAAATTCTCTCCACACCTTCGCCGTAACTGATACGGCGAACGGTAAACGTGGAGTTCAAGCCGCGGCCGCGGCGACCAATCACAACTCCAGAAAAAACCTGGATTCGTTCCTTGTCACCCTCGACGACTTTAGTATGCACCCGCACAGAATCGCCCACTCCGAAATCTGTCGGGTTTTTGCGAAACTGTTCCGATTCAATTTTATCAAGTAATGCCTGGTTCATAAAGTCACTAGCGTGACGGCCAGAGTGGCCAGCCACAATAAATTATTTCATCAAATCCGGTCGTTGTTCTCTCGTACGTTTCACTGCCTGCTCACGACGCCACTTTTCGATTTCCGCGTGATTGCCGGACAGCAGCACTTCCGGCACTTTCATTCCTCGAAAATCTGCTGGGCGCGTGTAATGCGGATATTCCAACCCGCCGTGGCTGAAGGATTCGTCACGCGAACTCTCGTCGTCACCTAGCACGCCCGGCAACAACCGCGCCACGGCATCGATGACGACCATCGCTGGCAACGCGCCGTTCGTCAGCACATAATCGCCAATCGACAGTTCATCGTCCACCAGGTGCTCACGAACGCGCTCATCGAACCCTTCGTAACTGCCACATACAAGCAACAGGTGCTCATATTTTGTCAATTCGCGCGCAATGGCTTGACTAAATCTACGCCCTGAGGGCGTTAACAAAATCACCCGCGATTTCTCACGCGCCAAATTTTCAACTGCTTCAAAGATCGGTTCGGGTTTCAGCAACATTCCCGGCCCGCCGCCAAACGGTTTGTCATCAACCGTTTTGTGCCGGTCATGGGTGTAGTCCCGTAAATTGTGGACTCTCAAATCCAGCAGCCCTGCTTCCCGCGCCCGTTTGATGATGCTTTCATCAAGCGGCCCCGCAAACATCGCGGGAAACAAAGTGAGCACGTCTATTTTCATGCCCGGTCGGAGTCAAACGCTAGCCGGTTCCTTGGTGAAGTGACTGCCCACCTCGGAACCTAAAGCGCAAACGCCAGCGTCAACCCGCTGGTCGTGCCGGTTGGTCCTCGACGATCTCCAACGAACAGCGCAGACCTTTTTTCGCACTGCCCGCTAACAACAAGGATCGAATCGCGTTAATCGTCATCCCCTGTCGGCCAATCACCTTGCCCACGTCGTCCGGGTGCAGCCGCAACTCATAAATCGTCATCCCCTGACGCTCGACCGGAGTCACCGTCACTGCGTCGGCATGGTTCACCAACCCCTTGACGACGTATTCCAGGAAGGCTTGCATAAGCCGGGTCTCCAGACTCAGGCCGGAACAGCAGCAGCTTTGCTCGCTTTCTTGATAAAGCTGGCTACGGTGTCACTAGGCTGCGCCCCTTTACTGACCCAATACTTGGCGCGCTCCAGGTCAATGACGAAATTGTTCCCTTTCTTCAACGGCTGGTACGCGCCAATTTCCTCAATGAACTTGCCATCGCGCGGACTGCGCCCATCGGCCACGACAATGCGGAAGGCCGGCGTGTTCTTTGCCCCAACCCGCTTCATGCGAATTCTAACTGCCATAAATAGTTTCTTAACCGTGGCGGCGGCAGCCACAAAATCAACCGCCCACCATCAAAGGTGTTCCCTAAAAAGAGTGGCGAGCGTAGTCACCGCTTGGCGACTTGGCAAGTCCTGTTTTTGAGATTTGTCGCGACTCCATGAGAATGTCCCCTTTATGACTCGATGAAAATGTCCCCTTGA
>CAZYYS010000370.1:0-3680 GCA_964651015.1 uncultured Verrucomicrobiota bacterium
GTCATTGCACTCCCGGCCCATGCATTTCAACAAAGAACAAACACCTCCTGGCGATCTACTCGATCCCAGCCCGCAGTTTCACGGCGGCTGTTTCGGTGTTTTGGGGCACACCTCCTCCGAAGCCCACAAATTGTAAAAGCTGTTCAAACCATCTGGGCGCGCGATTTCGCCTGCGATGGGCAAAGCCCACCGGCGGAATGCCTCGGCATTCCTGCGCCTCAATTCGTTTGACACTGTCAGACATCATCAAGATGTCGTTTTGTTATCATTCACAGTTGTTCGCCTTTCGTTGTGTCATTCACCATCAATTTCAGGGAAACAAAAAACCCTGCCTACATGCGGTAAGCAGGGTGAGAGAAATCTTTCCTCGTTCTTCAGAACCTGCCTGCACCGAGTCCATCCAGATTACCTTCGAGCCGTCGCCCGCCATACGATCTGGATAGCACCGGGACAAACACACAACCGGGATTCAACCGGCTATGACGTGTCGCTTGCGCGACCGACATCGTCGGCCAACTCGTGGCTGGTATGTTTCTGCAAGTTTTCATCGAACGTGCCAGACGTGTATCACAGGCGCACGCTTACAGTCCACTTATACTTTGTGAGTGAGGATTATCTCAAATCGTAATATTCAGATAATTCGATGACCATCCCTGCCCAACGAGCAAATCCTGCTTTTGTAAATGTAAATACCAGCGACACGCCGGGGGAGAAACAGCGCTGATTTTAGAAATGGACTTCCGAAAATCCGCTGGCGAATTACGGAGTCTGAGTGATGAATCTGTTGTGCTCGAAACCCCATTTGCTCGTTTTTCGATTGGTCAGGGATTCTTGAGGCGATGGATGAGTGGTTTCAGTTACTGACATGCGTCTTGACTTCACTGCTACTTCGCTCAAAATCTCGTGCAATTACAGGATCCAGGTTGTTCGCAAGGAATCGCGAATTGCCTCAAATTGTTATGAAGCCGGTCAAAGTCGCATTGCCGTGGTTGCTCGCCGTGGTGGCGCTGGTGGGCGTTTACTTCCTTTACACCTCAGGCAAGGCCAAAGAAACTGAACTCGCTGCCTTACGGGAGGAAGTTCAGCAACTGCACAAACTGAAGGCGGAAAATGCCGAGTTAAGAAATGCCCAGGTGTCGAACGATGAGATTGAACGCCTGCGCAAGGATAACGCCGATTTGCCACGGCTGCGGAATGAAGTCCGCCAGTTGCGCGATGAGAAGCAACAACTCACGAAACAAATCCAGGCCGCTCCGCGCGTCGATCCGCAGCAACAACAGCAATTGCAACAATTGCAGACGGAAGTCCAACAGTTGCGCAACCAAAGCCAGCAACTGCAGCAGACCACGGCTCAACAGGTTCAGATCAACGCCTGCATCAATAACCTGCGGCAGATTGATGGCGCGAAACAACAGTGGGCATTGGAAAACAGGAAGGCGGCAAACGCTCTGGTGAATCAAACTGAACTCCTGCGCTATTTCAAAGACAATGCCATGCCTGTTTGCCCTGCAGGCGGCGTTTATACCCTCAACACGGTTTCGATCCCGCCAGCTTGTAATATGCCCGGCCACGCGCTCCCAAAGCCACAATAGACAGTTCCTCATCGACGGGTTCTCGCCAGCCTCGCTTTGAGATTTTCGGCCTTTCCTTTTGATCGGTGTCCCCTACAGTCACCCGACGAATGAACGATATCTCTGTTGAAACACTGTCCGGCATCGCGAACCAACTTCGCATCCACTCCATCGCTGCCACCACCGCAGCGGGTAGCGGTCATCCCACTTCCTGTTGCTCGGCAGCCGACCTGGTCGCGGCGCTTTTCTTCGGCCACATGCGTTACGACCCAAAAAATCCGCATCACGCCAACAACGACCGATTCATTCTTTCCAAGGGTCACGCAGCGCCGTTGCTTTACGCAGCTTGGGCTGAGACTGGTTTATTCCCCGTGGCGGATTTGTTGAAATTGCGCCAACTGGGTAGTGACTTAGAGGGTCACCCAACTCCGCGCTTGTCATTCGCCGACGTAGCAACCGGTTCGCTCGGTCAAGGTCTAAGCGTGGGCGTCGGCATGGCGCTCTGCGCGCGGCTCGATAATCTGGATTACAACACGTTTGTTTTGCTCGGCGACGGCGAGTGCGCGGAAGGCAGCGTGTGGGAAGCGGCATCGTTGGCGGGTATTTATCATCTCAATAATCTCACGGCTATTGTGGATGTGAACCGCTTGGGTCAGAGCCAAGCCACAGCATTTGGTCACGACCTGGAGGTTTACCGCAAACGTTTCGAAGCGTTTGGATGGCGGACTGAAGTCATCGATGGTCATGACATGGAAGAAATCGTGGAAGTGCTTGCGGCGGTCGGTTTGGGCAAGCAACCGCTGGCTATCCTCGCCAAGACGTTAAAAGGCGGGGGCATCTCCTTCATTGAAGACAAGGATGGTTGGCACGGCAAAGCGCTTTCGAAAGACGAAGCGAGTAAAGCAATCTCGGAACTCCAGCCCAAGGCAAAGTCCGGCATCGGTGTTCCGATTCCACCGCCCAACGAACGGCCATTGCCGAAAAACGAAGCACCTGCCAGCTACTCGCCCACCACTTACAAACTCGGCGACCTGGTGGCGACACGCGAAGCGTATGGCAACGCGTTGGTGCGGATTGGCGAAGTGGATCAACGGCTCGTTGCGATGGACGGCGACACCAAGAATTCAACTTTCGCTGAAAAGTTTTACAAGAAGTTTCCCGACCGCTTTACGGAATGTTTCATTGCCGAGCAAAATGTCGTTGGCGTGGCATGCGGCTTTGGCACGCGGGGTAAGGTGCCCTTCGCTTCCACGTTTGCCTGCTTTTTCGAACGCGCCACCGACCAGATTCGCGTGGCCGGCATTTCGATGGCGAACCTCAAGATGGCCGGGTCACACGTTGGCGTAAGCATCGGTGAGGACGGCCCGTCACAAATGGCATTGGAAGACCTTGCCATTATGCGCGCCATCGCGGGCAGCGTGGTGTTGTATCCAAGCGACGCAGTGTGCGCCGAAAAATTGGTCGAACAAATGGCGCTGACCAGAGGTATCGCATTCTTGCGCACATCACGGCCCAAAACCCCGGTCATTTACAACAATGATGAGCAATTCCCTATTGGCGGCGCCAAAGTGCTCAAGCAATCGGGTGGTGACAAGGTGACGGTGGTGGCGGCAGGTGTGACCCTATTTGAAGCGTTAAAGGCGGCCGAGGCACTGGCCAGGGAAAACCTCAGCATCACGGTTATCGACGCTTACAGCATCAAGCCGCTCGGCAAGGATGTCATTCGTGCCGCCGCGCAGAAAACAAACAACACGGTTTTGACGGTCGAAGACCACTATCCTGAAGGCGGATTGGGTGATGCTGTGGCGGGTGAACTCAGCGCCGATGGTATTCGGGTGCATAAGCTCGCCGTTTCGGAGCTTCCTCGCTCCGGCAAACCCGAGGAGCTGATGGCAAAGTACGGTATTGATGCCGCCGCGATTGTTCAGAAGGTCAAATCGTTGGTTTGATCAGCAACGTCAACAGGTCTTGTTCAGCCCGCGAGTTGGATCAACTTGCGGGCGTTTTGTTACACGCGGAGAAAGGTCATCTCAACGCCACCGCCGCCCCCCTTACGCTCCCCATGAACCGTCGCTGCTCAGGGCGCCATGGGCTGAAGAACGAGATTGT
>CAZYYS010000371.1:0-3670 GCA_964651015.1 uncultured Verrucomicrobiota bacterium
GCTCTGATTCGGAATCGCGACCTGCAATTCCACTGCGAACACGTTTTTCTGAAAACGCTCACAACCGATTCGCCGTTTACCGGTCAGATTCCGATGGACAAACTTTTGAGAATTCCGATTGCGCATGGCGAAGGTTGCTACTTTGCCGACGAAGAAACATTGGCCAAACTCAAGGCGAATAATCAAATCCTCTGGCAATACTGCAACACTCAAGGCGCCGCGACCGACGCTTCAAACCCGAACGGGTCGCTCTGGAACATCGCCGGGATATGCAACGAACGCCGCAACGTCGCCGGCCTCATGCCGCATCCTGAACGCGCTTGTGAATCTTTGCTTGGTAGCGACGACGGCAAGTTGATTTTCGAAAGCATCATCAGCGCGTTTCAAAATCGGACTGTTGCGAAGGCCGCGTGAGACCGCTTCTTCGTCACGAAACCTCAGTCCTTCTCCGGCGGCAAAGTTTTCACGTAAGCCCGCCACAGGTTTATCTCGACATACAACTCAAAGAAAACGTGCGGTCGCAATTGAAAGTAACCGGCCATCAAGTGCGTTTTGTCCGGCCGCTCATCGAATTTCGCCTGGTATTCGGACGCCACGAGCATGATCGGCGCGAAAGGGTCTTTGGGAATCTCGTGCCACCAGCCGGCGTGGTTGAACCCACGCAAATACCAGGGCAACGGCCAGTAACTCCCTGGCGACGCCATTACTTTGATTACGGTATCGTGGCCTTGCGGCGACACGCGCGCGATGGCTTCAATTTTGTTCACCAGTTCCAAGGCATTGGGCGAGGTCTGCGCATAAACGTAGGGGTTTAATTGGCTGGCGCAGTACGAAAAACTCGCCTCCCACGCCTGCCAACCGAGTTGTGCAGCAGCCACGACGAGCGCGACGCCGGTCGTCCATCTCAACCAACGCGGTTTGCACGCGCGCAGTAACGCCGTAGCCCCGACGCCAGCCAGCAGAATCATGCCCTGAAGGAAACCAAGCAGGCACCAAGGCGTCTTGTAGGGAATCAGCGTGTAAACAAGCGTCAGACCGGCTGTGTAAAAGGCGAGCATGCGAACCAATGTCGCGTTTGTCTCGCCGAGCCATCGTCGGGTGAGTGAGGAGATCAATCCAATGATAGCCAACGCCACGATCAACGCTTCCGTCCAGATCGGGCCGTTCGGGTAGTGAAAGAAAATCAACGGCCGCAAATAAAAATCCCACGGTTGGATGTGTGGCGAATCGCCGCCCGCGCGATGCAGCCAGGGCAAATACGTCTTTAGGGAATCCACTGGACCGTTTGCGTTCGTGAAGAATGACGTGAACAAGGTCAACCAGACCAGGAGAGCAACCGTAATTGCGGCGGCGATGTGCTTGAAGTTGAGATGCGATTTGATGTCCAACCGTGGACCACCCATCCAACGGCCCCAAATCAAAGTGCAAACCACCGCCATTCCCAGGCAACTCATCGCCAGGATGAACGTCTCTTTTGTTGCGAACATCAATGCGATCCCGGCACCCGTCAACAGTGCCCAGCCAATGGATTTGCTTTGGACGTAGCGCCAACCGGCGCCAATAGTCAACGTCGTGAAGAAGACCAGCAACATCTCATGTATGTAATAACGGCTGTAAAAAACCATCGCTGGTGAAATCGCCGTTAGCGCCGCGGCGCATAGTGTTGCCGGTTTTCCTAAACCATCCGCCAGTAACAACAGGAGCAGCAGCAATCCGACACCAAATGCCACCGTCACGAGGCGAAAAGTGATTTCTGTAAATTGATTGAACTCACGTGTCCCTGACAACCATCCGAACGGAAGTGTTGCATAGGGCAAGGTGGGGCCGTGAAATTCGTGGGGATCGTATTTGTAATCGGTTGTGGTCCACAACGACCGAAACTTCATCGCATTGAGGCCCTCGTCATTGTGCATGGGACGGAGTCCCAATTGAGGGAGTCGGAACGCCAGCGCGAGGCAGATGAGCAGAAACAGGCCCGGTGCGAACCACCGGTTCATTTCGCGGGCAGCGCGTAAACCTCGATCTCCGTGTAAGCGTTCAGAGCGTTATCAGTGCTGCCTTTCGAATAGCAGCGAATGTAGCGGGCCTTGACGCCCTTGGCGTCGATCAATTTGCCTTCGTAGCCTTCGAAATACTCGCGGTCCGTGCCCACCCCTTGCTCCGAGCTATTGTCTTGATCGTTGTTGAAGATGGTTTGAACGCCGGTCTTGAATTCAGGATCGTCGGAAACCTTGACGATGACGTCGCGATAAACGACGGGGGTCTTGTGCTCGTGCCAGACTAGAACCACGTAAATCTCATACGCCTGTTGCAAATCGATTTGCACCCACTGCGTGCGTTTGCGCAGCAGAACCACGTTCTCGTCGAAAGCGTCCTTCTTGCCGTCGGTAATCTGCTTCAGTTCGCCCGTGATGGGGCTGGCGTCGCTACCGGTCACCGGCTTTCCCATAGCGACATTCTTGACACCTTTAGGCGCCAGGAATGGGGGCCGGGGCTTGCCGGTAGGTTTTTCCGCAGTGGTGTCTGGCGGCATGTTCTTCGGTGTGCCCAAATACCCTGCCGGGGGTAATTCCAAGGGAAGTGGTGCCAAATCACCGGCGGGTTTGGCGGCCTCGTTGCCGTCTGCGGCGAAACTCGCCGTGTCGAGAACCAGGATTTGAAGCGCCAACGCAGCGGTGACCGGGAAAAGGAACGGCAAACGAGTCAAGTTCGTATTCATGTTTCGTATTGTTGATCGAATTTAGGCCAAGCTTGTTACCAAACCTTGACGCGAAGGGCAAGCGATTCGATTCACCTTCGCATTCAGGTGCGTTGCGCCGATATGTCCGACGTTGAGCCGGCGCGGGTTATTTGATCGATCTTGGATCACTCAAATTGGGCTTGAGTTAAGCCCACAACGCGGGTATCTGAAGTGCATGAATAAGCAAGTCATCGTATCTCAGCACAATCGTCGTACTTTCATCAAGTATTCCTCGCTCGCCTTTGGCGCAACGGTGTTGACCGGCCCCTATCTGTTGCGCGGGCAAAATCTCAATGGCAAAATCAATATCGGTGTCATCGGCGCTGGCGGCAAAGGCTCCAGCGACACCGATCATTGCGGCAGCGAGAACATCGTCGCGCTTTGCGATGTTGACCAAGGCACACTGGACAAGCGCAAGGAGAAATACCCCGGCGCCAAGACTTTTCAGGATTACCGCAAATTGCTGGAGCAGGTAAAAAACATTGACGCCGTCATTGTCAGCACACCAGACCATCACCACGCCTGCGCGGCCATCAGGGCGATGAAACTCGACAAACACGTGTATTGTCAGAAGCCGTTGACGTACTCGGTTTATGAAGCCCGGCTGATGCGAGAGACGGCAAAGAAGCATAAGGTCATCACTCAGATGGGCAACCAAGGAAGTTCGGAAAGCGGTCTGCGGCGCGCGGTCGAGGTGATTCAGGCGGGCGCCATCGGGCCGGTGCGGCAGGTGCACGTCTGGTCGAATCGTCCGGTTTGGCCGCAGGGGATTGACCGTCCGTCCGGCTCTGACCCGGTGCCGGCAACATTGGATTGGGACGCGTGGATCGGTCCAGCGCCGATGCGGCCCTTCAAGGACAAAGTTTACCATACGAACAACTGGCGCGGCTGGCAGGACTTCGGCACCGGAGCACTCGGCGACATGGCGTG
>CAZYYS010000372.1:0-3609 GCA_964651015.1 uncultured Verrucomicrobiota bacterium
TCCTTCACGTCGGTGACAGCCCTTCAGAGGATGTTCAGGGAGCGCGCACCGCCGGCTTACAGGCAGTTCGCATTGACCGCACCTCGCCGCCGGTTGCCAGTCAGCAAGTCGGTTCGCTCCGAGACCTTGTGTCGTTGTGCGCGCGTTGAGCCAGTGTGACACGCGGAGGGTGTGAAATAATTTCCCGACTCACGGGTTGCGAGCGGGCGTTGGTCTTCAATTGACATACGGACGGTCGAATTTCTCGCAGGAATAGGGTGGTTTCCACAGCTTTCATTGAATGGCATGACTTTTGTTTTTTGAGTCTTGTGAAATGGTTCGCCGTGGATGCTCACGTTCTCGGCGAAGCAAATTGTTGAGCGGGCGACGAGCGGATGCCAGCTCAATACAAAACGTCAATCCGCCAAGAAAGGAACTGATGATATGAGTATGTTAACGCTACGGGATCCGCTGAATAATTTGACTCGTTGGGATCCATTCCGTGAACTTGATGAACTGCACAACCGTTTGGGCACACTGTTTGGCCGCGCGCCGGTCCGCAAAGACGGTACGAAGGAAGAGACGATGACCATTACCGAATGGGCGCCACTGGTTGACATCATCGAGGATGAGAAGGAATACCTCATCAAGGCCGAGTTGCCCGAGGTCAAAAAGGAAGACGTGAAAGTGCGCGTTGAGAACGGCGTGCTGACCATTACTGGCGAGCGCAGTTACGAAAAGGAAGACAAAGGCCGCAAATATCACCGCATTGAACGGGCCTATGGCAGTTTCGAACGAAGCTTCACGGTTCCTGAAGACGCGGACGCAACGAAGGTCAACGCTGAGTTCAAAGACGGCGTGCTGAGGGTGCATCTGGCCAAAGACGAGAAGGCCAAACCCAGAGCGATCGAAGTCAAAGTCGCGTGACCGCAAACGTCCGCTCCTCGGCATCGGCGAGGGCTGGTGTCGTATGGAGGGCGGAGACTGAGAATAGATCAAATTGCTGGTTGCCTGGCGGCAAGGTGGAGTCAAACCCCATTACCGCTGGCAACCGGCTGTGTTTTGTACGATTTGGTAAAACGAAAGTTGAGCATAGTCAGGTAGCAACTGGCCATCTCACCATCTTGTCAGCCGCCATGTCGATATGGACAGCACCCGGCACAATCAGTAAGTTCGGCATGCCCTGCTAAGACAGATTGAGCGGGGTACGAACCAATATGGCAGTTGAATTCAAGGACTATTACAAATCGCTTGGCGTGTCACGTACGGCGAGCGACGACGAAATCCGCAAGGCCTTTCGCAAGCTGGCGCGGCAATATCATCCCGACGTCGCCAAAAACAAAGCGACCGCCGAAGAGAAATTCAAGGAAATCAACGAAGCTTACGAAGTACTCGGCGACCCGGAAAAGAGAAAGAAATACGATGAACTGGGCGTGAATTGGAAGCAGGGTGCGGAGTTCCGCCCGCCACCAGGTTGGGGTCAAAGCGGGCGGACCTGGCGCTCCACAGGTCGAACCGAGGACGCTGGAGGGTTCGAGTTCCAATTTGGTGGCACGGGTTTCAGTGACTTCTTTGAGCAGTTCTTTGGGTCAGCAGGGGGAGCACGGGCGCGTTCGGGCACACGCGAATCATCTCGGAACTTTTCCCAGCGCGGGGAGGACGTCGAAGCGGACATTCTCGTAACACTCGAGGAAGCTTTGCATGGTGCGACTCGACCGATCTCACTTCGTCGTAATCTTCCTTGCGAATCGTGTGAAGGCGAGGGCGAAATCAAAGGCCGCATTTGTTCGACCTGCGGCGGCAGCGGCTACAAGACCAAGGCTGATAATTACCAGGTCAAAATTCCTTCGGGCGTGCGCGAAGGCCAACAACTTCGTTTGGCAGGTCGCGGCGAACCCGGTGTGGACGGCGGTAAGGCGGGTGATTTGTTCCTCAATGTGCGTCTGGCGAAACATCCCGATTATCGCGTTGAAGGTGACGATCTGTATTACGACTTGGAATTGGCGCCGTGGGAGGCAGTGCTGGGAGCTCAAGTAGCCGTGCCCACGCTAGGCGGGCGGGTTAATATCAAAATCCCGCCCGGCACCCAGAGCGGACACCGCCTACGCGTCCGCTCGCAGGGGTTGCCGCAACGCGGGGGTGGACGTGGGGACTTATTCGTGGCGGTAATCCTTCAGGTGCCCGAAAGAATCGGCGATCGCGAGCGTGGCCTGTGGGAACAACTGGCCCGGGAGTCGCGTTTTAACCCGCGGGAAAAAAACCACTGAGGGAGCGATCCGATCATTACCGGCGCAGCAATTAGCGCGGGTAACCGACTAGCAAGTCATTCTTATACTTGGGAAGGCGCATTGACGGTCAACCCGGTAAATCAATAGATTGCTCCGAGTCGGGTGAGGCCCGTTGGCCGCTTTGGCCCGTGCTTGATGAATATTATTACAAACCTTTTCAGCTCTTCGCTCGGGAAAAAATTCATCATGGCCATCACTGGGATGGCTCTATTTCTTTTCGTCGCGATGCATTTGTTGGGGAATCTCCAGATTTTCCTTGGTCCGGAAGCGCTGAATCGCTACGGGCATTTTCTGCAATCCAACCCGGAAATTATCTGGCCGGCGCGTATCGCTCTCTTGTTTGCGGTGGGGCTGCATGTTTGGTCGGCAATCAAGCTCTCGGCAGAGAACAAAGCAGCCCGCCCGATCGGCTACGCGAATAACCCAACACCCCTTGCAGCGAGTTACGCTTCACGCACCATGCTGATGAGTGGATTGATCATCGCCACATTCATCATCTACCATCTATTGCACTACACCGCGCAGGTGCAGACCGTTAATTTGACCGGCAAGGATTTTGCCAGACTTCATGACTCCGCAGGACGACACGATGTTTTCGCGATGATGGTAACTGGTTTTCGACAGCCATTGGTTTCCGGCTTCTACATTCTGGCGATGGCGTTGCTTTGCCTGCACTTGAGCCACGGCGCAAGCGCCATGTTTCAATCCCTCGGATTGAAAAATAAGACCTATGCCCCGCTGCTCGACTATTTCGCAAAGGTCGCGGCGTTGGTGATTTTCATCGGGTATGTTTCCATCCCGCTAGCGGTGTTGCTCAATCTGGTTGGAAGGGAGGTCAAGTAATGGCTCTTGATGCCAAAATCCCTGCCGGACCACTAGCGCAGAAGTGGGACAAACATCGCTTCGATATGAAGCTGGTCAACCCCGCGAACAAGCGCAAGTTCGATGTCATCGTCGTCGGCAGCGGGTTGGCCGGCGCATCGGCGGCAGCAACGATGGGGGAACTGGGTTACAGGGTGAAGTGCTTTTGTTTTCAAGACAGCCCGCGTCGCGCACACAGCATCGCCGCGCAAGGCGGTATCAACGCCGCGAAAAACTATCAGAACGACGGTGACAGCATTTATCGATTGTTCTACGACACCATAAAAGGCGGAGATTTCCGCGCGCGCGAGGCCAATGTTTATCGGCTCGCCCAAATCAGCGTAAACATCATCGACCAATGCGTCGCGCAGGGTGTGCCGTTTGCGCGTGAATATGGGGGGTTGCTTGCAAACCGTTCCTTCGGCGGCGCCCAGGTTTCACGCACTTTCTATGCGCGCGGCCAGACTGGACAACAGTTGTT
>CAZYYS010000373.1:0-3244 GCA_964651015.1 uncultured Verrucomicrobiota bacterium
AGCGCCCTCAAGGGTGAGAAAGTGAAGCCGCGTGTTGAGGTGGAGATGAGATTGGATTTTCTGGAAGTGACCAGGGCAAGCGAACCGCAGCGTGGCGAGACCACTCACGGATCGGTTACCGGCTTGCCGCATGACTACGTCACCGAGCCTCAGCATCGCATCGAGATTTACCGCAAATTGGCACAGGCTACGGAAAAGGCCGCGCTCGAAAATCTGACTCACGAATTGCGCGACCGCTTCGGTCCGCCGCCTCCTTCGGTGGAATTGCTTTTGCAAGTAGCCGAGTTGAAAATCCTCGCCAGCGAGAAATCCGTGAGTGTCATCGAAGTCAAAGAGGATAAGTTGATGCTCACACGCCACGGAGATTTTATTACGCTGGGCGGCAAATTTCCCCGCCTGACCAAGAAGGATGCAAAAGCGCGGCTGAAGGAAATCAAGAAGCTGCTGCTGGCGATTTAAAGTTGGTGACCGTCAGGCCGACTTTTCTTCGTTGTTCCCGGTCAGCCGCGCCGGGAACCCTACTGAACGGACATTCGCTAAAAATAATCTGTCCGGACTATGCTGTACTTCGCGTTACGGAGGTGATTGGGTTCTGGTTGCAGCTTTTCCGTGCTGAGATGACCATCCACGAAGAGAAGATTGGCGGTATAGTTGGTGGGATGATGCATTTGCATGTAAGAATAGTGTTTGATCTTCCCGTAGGTGAAGTATTCCGCGTAGGACACCGTAAAGTCGCCGGCCATCACCAGGGAGGACGGCTGAATGATGTTTTCCGTACGTTGGTTCCACAGGATTTCCGTGGCGCTGTATTCAAACGCTTTGCTCGTCCCCTTGAGGTCCAAAATTACCGCCTGGTAGGCGTAGCTGCTGCCATAGAGTTCGTAGAACTTCTTGTTATTGAAAAGCACCGGGTCCAAACCGGAACCCGGTCGGTAACCTTTGTCGAGCGGGCACTCCGCAATGAACTCACCCATGTACGGTGTGAGAAGCCGTTCCTTGAAAGCCCTCCCTGAGGGATCGTTGTACGTCCGCCGACCACCCCATAAATAGTAACGGCAATTCTGAAACAATGAGTCGCCGGTTGGCTTGTTGCTAACATCATATTGCGGGAGGCGTCCGTTGTGGTCGGGAGCGTAGAGCAAAACACCGAGAGCGATTTGCCGGAGGTTGGACGTGCATTTGGCCTGCTTGGCCATCAACTTGGCTCTGCTCAACGCGGGCAACAACAGTCCCGCCAGAATCGCAATGATGGCGATGACAACGAGTAACTCGATCAGGGTAAAAGCGAAACCTGTTCCAACCGACCGTCGTGGCGGTCGCGATCGAAGATTGGACTCTCGACAATTCTGCCTGATTGACACGGCGCCGTTTCGAGAAGATGGCTTCACGTCCGTGGTCATGTGGTAAGCCTGCGCCCGTCCCATTTCGGCGTCAAGCTGTGAGTGCGGTGATTGCAGCAAAGCTCCCTGACCGAACATTGGCTTGACACTCGTGACGCCAGCCACATGCTGATATCAAGGCTGGATGGATTCTTAAGAATTTGCCTGTTCGTATGGCCGGTACTCATACTCAAGTGTTTCCGTCAACCCGCTGGAGGCGACCAAAACGTAGAGCAACATCACAATCAGGGCCTCCGGGTGTTGGCGGCGACCGATGGCGACTCCGCGCTCGGGGCTCGCTCGAGAAGCTGTGGCGCTGAACAAAATCCCGACCCAAGAGTGGACGGCCAACGCGCAATCGGTGATACCAAGGGTTATCTTCCGCAAAACCTTTCATACGCGCCGCCGAAAAGGTCCTTTACGTCCCGTTCGATTTCCGCGCGCGTTGGCCGCAAGCCGGTTTCCGCGAGGTCCGAATATTTTTCGACCAACACTCGCGCAATGATCTTTCGGCTATGCTGCCATTTGTAAACGATCTGATCGAGCACGCGCGCATCGGAATGTTGCGGTGTAAAACTGAGGCCGAGCAACTCCAGCCGCATCCGTGTCATTTCTTCGATTATGACGGGCACGTTGGTAAACCACCAGCAGCCGAAGACGTGCAGGTTACGAAATTTGCGCGCCAGCACGCAAAGCTCGTGCTGATTTTCGCGCGCCAACGCGGTGACCATGAATTTGTTCTCCGGGAATTGCGCGCAAAGATTTTGCAACGAGACGAGGTTGCTCAAACCGACGCCGTCACCAGCCAGCCTTAACTGTGGGTTCACGGCGCGCTTTACTCCCGGCATCAGGGCAAGTGGTAAACCAAATTCCCGGCAATGTGGGAGCAGTGCCTGTTCGATCAGTTGAGCGCTGATATTGCGGGCAGGAAACTCAAAATCGGGCGGTATCGAAACCATCAGATACCGGGCATTGATGCGCTTCGTCCAGTCGGCCAGAAAACGGCGCACTTCGCTGAATACGGTTTTGGACGATTCAGTCGATGCCACCTTGTAACCCCATTGCGCGAGTCGCGGCACAGTCTCAGGCCACGCCAGCAACAGCGGGTCGATGCGTAGTGCGGCGGTGAATCGTTCGTCGCGGTGAAATCCTTTTTCCCAAACCGGACGTTCCAGGTCGTCAAACGGCGAGTTGGTCATGCAGATGGATTTGACGCCGGCCAATTCCATGCAACGCGTGACGTGCTTTCCTGTTTTTTGACCGGCAAACCATCGGCGCAACGCCGGCAGATCGCGCTTCTTCACGTCCAATCCCAGCGCATTGAGCGTCGTCAGAACTCCGCGGCACGATTCCGAGATGGGTGAGTGCTGAACGAACAGCGCATCCCAAACGAGTTCTGCCTGTTCTGCCTTGGAGAGCGCCCAAAACTTGTCGTAAGGAAGATCGAAATACCGAAACGCTTCGGCGACGAGGTAGTGATAAACGAGCAAATCGTCTATGCCCCAAAGCAACAGATCGCCAAAGGCGGGATCGTAAAGGTGCGTATGGATGTCCGAAACCGGCGTGGACATGACGATGTCTTCAACCTGTTTTGAAAGGGTGACTTTGCTGGTTCTCATCACACTTCGACGGTAAGGAAAACCTTGCTGTGCCGCGACAAATTTCCGCGCGTAGCCGCCGCAACCCAGTAGCCGCTGACGTGAGGAGGCGGAATGAATCTAGTCAAGCAACCTTCCTCAATCCACCTCCGCACGTCGGTGGCTACACCTCGGCGGCTATAATTTGCGCGACAACCTCCTGGCCCGCCGGACCCAGAAGCGATCACGTTTGCGCTGGAAGGCCGGCGCGTGAGTGTCGTCCGCCAA
>CAZYYS010000374.1:0-3180 GCA_964651015.1 uncultured Verrucomicrobiota bacterium
GTCCCAAGCGGACACCAAGCTCGCAGCGCGCAAATAGACAGCCAGCTGAACAGCGCGGGTGATAATCAATTTCATGGCACGAACAACAATATCTTGGATGAAGTTTATGACCGGAAATTCAAAAGGCAAAAACGAATTTCCTTGAGGCTGCGCGGACCCACCACGTGGCTCGTCTCAAGAAACAATGTCAACTTGGATACGCCTCCCATAAATCCCCAGAGATGGGGATTGTCTCCGAAATAGCCGTTCCGGGAGATTCTAGGTTGCTTCACTTTTCATGTTCGATCGCGCCCATTTATGGTAAAACTTTGTTTGTGAAAATCATCACCGATGAGCATTGCACGGCGTATTCGACACCGGGCCACCCTGAACGTCCGGCGCGCATCGCTCAAACGCTGAAAAAACTGCGCACTCAAACCGAGCTATCCATCATCTGGCGTGAACCATCCTCGGTGGATGAGGCTGCCATCTTGCGCGCTCATTCACCACAATTAATTGCCCGCCTCAAACAGCCGGAGAATTTTGACGTTGATACTCCCTTTTATCCAAACATTCCGGATTACGCCCGACTCTCGGTCGGTGGAGCACTGGATGCGCTAGGGGATGCGCGTCGAGGCGAAACCGTATTTAGCCTTCTACGACCGCCCGGGCACCACGCTACTCGAGACCGCATCATGGGCTTCTGTTACCTGAATTCGGTCGCCATCGCGGCGTTGCAAGCACTCGCTACCGGTATAAAGAAAATTGCCGTCTATGATTTTGATGTGCATCACGGCAACGGGACGGAAGCCATCCTGCTGAATCAACCCGGTGCCGCCTTTTTTTCAATTCACCAGCACCCTTGTTATCCGGGCACCGGAACGCGAAACGTCGGAAGCAACTGTTACAACTATCCCGTCGCGCCCAACACGCCACGCGAGGAATACCGCAAACTACTCTCCCGCGCCTTTGAGGAACTTAAGAGATTCAAACCCGATCTCGTTGCGGTGTCGGCCGGATTTGACGCGTATCGCGGAGACCCAATCGCCCAGGAGACATTAGAAGCGGAGGATTACTTCTGGCTCGGTGAGTCGGTTCGCAAGCTCAACATTCCGGCGTTCAGTGTCTTGGAAGGCGGTTACAGCGATGAGTTGCCGGAGTTGATCTTCGCCTACCTGAAGGGATTGAACAGCAAATAGCCAGCGGCGAGCTTTCTCAGCTACTCGACCACGGCAATCATATCAAGAGTGACAGACTTCCCCGTTACACCAACACCCCGGACCACGGCTTTGGAAGCGGCCGGCGGGCGCTCTGGATTGTAAAACTCAGGGCGAATCTCGTTCAGCTTGCTGCTCGCTTCGTCATTCGACACGTAATAGGTTGCCTTGACCAGATAATTGAAGTCCCCATCCACCTGATTCAGGATATTTCCCAAGTTGGCAAAGATTTCCCGAATCTGGCCGGCGGCGTCGCTCGACTTGTTACCATACAGACCAGAAATAAAAATAGTCTTCCCGTGGTTTACACGCGCGACTTTGCTGTAAACTGGTGAAGGCTTCATACCGGGCGGCGTAATAAAATTGACGGAGTCACCGGACTTTATCTCCGGTGATGAGGCGATGAGTTCGATTTCGATTGGGTAACCACTGCTGATCCATTCGACAAAAACCGTGGGCGGAGTGTTCGCGTTCCCGAAGAATTGGTTGATTTCCTTTTGCGCCACCGCCACCTCGGACATCGGTTGAACGAAGGCTTTGAGTTGAACAACGTCCAACCGCTTCAAGCCCAGGTGATCCAATGTCACAACCAAACTCTCGAGCGTCTTGCGTGTTGCCTCCGCCAACCCGCCCTTTTCCGCCTGCCCCGAAACATACACTCTCCCTCCGGCCGGCAAGATCGCCGCGTGGGCGCTCGAATTCATTTTGCGCAACGCAGTCGAACGAAATTGTTTCACTCCGCCGCTTGCCGACCACTTTGAACCAGTGGCAACCGCATCCAGCGCGATTAACGCCTCCGGGTGCGTCAGATTTCCGACCACAAAACTAACCGCGGGCTTCTGAGCGCCAGCAAATGTGCGTGCCAGAATCCTCTCCACGTCAGGCATCATTTCCGCTTGCTTGAGATAAATGTTCAGCTTGACCACATTCTCCATACTACTTCCCGCCTCTTTCAATGCGGTGGAAAGACTTTTGAAAACCGGTTTGATTTGTTGGCCGCCTCCAACCGCAATCCTACCTCGGCCGTTTAACGGCAGAAATTGCGTCGTGTGCACTAACGGAACATTATCCACTACTACTGCCAATGACGTCCCCGCTTTCTGGTCTGGCTCGACACAGCGTACTGCAGTCTGCTTCTCCCGTATCGCCGACTTGTTGGGAAATGCCTTTTCCAACCGAGTGACTTCTTTCCGGTATCGCAGCTCGGCACTCAGGTCCTTTCGCTCAAACGGATCATTGTTGATGTCGTAAAAACGCCCGGCGCCATGCAACAGCCAGCGTTCATCGCGGACAAAACTGGCATTGCCGAGTTGCACATAAACAAAGTCACGCGGCCGACCAGTCTGGCCCCTCAGTTGCGGGGCGAAACTGCGCCCGTCAATCTTAACGCCACGCGGTAATTCACCGGCGGCCACTTCTACGAGCGTGGGCAGTAGATCGGTGAAATCAATCAGATCATTACACACTCTCTCGGCCGGTATGGTTCCCGGCCAACTGGCAATCAGCGGCACATGCGAACCGAAGTGAGTCACGGTGCCTTTGCCTCCCGGGATGACCGTTTCCCCCAGGCGAGAAGTAACCTGACGTGGTGTGCCGTTGTCGCCCGTGAACAGGATAAGCGTTTTCTCACGCAGTTTGAGCTGGTCAAGCGCAGCCACCAGCCGTCCAACGGTCTTGTCCATGTAAGCGACCATCGCGGGAAAATGCGAAACGTCCGATTTGCCTACTCTTCGACCGTCGAAGCCGGCTTTCACTTCATCAGGCGTCGGCTCAAAAGGATCGTGGACGAGCACCATCGGATAATAAACGAAGAAGGGCTTGGCTTGATTGCGCGTGATAAAGTCGATGAGAAAGTCACAGAAAACGTCCTCGCCATACTTCTCACTAACATCGTCGCGCAATTTTCCGTTCTGCCAGATCGAGGGCCTCCAATACCGGCCCGTCTTTTGTCCGTCATACAGCCACGTCCAAGAACAGGATTCGT